>NZ_JBFAIN010000007.1:0-358058 GCF_040654735.1 Saccharopolyspora sp. NPDC050642 | reverse complement strand
GCCTGGCCGGAGGCCGAGGTCGCGGTGATGGGCGCCAAGGCCGCGGTCGGCGTCCTGCACCGCAAGGCGCTCGCCGCCGCGCCCGAGGAGGAGCGGGAAGCGCTGCAGGACAAGCTCGTCGAGGAGCACGAGCGCGTGGCCGGCGGTGTCGGCCGGGCGATGTCGATCGGTGTGGTCGACGAGGTCATCGACCCCAAGACGACCCGGCGCCGCATCGCGGAGGCGCTCGCGGCGGCCCCGGCCGGGCGCGGCTCGCACGGCAACATCCCCCTCTGACATAGCGCCGTCACCACGGTCCGGTTGTGCCTCTTGTGCTTCAATTCCCTGCCCTCGGATCCGTTGATCTCCGGATTCGCCGCGATCTAGTCTGGCTCGAAATCCATCAGTTCTCCCGAGAGCGGGGAGTTGAAATTGCCTGAGATCCCTGTCGGCGAATGCCGTCCGCGCTGGTGGAGATCATCCCCGGCAAGGGCTCAGGCAAGCTGAAGCGCCGTGTGCCGGCGCTCCTGGACCAGCCTCATCTCCGAAATCCTACCGGCCGGTCGAGGTCGACGCGGGCAACGAGGGACGGGTGCTGGTGCACGTCTGAACCGTGGGCCGGATGTCCGAAGAGGCAGACTTCGATTCCCGTGGTGGACACACGTTTCGCTGCGCGGTAGATCAGCGATCAGCTCGCGGCATGGTGGTCACGATTGGGAGATGAGGAAGTGTGATGAGGAGAAGGCGTTCGCGCTGGCTGGCTGTTGCTGCCCTGACCTCGGCTGTGTCGGTGGCCCTGGCGGGGTGCGCGGGAACCGATGGGGCCGGCAGTGGGAAGATCGAGATCAAGGTCGCGACCTTCGGCGAGTTCGGTTACGAGCCGCTGTTCAAGGAGTACGAGGCACAGCATCCCAACATCCACTTGGTGTCGCAGGTCGCCGACTTCGAGGCCCACCACAAGGGACTGGCCACCCAGCTAGCGGGCGGCAAGGGCGCTGCCGATGTCGTCGCCGTCGAAGAGCAGTACCTTCCGCAGTTCCTGCAGTCCAGGGACAAGTTCGTCAACCTCGCCGACTTCGGGGCCAAGGACCTGCAGAACCAGTGGGCCCCCTGGAAGTGGGAGCAGGGGGTCAGCAAGGACGGAAGTTTCGTACTCGGTCTCGGGACGGACATGGGCAGCCTGGCGATGTGCTACCGCCGCGACCTGTTCGCCCGGGCCGGTCTGCCGACCGAGCGTACCGAGGTGGCCAAGCTGTGGCCCACCTGGGAAGACTTCGCCCGGGTCGCCGACCGGTTCAGCGCCGCGGTGCCGGATGCGAAGTTCGCCGATTCCGCCGGCACCATCTACACCGCGATCTTCAACCAGTCCGAGGAGAACTTCTTCTCGAAGGCGGACGACTCGCTCATCGCCGACCGGAATCCGAACCTGCGACGTGCCTTCGACATCGCCGCGAGCATCGGGGCGAAGGGGCAGACCGCCAGGGTGACCAGCTACACCCAGGGCTGGAACGTGGCGGTCAAACAGGGCTCCTTCGCCGTGATGAACTGCCCGGCCTGGATGCTGGAGCAGATCAGGGAAGCCGGTGGCGACGGGAACAAGGGCAAGTGGGACCTCACCACGGTTCCCGGCAACAGCGGAAACCAGGGTGGCTCCTACCTGACGGTGCCCAAGCAGGGCGCACACCCGAAGGAGGCTTACGAAGTCGCCAAGTGGCTGACCGCCCCGGAGCAGCAGAAGAAGATTTTCCTGCAGAGCGGCATCCTGCCCAGTACGCCGGCTGCGTACCAGGATCCTGAGGTGATCGGCAAGACCGACCCGTACTTCAGCGACGCACCGGTGGGCCAGATCTACGCGAGCTCGGCGGACAGCCTGCGCCCGAATTACCGCGGTGCCAAGGACAGCGTGGTGCGACCGAAGTTCGGCCAGGCACTCGGCCGCGTCGAGGACGGCAAGCAGAGCGCCGACCAGGCGTGGGACGAGGCCGTGCAGCAGGCCCGCGACGCCGTGAGGTAGGGAGGATGTCACGAAGCCCTTCACCGACGCCCACCCGCGAACCGGCCCACGTTCTTCGTGGGTCGGTTCCGGGTGGGCGCCGGGGGGTCCTGCTCTCCCGGATCGACGCCCGGGTCACGCCGTACCTGTTCGTCGCTCCTTTTTTCGTGCTGTTCGCGGTGTTCGGCCTCTTCCCGCTGCTGTACACCGCGTGGATTTCGCTGCACGACTGGAATTTGATCGACGGTGATCAGGGCTTCGTCGGGCTGGCGAACTACACCGCACTGTTCGCCGACCCGGATTTCTACAACGCCCTGTTCAACACCGCGAGCATCTTCGTGGTCTCCACGGTGCCACAGCTGTTGGCCGCGCTCGGCATCGCGGCGCTGCTCAACCGGCCGCTTCGGGCGGGGACCGTTTGGCGCGCAGGTGTTCTGCTGCCGAACGTCATCTCGGTGGTGGCCGTGGCGCTGGTCTTCGCCCAGCTATTCGGCCGCGATTTCGGCATGATCAACTGGATTCTGGGGTTGTTCGGGTTGGATCCCGTCGACTGGGAGGGCCAGCGCTGGTCGTCGCACCTGGCCGTCGCCACCATGGTGATCTGGCGTTGGACCGGCTACAACGCGTTGCTCTACCTCGCCGCGATGCGCAACGTCCCCAGGGAGCTCTACGAAGCGGCCGCGCTCGATGGGGCTTCGCGGTGGCGGTCGTTCTGGTCGATCACCGTGCCGGGAATTCGGCCGACCATCATTTTCACGGTGGTGGTCTCGACGATCGGCGGCCTGCAGCTGTTCGCGGAGCCGCAACTGTTCGACTCGACCGGAACCGCCGGTGTCGGCGGCAACGACCGGCAGTTCCAGACGTTGACCATGTACCTTTATGAGAAGGGATTCGGTCTGTTCGACGCCGGATACGCGGCTGCCATCGCATGGGTGCTGTTCGTCATGTGCCTGATATCCGCAGTGGCGAACTTCGTGCTGGTGCGTCGAATTCGCGGAGGGAGCTGAAGCGGTGCTCGCGAGTGTCCCTGCCCGGCGACTCCGCCGATCCGACGGTGCCGGTCCATTGACCCGCCGCCCCGGGGTTCTGGTTTACGCACTGCTGACCGGTGTTGTCGTGTCATCGGCGTTCCCGCTGTACTGGTCGTTCGTGGTGTCCTCCAGCGACAGCTCGGCCATTGGTGATTCCATCCCACCTCTGGTCCCCGGCGGCTACCTCCTGGAAAACGTGCAACGCGTCTTCGACACCGTGGACTTCTGGCTCGCGATCCAGAACTCGTTGATCGTGTCGGGGACGGTCATGGTGTCGACCGTGGTGCTGTCCAGCTTTGCCGGGTTCGCTTTCGCCCGACTGCGCTTCGCCGGGAGGAACACTCTGTTCCTGGTGGTGATCGGAACCGTGATGGTGCCGGCCCAGCTCGGGGTGGTCCCGCTGTACATGGTCGTCGGCGACCTCGGGTGGTACGGCAGGCTGGAGGCGGTGATCGTGCCCGCACTGGTCAACGCGTTCAGCGTCTTCTGGATGCGCCAGGCGTGCGAGGAGGCGGTTGCCCCGGAACTGGTCGACGCGGCCAGAGTGGATGGTTGCTCGCTGTGGGGGACGTTTCGGCATGTGGCGATCCCGGCGATCCGTCCGCAGGCGGCAGTGCTCGGCATGGTGACGTTCATGGCCGCGTGGAACGATTTCTTCTGGCCGCTGATCGTGCTCGACCCGAACGAAAGCCTGACCGTTCAGGTAGCCTTGTCGAGGTTGGCGAGCGGTTACTTCTTGGACTACTCATTGATGCTGACCGGTGCGACGCTCGGCGTGCTGCCCGTGATCATCGTTTTTCTGCTGCTGGCAAGACAGATCGTCAACGGACTCACGCGAGTTTCGGTCAACGGATGAGGTGGATATGACCAACAAGAAGGCGCTCGGTTTCCCGTCGGACTTCGTCTGGGGGACGGCCACGGCCTCCTACCAGATCGAAGGCGGAGCGAAGGAGGACGGCCGCGGACCGTCCATTTGGGACACCTTCACGGCCACGGAAGGCAAGGTGCTGGGTGGTGATACGGGTGAAGTGGCTTGCGACCACTTCCATCGATATCCCGAGGACGTCGCGCTGATGGCGGAACTCGGCCTGCCGACCTACCGGTTCTCGGTGTCCTGGTCGCGGGTCATGCCGGACGGGCGGACGGTGAACCCGCACGGGATGGCGTTCTACGACCGGCTGGTCGACGAGTTGCTCGATCACGGCATCACGCCGATGATCACGCTGTTCCACTGGGACCTGCCCCAGGCGTTGGAAGACGAGGGCGGTTGGCGGGTTCGTGACACCGCCGCACGGTTCGCCGATTACGCGGCGGCAGTGCACGGCGCCCTCGGCGATCGAGTGCCGGATTGGACGACGCTCAACGAGCCCTACTGCTCGGCATTTCTCGGCTACGGAACCGGGGTGCACGCACCCGGAGTGGCAGAGCCGGGCACCGCGCTCGTCGCGGCACACCACCACCTGCTGGCGCACGGGTTGGGGATGCGGGCGCTGCGCGCAGCCGCACGACCCGGACAGCGGTTCTCACTGGTGCTGAACTTCGCGCCGGCGCTGACCGATGTGGACGACGAAGCCCACCGCGAGGCCGCGCGCAAGTTCGACGGGATGCAGAACAGGATCTTCCTCGACCCGGTGCTGGGTCGCGGTTACCCGGAGGACGTGCTCGCCGACGTCGCTCACCTGGGTGCGCTGGAACCCGCTATACGCGATGGCGATCTCGAGACGATCACTACCCCGCTGGACTGGCTCGGGGTGAACTACTACGCGCCGGTCCGGGTGGCGCCGTTGGCGGACCTGGAAGCGCCAAGTAACAGCGGCCTGCCGGGCTTGCGGGGCTTCGACGTTCTGCCGCCTCGCGGGCCGCTTACCTCGTTCGGCTGGGAACAGACGCCGAGTTCGTTGACGGACCTGCTGCTGTGGCTGAGCCGGCACTGCCCTGGCCTTCCGCTCGTGGTCGCCGAGAACGGCGCGGCCTTCGCCGACACGATCGACAGCGATGGCCGGATTCGAGACCGCGACCGGGTCCGATACTTCGCCGACCACCTTCGCGCGGTCCATGCGGCGATTGAGCAGGGCGCGGACGTGCGCGGTTACCTCGCCTGGTCGTTGCTGGACAATTTCGAGTGGGCGCTGGGTTATTCGCAGCGGTTCGGCCTGATTCACGTCGACTTCAACACCCTGCAGCGCACGGTCAAGGACAGCGCCCGCTTCTTTTCCGGAGTCGCGGCAAGCAACGCCGTACCGGTCGACGACCCCGCCGAGCTCACTGTGGACTGACGCTGGCCATCCGATACGAGCGCTGTGCCGACTACTTCTGCGCTTTGCTCGCCCTGGTTGCCGCATTGACCTGTGACAGCAAGAAGCCCGCAAAGTCGGCTACTTGAGACAGGATCTCAGCGGTTGCGATGGTCTTTTGGCGTGTGGCCGAAGTGCTGGCGGAATGCCTTGGTGAAGGTGTGGGCCGAGTTGAAGCCGGATTCGTAGGCGATTTGAGTGATGGTTTTGCGAACGTTGGCGGGGTTTTCGAGTTGTAGTTGCGCGTGGTGGAGACGTTCTTGACGAATGAGTTCGCTGGGCGTGGTTCCGGTTCGCTGGAGCACGGCTTGGATTTGTCGCGCTGACCAGCCGAGTGCTTGTGCGATGGATTCCGTGTTGAGTCCAGGGTCCCACGCGTTGGCGCGAATGTGTCGGCGTATTTGGGTTTCGATCTCGCGTGTGTGGCTGGTCGGCGGTTGGGTATCGCCGAGGAGGAGCAGGCAAACCAGGTCGGTGAGGTGTTGGCTTGCTCGGTCGAATTGGGTGGCGGTGAGGGTGTCGCGTTCGGTTTGGAGGGTGGCGAGGCTGGTGTAGATGAGTCGCCCGAAACCGTGGGCGAGGTCGGTTGCGGGGTTGAGAAGTGCGCCGCGGCCGAGGCGGTGGTCGATCTCGCGCTGGGGCATGATGAGGGCCATGCCCTTGTGGCAGGGTCCGACGCCGACGTCGAACGGGGTGTCCATGGTGAACAGCGCGCCGGTGCCGGCGGTGAGCGTGTGCTGGTTGCCGGCCTGGCGTAACACGAGCGAGCCGCGGATGGAGATGCCGAATCTGTATCGCTCATCGGGGTCGGCATGAACTTGGCGCTTGGTGCGCTGAAGCCATTGCGGGGTGGAGGCGTCCCAGCTGACGAGCTGGTAGGACTGGGTGCGTTGGCAGGTTGTGTGGCCTTGGAAGTCGGTCGGCCGGATGACCCGGGAGCTGAGGGTGCAATGGAATGAGCTGATTACCTCGCCCCAGTATTCGAGCTGGTCGGCGCGTGGCATGTCCTCGGTGGTGGTATCCACGGTGGCGGTATCCACGTGGTAAGTCAGTGGCATCGCGACCTCTGGCTGCAGCGGGGACGAACATCGGGAAGTCTAGGCCGTGTGACTTGGCGTGACTAGACCGTTTAGTGGCAACGTCTCGCTCATAAGTTGGCCCGGGTTACGCCGCAGTCCGAGGACGCGCGCCTCGACCTCGGCCTGGGTGCAGGTCAAGCAGCGGTGCGGGGTGAGGGCCGATCGGCCAAGTCCGCATCACCGCGTGACGCTGCGCGCGAACCGGCGACGAACCGTTCTACTGGACGGGCATGAATGGCCAGTTAGCTGTCACCGGGGCGCCATTGAACCCTTCCAGTCGTGGCTTTGGTGCGTGAGTCAGACGCACCCGCCGCACTGGACGTCTTCCCGATCAAGTAAACCGCCAACCAGTCCCGACGGCGCAGTCGTGCGCGTGTGGGCGGTTGTCGTGCGTTTCTAGGCGCAACAACCACCCACCTGTCCTCTTAAAGTCCCCTTGCTCGCAGCAACCAGGGGCTCACGGAGAGGTAGGCATGGCCACGGACGCTCTTCTGTATCGATTGATGGGCGAGAAAGACCGGACCCGTTCCCGCTGCCTTCGATGACCGGGATGCGTTCGATCCGGCGCGCCACCCGAACCGGCATGTGGCGTTCATGCCCGATCATCACCATTGCATCGGTGCCCCGCTGGCCCGGGTGGAGGGCGAGAGCATCTTCTCCCACCTGCTGGAACACTTCCCCGGGATCGGGTGTCTGTCGTTCGTCGAGCGTGAGGCGCGCAAACGCTTCGAGGATCGGCTCGGCGTATATGAGGCGATCGACTCGTTCGATCTAGTCGAGTACTCTCATCGGAGCACAGTGGGATCGCGCAACGTGATCAACGTGGATCAGCAGCTCGATCGGAGCATGCCGCGCCCGGACCCGTTGACCGTGTTCGGAGGGATTGCGCGATTGCCATGGATGGCGGAACAACAACGAAGATCGGCGTGTCTATTACTGCCTCGGACCCGCTGATTCGTGCCGGACTGGCCCAGTGCTTGGACGAGCGCCAACACATCGAGATCACCAACGACAACGCCGACGTTGTGGTCGTCGCGATGGATATCGTCGAAGCATCCACTTAGTTTACGGGGACATTGCCATGGATGGCGGAACAACAACGAAGATCGGCGTGTCTATTACTGCCTCGGACCCGCTGATTCGTGCCGGACTGGCCCAGTGCTTGGACGAGCGCCAACACATCGAGATCACCAACGACAACGCCGACGTTGTGGTCGTCGCCATGGATATCGTCGAAGCATCCACAATAGAATCGCTGCGAAGCCTCAATCCCGCCGCTGTCAAACCCGTTATCCTCGTAGTGGAAAACCTTTGGCGCGCCGACATAGCCACGGCGGTAAGGTTGGGCGTCCGCGCCGTCCTATGGCGCCACCGCTTCTCCGCCTGGGCCTTCGCCCAAGCTATTCGAGCAGTCAGCGAAGGTGGTGGCTTTCTCCCCGTTTCAATGCAGGGCGCACTCATGGATCAGCTTCAACGGACCTACCGCGAAGTGCTCGCACCGCTCGATATGGCGCCCTCCGGTATCACGCACCGCGACATCGATGTCCTACGTCTCGTCTCCGAAGGATTCGGCCTCGAAGAAATAGCGCAAAAACTCCACTTCTCCGAACGTACCGTCAAGAACATCCTCTACAAGTTCATGAAGCGATTCGATCTCAGCAACCGTACCCACGCTGTCGCCCACGCCATCCGCGCGGGTCTCATCTAAGGGGCGCTCAATGATCGAAATGGCCGTTTCGTCCTATTCGATCCCGCTCCGCTCGACGAACCCTCTGGAGAAAGCCGATGGAGCAACAGTCCTGCCCGTTCAAGATCGGCCCCACCGGCCGCGACGTCTACGCCGAGGCCGCCGGCATAATGGAGTACTTTTCCACGGGAACCGGATGGTCGCTCTGGCCGTACCCGCGCTGATCCACCGCTACCGCCCGAAACCCGGCCTCGGCGAGTGTGGCAATTTGATGGCGCCACGAATGCCACACCTCGGGAAAGCCGTGTAAGAGCAGCACCAGCGGCCCAGTGCCGGCTTCGGCGATATGCAGGCGGACGTCACCCGCTTGAACAAATCGATGCGTAATGGAGGTCACTGTTATTGGTCCCTAGCGATCAGATTACCAGGTGACGGGGAACCGATCGAACCCGCCGATTACCGTTTCGATACGGCGCGGCAGCGCTTCGCAGGCGCGCGCTGGCCGCAGGTGAGGGAAACGTCCGAACAGTTCTGTGCCGACAGGCTCTGAGACAAGACCGGGGTGGCAGGAATGATCCAGTCGGCACCTGCCGCTTTCTAACGACTAGCCCTCGTGGGACTGCGGGTGACCACCAGGGCGTGGTAGGCGGGTTTGCTCAGGGCGCAGTCAGCGGCCCACGCCGTGGTCGCTCAGGACCGGGTGAGCGTCAGGGGCCGGCGGGGAAATCTCGACGCCGACCTTCATCGCCGTTGTCCGTTGGGCGAACTGCGCGGTCAGCCTGGTGAAGTCCCAGCGGTGCTGCGGCACACTGCTGCAGGTGCCAGATGTCTGTCCGTTGTCGGGCGGTGTGCATTGACGGTCGCGGTTGAGCGACCAGAACGTGTAGCGGGACAGGCCGTGGCTGATCGAGTAGTCCAGCAGCGTCTGAAAATCGGCTTGAGTGTAGTACTCGCCGAAGTCCGAGCGCCCATTCATCAGCGACGCGCCCTCGTGGGCGTACGCGGTCGCGCTGTCCCAGCCGAATGTGCTCATCAGGACGCCGTGGAACTTCTTGAGCACGGCGATTTGATCGCCGACGTTCTGGAAGCCGTTGAACGGCATGATCGAGTAGTTGTTCGGTGTGAAGTTCAGGGCCTTGGCCGTGTTCAGAAGGTTCTGTCCCTGCGGCGTCGTTCCGCTGGGTGCGGCAACGGTGGTAACCGATACGTACAGGGCGGGATTGTTCTGCTGCAGAATCTGTGCCGCTCGCAGTTCCTTGGTGATTGCTACGGGGTCCGAATACTCCGGCTCCTCGAGGTTGAAATCGATTGCTCGGAGTGCGTACTTGTCGATCACTTGCTGGTAGGCGTTCGCCGTATCTTCCGCGCTGCCGCAGGTTTGGCCCAAGTTCGTGCCGCCGTAGCCGCCGATCGAAACGGAGACGTCACCGCCGGCCAAGCGCACGCCGTCGATGATTCGAGCGACGGCGGTATCCGCGGACACCGGGACCGCGCCATCCCAGGTGGGCGTACAGTCTCCACCGCCCCTGGGAGCCTGGATGAACGTCAGCTGGAAGGTCTTCTGGCCTGTCTCCGCCATCACCTTCGGCAGATCCGGTGGGTTGCCGTAGAGCGGCGTCACATACGGCGCCGACCCGTACCAGCTGTCCGACAACGTCGGCGGTGCGACGGTCACCGGGTTCGTAGGAGCGGCGCTACTGGGCGTCGCCCACAATGCTGTTGCGATTCCAACAGAAGCCGCCACGGTGGTGGCGAGCGCGGGGAATTTTGGCACATGTCCTCCTCATCGGACGGGGTTGTGGTCGCGAGGCGGAAGGTCATCGACGAGGACCCCCGCGCATCTGGGCCGTGCGGAACTCATGCCACGAGCCGGGATGCTCGAGCTGCGCGACATCACTCGCCGCTTGTGGTCTCGGGGCCGTCGCTCTCGGCGGTGAGAACCCCTTGACAAGCTCACACACCGAGATTATGGCGGATGGCTGAAGGCGCCCAAGGCATCAATGCCGATCTTGCACCCGTAGCCGCGAGGGCTTGCACCTTCTTCTCGGTTCGTCCGCATCCGAGACGATTGCAAGCTGGTCTGTGGAAGACGTCATTCGTCACGTTGACGGCGGGTCAGCGTCGCCGCTGTATCCGCTCGTTGGTCACGCATTCCGACCAGCGGCCGGCGCAACGTGGCCGCGCCAACGATCCCGGGCGTCACCCATCGTTGTTCCCGGGCCTGACCTTTTGCCCGAAAGTACCGGGGATGACGATCCATCGGGCACGAATTCTGCAGAGATTTGCATTCTCGAAACGTATGCCGGGAACGGTGTGCGGCGGGTGGCGCGCAATTGAACCGCGTGTGCAAATGGGCAAGTCTGCCCGGGTAAAGCGTGCAAATATTCGCAGGGTGTTTGACTTTCTCGACGGCACTGTGATCGCGGACCTCCTGAAAGAGATTGAGGTTTCGATTACCGGCTAGTCCAATCGGGTGAATGTTTGATTCGGTACAAGTCCTGCGTAACGCCGCTCTTGTGCGCGCGAAATGCTCGGCTGTACTCTTCCAGCTATCGCCGAAGTCGAGTCGCAAGGCTTCACTTCGAAAAGCCCTTGAAGTGCCACCGCTGGGAGAACAGCGCCTAGAGTTGACTTGGGCCGACGAGCTGTCGCGAGTTGAGCTCTCGGGTCTACTGCGTCGTGACCCGGTTAATTTTATTTAAACATAGCACGACGAGAGGTGATCTGCTTGTCGAACACAGTTGTCTCCCGGCACAGCTTGGACGAGCGCATCGCTTTGATCAAGTTGTTGCTCGACGGGACCGAGGAGTCCTACGAGCCGCTGAGGTCCGATCTCGCGGAATCGGAGGTGCAGGGCAATATCGAGAACTTCGTGGGCGCGGTCCCCATTCCGCTCGGGCTGTGCGGTCCGGTGGACATCCGAGGCGGCGAGGCACGGGGGACTTTCGCCGTCCCCATGGCCACTCTCGAGGGGACCTTGCTCGCGTCCTACTCCCGCGGCGCGAAGGTGATGAATCTGTCGGGCGGCTGCGAGACCATGGTGTATGAAGACTACTTCTTGCGCGCCACCCAGTTGACCACGAATTCCCTCGACGAGTCGGCGCGACTGATAGAGTGGTGCCGCGACCATGAAGAGGCTATTCGGGAAATAGCGAATCGCAGCAGTGGTCACCTGAACGTCACCGCTGTCTCGTACGACTGCGCGGGAACCTCCGTGATCTTGTCGCTCCAGTTCACCACCGGTGACGCGATGGGGAGCAACATGGGCAGCAAGGCCGTCAGCCTGGTGTCCGACTACGTCAAGCGGAACAGCGGCCTCGTGCGCGAAGAATTCGTGCCGTATCCGGAGGACAAGAAGAACATCCCCGCGCGTCAAAAAGGGAAGAAGGTCATCGCTCGCACCGTCCTGAAGGAGGACGTGGTGCGCCGAATGACCCGAGTCGGGCTGGATCAGCTGGCGAGCTACATCCGGAATTACAAGAACGTCCTGGCCCTACACGGGAGCCCGTCGCTGAACATCCATGCCGTCAACGGCATGGCCGCGTTGTTCCAGGCGTTCGGGCAGGACATGGCTTATCTCGGCGAATGCTCGCAAGGCGTGGTGGACTGCCAGTTCTTACGTTCTGGTGACCTGGAGGTGTCGATCACCCTGCCCACTCTCATTGTGGGAACCGTCGGTGGCGGAACCGGGCTGCCCGCCTTCCGGGCAACGTTGTCCATGGTGGGCTGCTACGGCGCCGGGAAGGCCCGGAAACTAGCGGAGATCATGGCTGCGGTGATGCTCGGCGGGGAGATCGGTTGCGCAGCCGCGCAGTGCAGCAACGAGTTCGTGGCGGCACACGAATCCTTGGGAAAGAACCGGCCGAGCGATCCGGCGGCCCCCCTCGTTCGGCCAAGGCTCCCGCTGGAGGACACCGAAAACGTTGGGAGCATGTCGTGACGCTCCTCACCCACGACAGCTGCCCGCCAGGCGCAGTGCGTGAGCCGTTGGACGTGCCGCGCAGCGATCCCCGTTCGCTGCTGCCGGAACGCGAACCGTTGCGTGTCCTGGGAACCCCCGCAGCCGCCGAGTACGACGTCGACTTGCTCCGCGCCTTGTTCCAGGAGGTTTTCACCGGCCGTCGCTACAACCTGCAGGCGACCGCGCTAGCCAAGCAGGGCAGACTCGCCGTCTACCCGGCGACCACCGGACAAGAAGCATGTGAAGTTGCGGCCGCCGCGGTGTTGTCGACACAGGATTGGCTTTTTCCCACCTACCGGGACACGCTTGCCGCCATCGTGCGCGGTGTGGACCCGGTTGAGGCGTTGACGGTGATGCGCGGCGACTGGCACCACGGCTACGACCCGTACGAGCACCGGGTCGCGCCGTTGAGCACCCCGCTCGCCACGCAACTCCCGCACGCTGTCGGCTTCGCCCGCGCTGCGCGGCTGAAGGGTGAAGACACAGTCGTTCTCGCCATGGTGGGTGATGGCGGTACGAGCGAGGGCGACTTCCACGAGGCGGTGAACTTCGCTGCCGTGTGGAAGGCTCCGGTAGTTTTCCTCGTTCAGAACAACGGATTCGCCATCTCGGTTCCGCTGGCCAAGCAAACCGCCGCGCTGTCACTCGCCGACAAGGCGGTCGGCTTCGGTGTGCCGGGACGTCTGGTCGACGGCAACGACGTGCTGGCCGTTCACCAGGTCCTCGATGAGGCGGTGTCGCGGGCTCGAGACGGCGGAGGCCCCACCCTCGTGGAGGCGGTCACCTACCGTCTCGATCCGCACACGAACTCTGATGACGACAGCCGCTATCGCGACCTTTCGGAGGTCGAGCAGTGGCGGCGGCGTGATCCAGTTCTCGTCCTGGAGCGGTCCTTGCGCGGAATGGGGGTGCTCGACGATGACGCCGTCGAGCAGGCAGCCCGGTCGGCTGAAGAATTCGCAGCGAACCTGCGGAAGCGCTACGACCACGCGCCGAGCCCGGACCCCATGACGCTGTTCTCCCACGTCTACGCAGAGAAAACACCGCAACTGCGTGAGCAGGAAGCGATGTTGCGCGCCGAGCTGCGCGCCGAGGCGCAGGCCGAAGGGAACGAACAGCAATGACGAACGGCGCGACCACTGTCACATTCTCGGCGCCGGCCGGAGCGAGTCCGGGGCAGCGTTCGACGACGATGGCTCAAGCGCTCAACGCCGCCCTGCGAGACGCTCTGCGCGACGACCCTACAGTCCACATCATGGGCGAGGATGTGGGCGCTCTCGGCGGGGTTTTCCGGATCACTGACGGATTGGCCGCCGAATTCGGCAGTGACCGGTGTGCGGACACGCCCCTCGCGGAGGCGGGCATCTTGGGAACGGCAGTGGGCATGGCGATGAACGGGCTGCGCCCGGTCGTTGAAATGCAGTTCGATTCCTTCGCCTACCCGGCTTTCGAGCAACTGGTCAGCCACGTTGCGCGCATGCGGAACCGGACGCAGGGCCGCATGACGCTGCCGCTGACCATCCGCATTCCCTACGGGGGCGGGATCGGCGCGGTTGAGCACCACAGCGATTCCTCCGAGGCTTACTACATGCACACACCCGGGTTGCACTTGGTCTGCCCGGCTACCCACGCCGACGCCTACGGTCTTCTACGGCAGTCGATAGCCTCTGATGATCCGGTGGTCTTCTTGGAACCCAAGCGGCTGTACTGGTCGAAAGACCAATGGTCGTCGGATTCTTCCGAACAGGTGGATCCTGCCGGTGTCGCGGCAGTGCGTCGCCGTGGGACTTCGGCGACGCTGATCACCTACGGCCCGAGCCTGCCCTTGTGCATGGCGGCGGCCGAGGCGGCAGTTGAGGAGGGATGGCAGCTCGAAGTCGTCGACTTGCGATCCTTGGTGCCTTTCGACGACGAGACGGTTTGCGCCGCGGTGCGGCGAACGGGACGCGCGGTCGTGGTGCACGAGTCGGCGGGCTTCGCGGGTGCGGGTGCGGAGATCGCGGCGCGGATCACCGAACGCTGTTTCCACCACCTGGAGGCGCCCATCCTCCGTGTCGCAGGGTTGGACATCCCGTACCCGCCGCCGATGCTGGAGGGCCGTCACCTTCCGTCGGTGGACCGGATTCTCGATGCAGTGGCCCGCCTCCAATGGGAGACGGATATCCGAGGGGGAGAGGTGCATGTCGCAGGTCTTTGAATTCCTGCTTCCCGACATCGGTGAGGGCCTCACTGAGGCGGAAATCGTTCGCTGGCTGGTGGATGTCGGCGATCGCGTGCGCGCGGACCAGCCGGTGGTCGAGGTGGAGACGGCGAAAGCCACGGTCGAGCTGCCGTGCCCGTATCAAGGAACGGTCGACAGTCGTGTCGGAGACGTGGGTGACGTCCTCCCCGTGGGCAGCGTCCTGGTGACCGTTGCGGTCGCCGCGACCGAACTCGAGTGCTCCGACGATTCGGCCAAGGTGCTTGTCGGCTCCGGCGTCAGCAGCGCACCCGTTCGCCGGCGCGGTCGGGTTCGGGCGGGGGCGGTTCCCGTCCCGAGGACCACAAGTCTTTGTGCTCAGCCTGCCCCCAGCCGGGATTCCGGCTCGTCGGCGCTGGTGACCACGCCGGTCGCCGTCGTTTCGCCACTGGTGCGCCGCCTCGCGAGGGACAACGGGCTTGATCTGCGCGCGGTCCAAGGCACCGGCACCGACGGTGTGATCACGCGCGCCGACGTCAAACGGGCCATCACCGCAGCCTCCCAGGTGGATTCCGCCGACCGGCGAGGAGGTGAGCGGGTTCCGATTCGTGGCATGCGCAAGGCGGTTGCCGACAAGCTCTCCCGCAGTCGACGCGAAATTCCGGACGTCACGTGTTGGGTGGATGTCGACGCCACCGAGCTGCTCGCGGCACGGGACGTACTCAACGCAGGCGCTGAGGCGAACCGAATCAGCCTGCTCGCGTTCCTGGCACGCATTTGCGTCGCTGCCGCGTGCCAGTATCCTGAGCTGAATTCCACGGTGGACGTCGAACGTCAAGAGATTGTCCGCTTTTCAGCTGTCAATCTGGGTTTTGCGGCCCAAACCGAGAAGGGCTTGTTCGTGCCCGTGGTGCACGACGCCCACAAGATGACCACTGCCGATTTGTCCGTCGAGATCGCGCGGCTCACCCAGGCCGCCCGTGCCGGGACACTCGCTCTTTCTGAGCTTACCGGTGGAACCATCACGTTGAACAACTACGGCGGCTATGGAGTCGATGGCTCCACGCCGATCATCAACCACCCGGAGGCCGCGATGCTCGGCGTCGGCCGCATCGTGGCCAAGCCCTGGGTGCACGAAGGCGAATTGGCGGTGCGCAAGGTCGTGCAGCTCTCGTTGACGTTCGACCACCGAGTCTGCGATGGCGAGGTCGCATCAGGCTTTCTCCGCCATGTCGCTGACCGGGTAGAACAGCCGCTCAAGCTCCTATGAGTCCACGGAGGAGGAATGATCAGGTCTCTCATCTCCATGCCAGGGGAGACCGTTGACGGCGGTTTTGACGTGTTACAGCTTCGTCGGCGCATTGACGACATCGACCAGAGCATCATCGATTTGATCCGTACTTGCAAGGAAATATCCCGGCAGGTGCAGCGCACTCCCACCGACGTGGGCGGGCCGCGGGGCGAACCCGTCCGGGAGGCCGATATCACCAACAACTACCACGTCCCGTTCGGCGACGCCGGTAGTGCGCTCGCTGCCGCACTGTTGCGGATCTGCCGGGGCTGACACGCACCTCTACCGTGGCTGAAGGTTGAAATGAACAGATCGCATGCCCTGCTCGATCCGCCCGCCCTGCTCGACCCGGCTGCAGCACAACAACCAGATTGGCCGGATCCGTGTGCACTGCGGGACGTGGTGGGTGAACTCGCCGCACAGCCGCAACTCGTCTCGCCCCGAGAGTGTGATCGGCTATTGGCGAGACTCGCGTCGGTGGCCGCCGGCGAGGCATTCCTCCTCCAAGGAGGGGATTGCGCGGAGACCTTCGAGGGTGCCACTCCGGAGACCATCGAGGGGAAGGTGCGCATACTCCACCAGATGGCGGAGATCCTCGCGGCCAATATGAATTTGCCCGTGGTGACCGTTGGCCGCATCGCGGGGCAGTACGGAAAACCCCGGTCCTCGGCAACGGAAACCAGGGACGGGACGGTGCTGCCGAGTTACCGGGGTGACGCCGTGAACGGGACGGACTTCACAGCCGAGGCCCGGACACCGGACCCGAGGAGACTCCTACAGGCATACCGGACAGCTGCTGACACCTCGGTGCGGCTCCGGGAGCTGACCGGTAACGTCGCGCTGGTCCGCGAGGAGTTCTTCACCAGCCACGAGGCGTTGCTGCTTCCATACGAAGTAGGCCTCAGTCGCACCGACTCCCTGACGGATCGGCGGTTCGGCACATCGGGCCACATGCTTTGGATCGGGGAGCGGACCAGGAAACTCGACGGTGCGCACGTGGAGTTCGCCGCTGGGATTTGCAATCCCATCGGCGTGAAGCTTGGCCCGACCGCCGACCCGGCCGACGTATTGACGTTGATCGACAGGCTGGACCCGAACCGCCAACCGGGCCGACTCACCCTGATCACTCGAATGGGAGCAGGGAAGATCCGCGATGTGCTGCCGCCGCTCGTGGAGAAGGTCACGGCGAGCGCGGGCTCGGTGGCGTGGGTGTGCGATCCCATGCATGGAAACACTTTCTCCTCGCCGAACGGCTACAAGACCCGTCGCTTCGATGACGTACTCGACGAGATTGTGGGCTTCTTCGAAGTGCACCGTGCGCTCGGCACCCATCCGGGCGGCCTGCACTTGGAGCTCACCGGTGAGGCTGTCACCGAGTGCGTAGGTGGGAATCCCGCGGTGACCATGGAAAGTCTCAGCCGGTGTTACGAGACGGCGTGCGACCCGCGCCTGAACCGCGACCAAGCACTCGAGCTCGCCGTCGCGGTGGGCTATCTGGCGAGGGCCGCGGAGGGGACGGCCGTCTCCTGATTTCTGTCACTGGAGTCGCGCAAGCAGAACAGGGTGGTCTTCGGTGACGGAAGAGATATTGTCCGAAAGTCGTAAGAACGACCGAAAAGCGACCGTTGCGATCACGATCACGGTGCTGCTGTGGGCCTCGGCTTTTGTGGGAATTCGTTACTCGGGAGAGGATTTCACACCGGGTTCGCTGGCGCTGGGGCGGCTGCTGGTCGGCTTGCTCGCACTGGGCGTGGTCCTGATGGTGCGCGGTGAAGGACTGCCACCGCGGGCGGCGTGGCCGGGCATCATCGGCGCGGGCGTCTTCTGGTTCGCGCTGTACACCGTGGCCCTGAACTGGGGTGAGCGATACACCGACGCCGGAACAGCGGCGTTGATCGTGGGAACGGGTCCGATCCTGGTGGCGCTGCTGGGCGGCTGGCTGCTCAAGGAGGGCTTTCCAACCCGGCTGCTGATCGGCCTCGCGGTTGCGTTCGTCGGGACCGCGGTAGTGGGGCTGTCCAACGGAAACGGACACGCTACGACGCAGGGCGCCCTGCTCTGCCTGGTGGCGGCGGCCGGGAACGCAATCGGGGTCGTGGCGCAGAAACCTGCGCTGAAGCATGCTTCTGCGCTGCAAGTTACGGCATTTTCTTGCGCCGTCGGCGTCCTGGCGTGCCTGCCCTTCGCGGGCTCGCTTACCACCGAACTGAGCACGGCACCGATGAGCTCCACACTCGCAATGGTCTACCTGGGTCTGTTGCCGACCGCGCTGGCGTTCCACACCTGGGCGTACGCGCTGTCCCGGACAACGGCCGGAAAGCTGGGCGCCACCACCTACGTGGTTCCGGTGCTGGTCGTGTTGTTGTCCTGGCTCCTGCTCAGCGAGGTGCCGACGCCGGTCGCGCTAGGGGGCGGCGCGCTGTCGCTGCTCGGTGTCGCGGTGTCCCGGATGAGGCGGAGGCGTGTCGACCCCACTTCCGCTGTCACCGACTGATCGGCTTGAACTGGTCAGCACCGCTGACTCTGTCCGGACCGGCTCGCACATGAGGTCGCTCAGGAGCGCGCGCAAGCTCTCTTCGTCGATGCGCGAATGGGCAAGGTGGCGGGGATGCAGGGTCCTGGATCTTTCTCATGGTTTGGCTTGGGGGCGTATCTGGTCTTTGAATGTCCTGCGGTCTTGTTGGGTGTTGGGCCACGTTGGTGCTCAATTGAGCGCAATTCCGGGGTGGGGCGACAACGGTGTTGAGGAGGGTGCGTTGCCGATGCGGGCTGCCGTCATCAGCTGGCCGGGGGTGATCGGTGTGGGTGAGGCGCCTGATCCGGAACCGGGCTTGGGGCAGGTGGTTGTCCGGGTCCGTGCGTGCGGGGTCTGCGGGCTAGACGTGCTTATCGCCGACGGCGAGCTTGCTTCCGTGCCGTATCCGATCGTGCCGGGGCATGAGTTCAGCGGCGAGATCGTTGCATTGGGGCCAGGCGCGCCGGGGAAGTGGCGGGTCGGGGATCGTGTGACGGTCGATCCGATCCTGCCCTGCGGGCAGTGCGCGGCGTGCTGTTCGGACTACATGATGGAGTGTGAGCAGCGCGGTGCTATCGGTGAGACGGTGAACGGTGCGTTCGCGGAATACGTCGCTGTGCCCGCCGCCAACTGTCACCGGATGCCGGACTCGATGACCTGGGCGCAGGCAGCGATGGTCGAACCGGCCTCGCGTGCACTCAGGGCCGTGCGCAGGTTCGGCGTCGTCGCTGGGCAGCGTGCACTGGTCGTGGGAGCGAACGCGACTGGGCTGCTGTTGCTGCAGGTGCAGCGACTCAGCGGTGTCAAGGTAACCCTCGTTGACCGCGACCCGGGGCTGCTGGATCTCGCGATGGACCTCGGCGCGTTTGCGGTTGCCACGGACATCGCCCAGGCCGGCGGTGAGAAGTTCGATGTTGCGATCGACTGCACCGGTGATCCGGAGGCGATGGAGGGTGCGTTCGACGCGATACACACCGATGGCCGGCTGCTCGTGTTCGGGACGCCCCACGCGAGCGGGCGCATCCAGTTGTCGCGAGTTCCGCTCTACGATCCGCAAGCCGAGCTGAATCGCTCGATGGCCGTGCTCAACAGCTTCGGCGTCGCGCTCGAACTGATCGCATCAGGATCGATCCGAACCGATCCGTTGCTGACTCACGCCTTGCCGCTGGCGAGCTTCGACGAGGCTTTGAAACTGACCCGCAGCGGCGCCGAGTTGAAGGTCCAGGTGCTGCCGGACTTCGAGGCGCTCGATCCCGAGCGGTCCATCGACTTCGGCAGGCGTGGTCAGTAATCCAACGTTCTCGTGACCGTGATCGTCGGCACCGGCCGAGCCGTCCGAGCTGAGCAACCCCTTCGGAACCAGATCCAGTCCCAGCAAGACATGGAGGAAACGGCATGGCAGAAGTCGCCTACGTGGAGGCATCGCGGGTCTACGGCGGTGCTTCGCAGGTGCGCGCCGTCGATCGGCTCGATCTTTCGATCTCCGATGGTGAATTCCTGGTCCTGGTCGGTCCGTCAGGATCGGGCAAGTCCACCGCCTTGCGCATGGTGGCCGGCCTGGAAGAAGTCGACGAAGGAGAGATCCGCATCGGCCACCGGGCGGTGAGCAACCTCCCGCCGAAGGACCGCGACATCGCGATGGTCTTCCAGTCCTACGCCCTGTACCCGCACATGACTGTCGCGGAGAACATGGGTTTCGCGCTGAAGCTTCGACGCATGCCCGGATCCAAGATCAAGGAGAAGGTCGCCGAAGCCGCGGCGATGCTGGATCTCACCAAGTACCTGGACCGCAAGCCCAAGGCGCTCTCCGGTGGGCAGCGGCAGCGGGTCGCCATGGGCCGTGCGATCGTGCGGGAGCCGAGCGTATTCCTGATGGACGAGCCGCTGTCCAATTTGGATGCCAAGCTTCGGGTGGAGACGCGGGCGAACATCGCGTCGCTGCAACAGCGCCTGGGGACGACGACGATCTACGTGACGCACGATCAGGTCGAGGCGATGACGATGGGGGACCGGGTGGCGGTGCTCGCCGACGGTGTGCTGCAGCAGTGCGCCAGCCCTCGGGAGTTGTACGAGGCTCCAGCGAACTCGTTCGTCGCGGGTTTCATCGGCTCGCCCGCAATGAACCTGCTGGACCTGCCGTTGGACGCGGCCGGTGTCGTGATCGGCGGACTGACCATCGCGTTGCCCCGGGAGGTGCTTTCGGATGCCTCCGCCAAGCAGTTGGCGGAGGTGACCTTCGGGGTGCGGCCGGAGTCGTTGCGGCTGGTCGGGGCGGACGAGGAGGGTTTTGAACTCATCGTGCGACTGGTTGAAGAGCTGGGCTCGGACGCCTATGTGCACTGCGTTGTCGCTGGGTCGGAGCAGCGCATTGTCGTCCGCGTGGATGGCCGGACCCCGCCCTACATCGGTGAGCGGATCCGGGTCGCAGTGCGCGATACCGCCGAGGTCCACGTGTTCGACCCGAACACGACGCAGCGGTTGAGCGGCTGAACGGCGATCGCAGCAGGTGTGGCCGCTGGTCGGGCGCGGTAGTACCGCCTCGTTCGTCTTCCAGGCCCTCCTACGTCCACTTTGGCGGGACGGCCCCAGCAACGACACCACGCCCCGCGCGGAACCGGGCAAGGCCGAATGAGCCAGACAGCCTGGCAACCAGGGCGGTCTGTGGCCTGACATGACCACCCAGGGATAAGGCTCGACAACAGCGCGATCCCATGTTGACGAGCGGTCATGCAGGACCGGTACGGGTCTCGCGACTCGAACCTGGTGTCCTCCAGCGGGCACTCGATCGATCCGCGCCATTGAGTGCACAAAAGGGCAGGCATGCGCTGCTCGGTCTCAATTTTACGGCAGCATGGCCGTGGTGGCACACGCCACCACGACTGGTATACCAGTGCGGAGATCGCGCGCCCCAGAACCCAGGGCGTGAGCAAAGTTGAGCTGGGGGCTGTGTCGGGTCGCTGACCAGGCGGGACGCAAGACGAGGGCGCGGCCTTGATGGGAGATCATCAGGTTGCTGAAGCCTTGATGTTCTACCCGAAAGCCGCGCCCTCGTGTCCTCATCTTCCCCGATCCCGGCTGCACTGAACCAACCCACGCTCGCCTGCGAGTGCCGATCTGCCGGCCCGGCTACTCGCCGAACTCGGGGCGTGTTCCTGGGCCGGCACCCCGTCTGGCTGGCCTTCGGCCGGGTACTGGGACGAGCTCGACCAGGCTTTCTCCGGCTGGACGGCCCGGGATAGCGAGCCGGCCACCTGCGGCCGCCGTCGATGGCAAGACGATGCGGGCGGCGACCACCGGGCAGACCGACATGCCGCAAATCCAGGTGGTGGCCGCGATGAACTCCCGCGGCGACGTGTTGGGCCAGACCGCGGTGGATGCCGGTGACGAGAACGCCGCCGCTCGTGATCTGATCACGCGGCTGGGGCGAAAAGCCTTGGAGGGCACGGTGATCACCGCTGACGCCAAGCACACCAGCACCGCCTTCATCACCGAGGCCGACAACGCCGGGGCGTTCTGGCTGTTGCCGGTCAAAGGCAACAGACCCGCTACGCGCCAGCGGCTGAAAACCCTGGCAGAGTTTGTGCTCTTCCAAGCGAATGTTGACGTGGATGCCGTCTACCCACAGGTACATGTGGTCCACTCCGGACAGATCACGTTCGGTGAAGGCGCGCTGCTCGGCCTTCCACTGCTCGGTCAGCTTCGTGATCATCGCAGCGCTTCGGTCAACATCCGCCGGGCGCCCTCACGGACGTTCTCATCGATCAACGACGGCGAGCCGGGCGCCGGACGGTCGTTATCACCGGACTCGGACTCGGGTACTACGGTGAGCATCGGCGTCCTTCCCGACCGACGCAGCAACGTCGGCCTGCTTGGAGAACCAGCCCTCGATCACGGGAAGGTACGCCCCTTCCCGGCCGATCCACAGGTCTCGAGCATTGCTCCACGGCGTCGCCGGCGGGGGGTTACCAGGCAGAGTGCACTAGTCGAAAGGTCAGTTCTGGTTGCCGGATCGGCTACCGCGTCGATATTCAGGCATGGTTGGTCCGTAAACATCGGATCGAGGAGGAGTTCGTTGGCGACGATCGATCTGCCTGAGGATGTTGAGCACGTGCTGCGGCAGCTGGAGTCTGAGATGGCGGATACTCGCGAGTACATCCTGCGGTGCCGTGCGTCAGGGGACGACCAGGCGGCTCAACTCCACGTCATCTGGATCGACCTCCTGCTGGACGAGTGGAACCGTTGCCGGTTGGTCGCGCAAGAGTCCTGACCAGGGCTCTCTCGAATAGAGGCGACATAGAGAATTCGTGAAGACGGGCTTCGCACACTGAGATCACATCATCACTCAACGTGTGGGAGTCCCGATGGACCGAGTGCGAGTGGCCGTGCAGGCAGCAGACCCCATCACCCTGGCCGGCCTCACCAGCTGCCTGACGTCACGGCCGGAGCTGGTCATAGAGCCGAACCACGCTGAGGCCGACGTGATCGTATTCGTCGCGGATCGGGTCAATACCCAGGTCCTGGCCGGCCTGCGGCAGTCGGCGCAAGAGGTCTCCGTGCCCAGAGTGCTGGTGACCAACGAGCTCAACCCCGCCGACGTGCTCAGCGTGGTCGAATCCCATGTGGTGGCTGTGCTGCCGCGAACGGCCGCGACCGGGACGAGGCTGATCAACAGCGTCGTCGCCGCGGCCAACGGCGGGGGCATGATGCCGCCCGATCTGCTGGGCGAGTTGCTCAAGAAGATCGACCACCTGCGCCGGGAAGTGCTGACGCCCCGCGGATTGAACTCTTCCGGGCTGACCACCCGGGAGGTCGACGTCCTGCGGTTGATGGCCGATGGAATGGACACCGCGGAGATCGCGCAGAAGCTGTGCTATTCCGAGCGGACCGTCAAGAATGTCATCTACGGCGTGACCGGTCGGCTCAACCTGCGCAACCGGCCACACGCGGTGGCTTTTGCGATGCGAGCCGGGGTGATCTGACCGCGCACGGCACGGGGCGGCATTGCGCGACCTGCTGCTGGACGTCGACCCAGGCGACTATCTGTGCTGGTCTTGACGCTGGCGCCGTTGCGGGAGTTCGGGCTGCCACCAACAGCAGCGACAGCTGACTTGTGGCCGCGCACAGCCGGTGCCGGACCAGCGCAATGGCTTCATCGGCCCACTGCAGGTCGTCGATGACCAGGATCAGCGGCGAGGTCACGCACACCTCGTCGACGAGGTCGCCGCCGCTCGCCGGGCGGGTCCCGGGGCAGTGCGCACGAGCGCGAAGGTGTCGCGGTGAAGTTATGAACCCGCGGCGGTCATGCTGCTTGTCGATTAGTAGTCGACGCTGAGGAGTGCGCGCATGACGGTCAACGATCATCGGACGGTTCTCCTCACCACGGTCTTCAACCTGGCTGGTGCACCGCTGGCGGCGTAGTGGACGCCGTCGGGTTTGCGTCGGCTGTGGCGTGGGTCTCGTCAGAGTCTGTTGTGGGTTGACTTGGGGGCAGAGGGGGTTGGCTGAAAGGTCAGTTCTCGTCGTGGTGGTCGCTGTGGGTGCGGGTTTCGGGGATGGTTGGTTGCGGGAGTGGAGGTGTTGTCGTCTGGTGGTGCAAGGGTTTTGGGCGGGTTGGTGGGGTCTTTAGATGGTGTAGAGAGTTTGTGAAGATGGGTTTTGCACACTGGGGTCACAACATCACGGAGCGTGTTATCACGGAGCGTGTGGGAGATCCTGATGGACCGAGTGCGAGTGGCCGTGCAGGCAGCAGACCCGATCACCCTGGCCGGCCTGGTGAGTTGTCTGAAGTCGTGGTCGGAGTTGTTCGTGGTGCCGAGTCCGGCCGAAGCCGATGTGGTCGTGTTCGCCGCGGACCGTGTGAGTGCCCAGGTGCTGGCTGATCTGCGCGTGTCGGCACAGCAGGTGTCGGTGCCTCGTGTGCTGGTGGCCAACGAACTCGATCCGTCCGATGTCCTGCGTGCGGTGGAGGCCCGTGTGGTGGCGGTGCTGCCGCGAATCGCCGCGACCGGGACGAGGCTGATCAACAGCGTGGTGGCCGCGGCCAGGGGTGGTGCTGTGATGCCGCCGGATCTGCTGGGTGAGTTGCTCAAGCAGGTCGATCATCTGCAGCGTGAAGTGCTGACGCCGCGGGGTTTGAACGCGTCCGGGCTGACCAGCCGTGAGGTTGATGTGCTGCGGTTGATGGCCGATGGGTTGGACACCGTGGAGATCGCGGAGAAGCTGTGCTATTCGGAGCGGACGGTGAAGAACGTCATCTACGGGGTGACCAATCGCCTGAACCTGCGTAACCGGCCGCACGCGGTGGCTTTTGCGATGAGAGCCGGAGCGATCTGATGGGTGTGAGGATCAGGGAAACGGCCGGTTGCGTCCCTGCCGCGGCAGGCCGCGAAAACCGCGAGCGCCGCAACGCCATGGCGCAGAAGAACTCGAGGTCCATTAGGGACACCCTTGCGGCGAGAACGACTCGCCGTGTGCTGCCCTGCAGTGACGAGCAAGGCCGTGACCGCGAACTCACACTCGCATTCACCGGCCGCCGGCTGGTGCTGACCACACCGGACGGCACCGCTGCGGTCCTCACTCCCTTGCAGAGCGAACGGTTGCGGTCCGCGGTCCGCGATCTGCTGCTGGATGTCGACCCGAGCGATTACGCGTGATCGGCCTGCAGACTCTCCGGTCCGCGCCTGCGGACCTCGTCGACGATGGCGACCCGGGAATGCGCGTTGAGCTTCCCCAGGATGCGGGCAACGTGACTTTGCACCACGCGTCTCGGCAGGCCCAGTTCGGCCGCGATGTCCGGGTTGGAGCGGCCTTCGGCCACGAGAATCGCGATCCGGACCTCATCGCGGGACAGCGCCTCCCAGCCTTCGGCGGGATGGACGACCGAGATGTCCGGACTCGGGCGGATCCCGAACCCGCGGAGTCGTGACTCGGCGCGGCGGATGTCCCAGCGGGCGGACAGTCCGGCGAAGTGCTGGATCGCCTCGTCGAGTGCGCACTGCGCGTCCTTGAGCAGATTCCGTTGCGCCAGCAGCAAAGCAGCATCCTCCAAAGCCGCGGCCAGTTCGACCACGCGCCCCACTTCCCGGTAGTGCCGCCCCGCCGCCATGACCGGTTCGGGGTCACCAGCGATGAGTCCCTCGCATCGGGCCGCTGCCGCGAATGCCCGGGCCGGCCGGGTTTCCTTGGCGGCTTCGTCCCGGCACACGGCCAACGCCTGGTTCGCCAGATCGAGGTCGCCGAGTTCGACCGCCAACCGGACCATGATCGGCAACCACTGGTGGCGCAGCATCAGCGGGGCGAACCCGGGATTCAAGATCGGGTCCATAATCGACAGTGACTTCTCCGGCTCGCCGCGTTGTTCGGCTGCCAACGCCCGGGCGATCAGCAAGAAGTCAACATTCTCGCGCTCCGCGCCGCTGGATGGCGCGTACTCCTCGGCGGCGTCCAGATGGCGGGCGGCTGTCTTGCCGTCTTCCCGCTGCCCGGCGATCAACGCGCTGACGCCATGCGAAAGCAGCGCCGCAGGGCCGGGCTCGCGCAACCCGTAGAAGGAGATCGCGGGGCCGTCCTCGGTCAAGGTCTGCAACTGGAGCATGGCGTCGTCCCAGCGGCCTACCCAGAAGTAGTGGACCGCCTCGGCAACTTGGAGGCCGCTGGACGGAAGGTGCTGGGCCGCGATCTGGCGGGCCTCGAGCATCGTCGTTTCCGCCTCGTCGAGGCGATCCAGGTTCTGCAGCGTGAACGTGCGGTTGTCGAGCAGGTCGAAGCGGAACTCGGAGAATTCGGGATCATTCCCGACCACTTCGAGCGCCTTGTCGACGTGTTCGAGCGCGCGTACGTGATCCCGCTGCACCGTCTCGACCAGCCACATGGTCTGCAATGCGTGCGCGATGGGGTAGGGCTCACCGGTGGTCACTGCCTGCGCGTAGGCCTTGTCGGCGCTTTTCTGAGTGGCATCGAGATCGCTGAGGTCGCCGCGCTGGAAGTTCGCTGCCAGCGATCTGTGTCTACTGCGCCAGATCTCCGGTACTGCTGGATCGTCGGCCGCGTTGCCCAGCGTGTCGAGAGCAGCGGCCAACTCGCCCTTGCGGTACAGCGTCGCGACCAGCAGTTGTCGCATCTCCGCCGACCGGTACGGGTCGGTGGCGATCGCGAGGGCCTGGCGTGCTTTGTTTTCCGTGTCGCGTCCCGCCCGGAACAGTACCTTCACGAGCGCGGCGAGCAGCACTTCCCGGTTGGGGTCACCGACCGGGCAGGTTTCCAGCGCGCGTGCGAAAAGGTCGATGGCGATCAGCGGGGCACGGTTGGACACCGCGACGTGATGCTCCGTCAGCCATTCCAGTACCCAGCGGTCGTTGGCGGTCGACGCTGCGAGAAGATGCTCGGCGACCTGCTCCACCCGTGCGCCGACCTGGGCCAGTTTTTCCGCCGCCTGCCGGTGCAGTGCGCCCCGGGCGGCCTTCGGGATTCCGTCGTAGAGCGCCTGGCGCAGCAACGGGTGGCGGAATGCCATCTGGACTTCGGCATCGACCAGAACGTCGGCGGAGACGGCCTCTTCGAAGGCGTCCAGCAGCTCGAACGCTTGTCTACCCATGGCGGCGGCGACTTCGGTGCAGGAGAACTCCAAGCCGAGCAGCGCGCCCCAGCGAAGCACTTCCCGGGTTGGCGAGGAGAGGAACTCCAGTCGTTTGCCGATCGCGGCGACCAAAGACCGAGGGGCCTGCGAGATCGACGAGGCGGGAACGTCTGCGGTGCCATTGGTGATCGATACTGTCTCAGAGCGGAGCAGTGTGCCGGTGATTTCCTGCACATACAGCGGGTTGCCCGCCGCGCGCCCTGCAATTTCCCGCAGCACTGGCCCTGGTTTGGCCCCGACGATCTCGCGAAGCAGCTGGATGGTCTCCAGCTCGGTCAGCGGTTCGAGGAGGAAAACTTCACCGTCGCGCGACTCGACGGCGCGGCGCAGCTGCCGCAGCTCGACCCTGTCGGGTGCCGGGCGTGTTGCAGCCACGAGCAGCAACGGCAACTGGCGCGTTGCCGCGCAAAGCCGGTGCCACACCAGCACGCTGGCTTCGTCCGCCCACTGCAGGTCGTCGATGACCAGGATCAGCGGCGAGATGGCACACAGCTCGTCGACGAGTTCCAGCAGCTGATCCACCGGCTCCGTGGAGCGCTCACCGTGCAGGGTGGCGGCCAGCTTCGCCCGTCGCGGGTCGGGTGCTTTCGTATCGATGCCAAGGCATTCCGCCATGACCTGCAGCGGGAACCGCTGACTCAGTTCGTCGGCGACCGCCCAGGCGAGTTGGCAGCCGAGACGGCCGGCATCGGCGAGGGCGACCGTGAGCAGCTCCGACTTGCCGATACCGGGTTCGCCCTCGATCCACACCGAACGGCCGCGGCCGGCCAGCACTTCCGCGACCAGTTCCTGCAGGCGCGTGCTTTCAGCCAGGCGTCCGACGTAACGCCTCTTGTCGCTTTGCTGCAGTGCCCGGTTGACGTAGGCGGGAACGATCGAGAGCGGCGTGGCGTGGCGAACCAGCGATTTCCGCACCGGTGTCGGGTCCAAGTCAGGATCGTTGGCCAGGATCTGTTCATGCACTCGACTCAGCTCAGGCCCGGGTTCGATGCCGAGCTCTTCGACCAACGCCCGGCGGGCCTCGCGGAAGACCTCTAACGCCTCCGCGGGTCTGCCACTGCGGTACAAGGCGGTCATCAGCAGCGCGCGCAGGGACTCACGCAACGGGAATTCGCGGACCAGACCGGCAAGTTCGGCCGCCAACTCGACGTGGCTGCCGTGCGCGAGCATCGCTGTCGAGCGGTGTTCGATGGTCATGATGCGCAACTCCGCGAGTCGTTCGCGCTGCAGCTGGGCGAACGGTCCCGGAATACCGGCGAGAGCCTCCCCTTGCCACAAGCCCAATGCGGCGTCCAGGGACTCGACCGCGCCCTCGTGGTCACCGGAGGCGAGCTGCTGCCGCCCCTGCTCGCGCAACCGGTCGAACACCTTGACGTCCAGGTTCTCGGCCGGCAGCCGAAGCGTGTAACCGGCGGAATGCGAGATCAGGACGCCGTCGTTGGACCGGCGGGAGCGCTGCGGTTCCAGGCTGCGGCGCAGTCCCGAAATGTAGGTGTAGACGCTGCCTTCGGCGCTGGCCGGCGGGCGATCCCCCCAAAGGGCGTTGATGATTTCGTGCCGGGGCACGACGTGGTTGGCCTGCAGCGCCAGCACCGCGAACACGGCTCGTTGGCGTGGCGGACCAAGTGAGATCTCGTCCTGTCCAAGCCAAACACGCAACGGTCCAAGCAACGCGACCTGAAGCGGTCCGTTCGCGCTCGCGGGCATCGCCACCCCTATTTCCACAGTCGCAAAAGATAGCGCCTCTCTCCGCAATGGTGCACCTTCGTGTACCGAATTGTGCCCGAGGCGGCTCATTGCCCGAAGGATTGCCTGTTTGTACACGCGTCAGGGGTTACCATCGGGTTCCGTTTTCCGGTACTGGATCGTCTCGATCGATCAATCGGTCAAAACGGATCTTCTTCGGGGCGACGGCTGGGCTCAGGCCTCCCGTTGGCCTGGTTGAGCGCCTGCCGAACGGAGCAGTCCAGGTGCCCGCCGGAGTCTGAAGATGTCGTGAAGAAGAAGTGAATCCAGGTTGGCCATGCTGCATTTCGAGTGGGAGTCAAGCTTGAAGGAGCGCAGCATGATGGCCAAGAACCACCGGACGATCATCCGCTTCGCCACGGTCTTCAGCCTGGCTGCCCTGCCAGGGGTGAGCGCACCGGTTCGGGTGGAACTGCGGTACGAAACCCGCGACCCGTACGCGGTGGCCGTGATCTTCAACGCGGGGCAGAGTCACCAGGTTCGCTGGGAGGTTGCCCGTGACCTACTCGCCGACGGGCTGGTCGCCGACAGCGGGGAAGGTGACATGCGCATCGGCCCTTGTCCGGGCAAGCCCGAACTCCTCTTGATCACGTTGCGCTCGCCATCGGGACAGGCCACCTTCGAAACGCCGGCTGAGAAGCTGGCACAATTCTTGAACGACACCTATGACATCGTCGAACCCGGCGACGAACACCGGTGGATGAGTGTCGACGAGGCGTTGAACCGGCTGCTCCCAAACGACCTGTAACCGACCGGTATTCACACTCGCGCCGTGCGGTGTCGGCAAGGACCGACGCCGCACGGCGCATTCGTGGTGCGTACCGCAGAGTGATTCGCGCACTTGTCGAGGGGACAGGAATTCCTGCCCCCTCGCATGGAGATTCATTTGTGCTTGGTGGCACCGTACATCGTGCACGGTTGGCCGGATCAAGCCAGGCCGAGAAAACGGGGGGCTTTGATCGTGACCGTCGGGGCATCGGTGACAGCTTGCGACTCCAGGCGGCTGATGTGGGTGAGATCGCCGTTGTAGGTTTCGATGACTGTCCGAAGGATGTTGCGGTCTTCACGCGAAACCATTCGCCGCTTGGCCGCAGCGATGGACGCCAGCGCTTCCGCCGCGGGCAACGCCTTTCCGCCTTCCAGGTAGCCGGCCACCTTGTTCGCCTGCTCGTCGTTCAGGGCCGAGCCCATGTGGAAGAGCACCTGGTCGAGGGCGCTGCTGAAGCTCTGCGGGGATTCGGGGGCGATGACGCCCGGGTCCATGACAGACATGTCGTTCTCCCTTGCGTGCGTCAGGGGCAGATACTCCGTGGCGCGCGATTACGAATTTGTGCGTCGACAGCGAACGGCCGGGCGACGCGCCGCCTGGACCGGAGGGTGGCGGAGCATGTCGTTCCCGAAATGGTCGATCCCTGTGCCCGCAGTGCAAAGCTACCGGCCCCGGCCTAGCACTGGCCACGACTTGAGTTGTGCGTTGCCCGCACGACTCACCAAGATTGCACTCGTCCCCAGTGCCGGGCCGAGTTCCGCGGGCGCACGGGGTACTGCCCTGCGATGGCGTACGTTGGCGGGTTTCCATTGGCTGGTGGGGATGCTGGGACGGTGTTGAGACGTTGTGGAGTCGCGTGCCGCCGGCGGCGTGCTTCCCCAGGAGTTGATCGGCGGGTTGCTCCGCCAGGTTGATTGTCTGCAAGCGGAAGTTCTCGCCCCGCATGGTCTCAACGCTGCCGGGCTGACAACTCGCTAGGTCGACATCGTTCGGTTGCTAGCCGAGGGCTGGGATTCTGCCGACATTGCCGCCGTGCTCTGCTACTCAGAGCGAACCGTGAAGAACGTCATCTACGGGATGGCCGGCTGGCTGAAGTTGCGCAACCGGCAGCATGCCGTGGCCTACGCGGTGCGCGCCAGTGCGTTCGCGGTCGCTTGGGCGGAACAGAAATCGTGCGCGCGGTTGATCGCCGCGCATCCCAGCTGTGCGATCGGCCGGTTGCCAGGTATCCGGACACGGAATCCAGTAAGTTGATCATCCACGCCGTCATGGACGGCCCGTGCCGAGCGGGTGCGCAACAGCGAGAAGCTGCTGATCGCTCGGAGCTCAGGTATCAGCGGTGCCATGACGCCGACTTCTGGTCACGCACCCCACCCGAACACGGACACGGCTCGAGTCAAACGGGCAAACCAGCCTGCACTTTTTCCCTCGTTCGCCGAGTTTTGATGTCCTGCTGAGGACCGGAAAATTTAAGCTGCTGACTGCGTTTGTCGACGAGCCTCCGCAACTGGCCAATTGTCGGAAAAGGTGGGGACCGGCTGAGTATTCGGGAGTCCGAAAAGTTCGGTTTCTCTTTAGTTGGTTGAATCGTAGAAAGGTTCTAGTGTGGTCTCGAGTTCGATTCCTTACGGGCAGGTTCTCTTCACGCACGGCCATGCCGCGGAGGCGGAACGGTTGACTGCGTTGGCGGCGGCGTTTGACTCTGACACCATCCACCGGCTCGGGAGGCTTGGTATCCAGCCCGACTGGAACTGTTTGGAGATCGGAGCTGGCGTCGGTACAGTTGCAAACTGGCTGGCGGCCCAATGTCCTCGCGGCCGTGTCGTTGCCACCGATCTCGACACCAGCCTGATTCCAGACGAAGGGCGTCCCCCAAATTTGGAGATTATGGCGCATGATGTGACTGTCGATGATTTCCCCGAGGGCGCCTTCGATCTGATTTGTTCCAGGTTTGTGTTCGAGCACATCGCCGACCGTGACGCGGTGCTCGCCAAGGTGGTCCGCTCGCTGGCCCCAGGTGGCTGGCTCCTCCTGGAGGACACCGGACCGTTCCCGTTCGACTCATCGCCGAATGCGTTGTACCGCAAGGTCAGTAAGGCGGTGCTGTCGATCGCCACCAAGCGAATGGGAAGCGACTACGAATGGTCGCGAGCGTTCCCGGCCCAGTTGCGCGCGAACGGGCTGGTCAACACTGGTGTCCATGCCTCGAGCCACGGTGTTGGAGCCACCCCGATGGGCCGTGCGTGGCGGCTGACTGCCGAGCACATCGCGGCCGACCTGAATACATACTTCGGGATCACCGCAGCCGAGCTCGCGGCGTTTGCCGACCAGGTCGAGAGCTCCTCGTTCGATGACCTGTGCATCGCGAGCGTCGCAGCCTGGGGGCAGCGACCTCTAGCGACAGATCTGCCCAACCCGCGATTCCCTGCGTGAGGGAGACCCGCATGTCGACCCAGCTGATATCTGATCACGGAGGCACTGCGGCCGCGTGAGTATCAGGTCGGTGCCGAATCAGTTCTCGCGGAACCATCCACCACGTTCTTATCTCGTCACATCTTGAGAGCAGGCAAATGGACCTTGAACTGAAGGATCGAGTGATACTCATCACTGGGGCATCCGTCGGCATCGGACGGGCAACTGCCGAGCTGCTCGCAGCGGAAGGAGCCACCGTAGTTGGCGTGAGCCGCAATCTGGGGCCTAGCGACCCAGATCGACAGATCGATCACGTCATCGCCGATGTGACCGATCCGCAAGCAGGTGATCGCATCGTCGAGACAGTGCTGGAACGCCACGGCCGCCTCGATGGGCTGGTCAACAACGCAGGTGGGTTGGATCTCCGAAGCGGCTTCCTCGACATCACCGAGGAACAATGGCTCGACATGTTCGACTTGAACTTCCATGCCGCGCGGCGCATGAGCAAAGCCGCACTACCGGCACTCCTCGCAACTGGCGACAGTGCGATCGTCAATATCTCCAGCTCTTCTGCCCATTTAGGGACAATGCTGAATCCCGACTACGCGGCGGCCAAGCTGGCGCTGTTGTCCCTGTCAAAAACCTTGGCTGCCGAGTTCACCGGCAATGGAGTCAGATCAAACGTGGTCACTCCTGGACTGACCAGGACGGCAATCTATGACCGCCCCGGCGGTTTCGGGGAGCAAGTGGCGAAGCTCCGCGGGATCGAATTTGCTGGCATCGTCGACTACATGGCCACTTCAGTTCGCCCGCAACTGACGAAACGAGTCAGTGAACCCGAGGACGTCGCTCGCGTGATTGCCTACCTTGTCTCCCCATTGGCAAGCCAAGTTACAGGCGCGGAATGGGTAATTGATTCCGGCGTACTCATGCAGATCTGAGCAGGCGACAAGGTCGTTACAACCCCACCACGGTGTGGGTCACCAACGCATTACCCTGTGCTGAGCTTGAAACCTGGAAACAGACTGCCGCTGCGCGACCGAATCGCGCAGCGGCAGTCTGATTCGTCAGCGTGATTTACCGGCAGGGCAGGACTTGGCGGATTTCACCGAGCGGAGATCTTCGGGCCGGTCTCAGGATTGGTTGAGACTATTGGTCAGATCTGCGGCATCGACGCCCATGCGTGGGCCGAGGAACCGTACGTGATGACGTTCCCGCCTCGGCTCGGACGGAACTTGCCGCTCTGGACCCAGAACGTGGACGGGCTGTGGATGCCGTAAACGTTGATCGACTCGACGGCGGTACTGGACCCAAAGCCAGTGAACTTCTGGCACTGGCCACGGTGCACGATTTTCGTGGTCATACCGCCTCGCGCAGGAAACTCCACGTAGGACGCGTAGTCGCCCCGCGAGCACACGGTAAGCTGACCGGTGGCGGCTGAGGCGGGCGTCGTGGCAGCCAGCATGGTGGCCGATGCTAGGACACCGACAGCGATGGCGGAAGAACTTGCTCGCTTGAGGGTGTTCGCGAAGGACATATTTTCTCCGTTTCAGGTGTCTCTGCGCCGAATCACTATTGCTGCGGTCGCATGGAAATTGCGTTGTGAAGCTATGCCGGAGAGACTCGGCTCTGCAACAGGGTGCGAACAGATCTGCCCGTGCGGGCATGAACATATTCCCTTGCGAATCCGCCGTCAGGCATTCTCGAGGGCGCGCTGCACGGTCCGTGATCACCTTGGTTGCTGCCGGCTCCGTGTGCTATGGCGAATAAAAGTAGCACTCGCTTGCGCACATCTTGCCTCACGCCGTTGGGCGGATGGATGGGCAGGAAACGTGGGTCGATCAGGCAACTTCGAGGATGGCTCCCTTTCGTCCACCGTACCGAGGTTCCTAGGTTTTCGGCGTCCGGGTCGGATTCGGCTGGTCCGGCGCAAGGCCGTCCGCGCGGTGCTGTCTGGGCTGTTGGCTGCACAGATCAAGTGGTTCGCGTGCCGCGACCGCAGACAGGGAGGCTCGTTGTGCAATCGGACGTTGAGCCGGGTCCGCGCCCGGTCGCGAGCCCCGGTGCAGGCACGATTCTCTCGGCGTTCGCTGATCTCCACGAGCGCGACATGCACCGCGAGCTTTTCGTCTTCGTCGACGACGAGGGACGCGATGTCGAGTCGATGACAGTGCATCGCCTGGCCCAGGACGCGCACCGGGTCATGTCTCTGCTGGAAGAACGGGACGTCCGGCGTGGCGACCGGGCCCTGCTGGTCTACCTGCCTTCCCTGGATTTCGTCAGCGCGTTCCTTGGATGTCTTGCCTGCGGCGTGATCCCAGTTCCGGTCGCCCCGCCGAATCCGTGCAGGCTCGCGACCGACACCGGGGCTTTGGCGGCCATTGCGGTCAGCTCCGGTGCGCGTGTGGTGCTGACCCACGATGCCTACCAGGGGGCGATCGAGGCTGCGATAAGAGCGCGCCCGCTCCCGCCCGAAGCGCCCAAACTACCCGAGATTCCTTGGCTGGCCACCGATTCACGCGATGGTGGCGAGGTGGACGTGGTCGACCTGCGGCGTTGGCACGCCCCCGCAGATCCCGATGAGCCGGCATTCCTGCAGTACACGTCCGGCTCGACGGGCTTCCCGAAAGGCGTGATCGTCAGCCATCGCAACATCTACCACGAGTTGCTGTTCCTGGCCGCGGACCTAGGGCTCGGCGACGACACGGTCGCGGTCACCTGGGTACCGCACTTCCACGACCTCGGATTGATCAGCTTCCTGCTGAACACCATCGTGGGGCACTCCGGGCGGACCTACGTGATGTCGCCCCTGAGCTTTCTGCAGCGGCCCTCGGTGTGGTTCGACGTCATGTCCCGGGTACGCGCCACGCACACGTCGGCGCCGAACTTCGCCTACGACCTGATGGTCCGCAAGACGACCTTGGAGCAGCGCGCCGAATGGGACCTCAGCGCCGTGCGAATTCTCGGTTCCTCAGGCGAAATGGTGCTGCCACAGACCATGGAGCGGTTCTGGAACGCTTTCATACTGCGCGGTCTGAAGCCCGCGGTGTTCCACCCCGGTTACGGCATCGCTGAGCACACATTGAGCCTGAGCGTGGGCAGCGGCGGACCGATGTGGGTGGACAAGCGGGAGCTGGAGAAGGGCCGCGTGCGGCCGGTGGAGGCCGGGTCCGCGCTGGATGCGGTCGGTCTTTATGGCAGCGGTTGGGTCACCAAGGAAGATGCCCGCGTCCGCATCGTCGATCCCGACACCCACAAGCCATGCGATCCAGGGCAGGTGGGGGAGATCTGGGTCGACTCGCCCACCAAGGCCCTCGGGTACTGGGGCTTGGCGGACGAGACCCGTGAGACTTTTCGCGCTCGCGTGTCCGACGGCGACCTCCGCGAGTATCTGCGGACGGGTGATCTCGGCTTCCTGCACAACGGGGAATTGTTCGTCACCGGTCGGCTCAAGGAACTGATCAACATCCGGGGCGACAACTACTACCCGCAGGACATCGAGGAATCCGTTCGCCGGTGTCATCCTCTGATCCGCCCGGGCGGGACCGAATTTTTCAAGCATGCCAAGAATGTTTTGTAAGCCCTGTGTTGGTAGCGCACGTTCTTTCAGGGACGACACGCGATGGCATCCCGGCTCGGTGGTGATGTCAGACGCCTTCCGTTCGCCCCGAATCCTTCTCGTCAGAAAGGTTCGCATGCTGCGACTCGATCCTTCTCCGCTGACGATGGGTGTTCCGGTGCCGTGGTGCGAGACCGAGGTGGGGAAGGTGCCATTGACCGATCGGTTCACCTTGCATTCCAGGACACCGGAATCCAAGTCGGCGAGGCGGGCGCGGCGCGGATTGGAGCACCTGCTGAGCTTGCTTGGTGCGCAGGATGTGGCGCTGGGCGAAGCAGCGGTGGAGGAACGGTCACCAGCGGGCGGCAGCTGGTTCGTGGCACTTGGCGAGGAGGATGACCGGCACTGGGTGCGTGCGGCCGGGCTGTCGCATTTGCGTGCGCGTCAGGTCGCGGTCGACGAGGTGGTGCTGTCCTCGGGACTGTGTCTGTGGGGGACCGGAGCGTTGTGCGCGGTGGGAGAGGCGGGAGCGGTGGAATTGACGCGGGCGCCGCAACCCGAGGAGGTACGCACTCTGCACACTCTGCGGGCCCAAGCGGAGCTCTCCGCCTATGAGACCACGACCTCAGCGGCACTGGCCGGACTCGCGGGCGCGTTGGCGCGGTGGGCGGCGATACGAGTGCCTCCCACAATGAACTGGGACATACCCCACCTGCACTACTTGGCCGCCTTGCTGGACGAGCGGGGTACGCCGATGCTGGCACCGGAACTGTGGCACTGCTGGCAGGATTTGGTGCGTCAACGCAACGCCCAGGTTCACGAACTGGTGGTGCGGCGCTGTCTCGCGGAGGGCCTGCACGCTGTCGTCGTCGAGGGGCTGGCCGATATTGCGGACATTGCCCGCGGCCGGTTGCCAGGAACCACGCCCCAACAGGGGCTGCGGCTTCTAGCCGACGTCGATCCGGTCTGGCGCCGCATCGCTGCGACCGAGCAGGTCACCAGTTACTCCGAGCTGGCCCGGTTGGCCTATGTGGTGCAAGTGCTGCGAGCCGGTTGCCCAGAGCTGCACGGACGATCTGGGCGATTGCTGATATGCGTGGAGGATCCAGCCGAGTCCCGGATTCTTTCCACGGCGCGGACAGTCGCCGAACGGGCTGGGCTGGATCTGCAGGCCGTGGGGCTGTATCCGCTTGGGACACTCCTGCCCAGCACAGGCGGCAGCCTGCACGCCTGCGGGGAGCCGAGGTAAGCAGCGCCGGGAAACAGACCTGCGCAAGGGAAGACCCGCGTTCGTTGGTTGAGCGGGACGCATTGCTGCGCCCCGCTCACCAAACACGTTGCCGGACGCGGCAGTAGCTCAGTTGCGCAGCAGCAACGCTGTCACATGTAGACCGCATGCGACTGCCACGATCAGCGTGTACTCGGTGGTGATGTCGTCGAGGTAGTACGCAAGATTGACCGGGTAGGTGGCCACGGTCATGTTGCCGTGCTCGGCGAGGGTGTCCAGGTATTCCCGGGGTTTGATGCGCTCGTTCCAGTGGTCCATCAGGATCCGGGAACCCTGGTGGGTCATCAGGGTTACCTGATCCGGGTCCACGTCATTGCGTTTGAGCAGGTCCAGTGCCACTACTGCAACGGCGTCCTTGACCAGCCCGCCGAGATCCTCGATCCCGGTCTGCGTCATGTCGTAGGTCGGGGTCGGCAGCCCGGTGACCGGATCGGTGGGGAGCAGCGTGAGTCCGTTGAGGTGCAACGTTCTCATGGTCATGGTCAGGCCGTGGTATTGGCTGCTTGCGGTCTGCGTCAAGTGGTCGACGACCACGAATCGATCGGAAGGACCGACCACCGCCGCACCGGCCGCGTCGCCGATGCTGACCGCGTGGCCCTTGGTGTAGTCCATGTGCCCGGTCCAGTTGGCGCCGCAGGCGACCAGCGAGTTGCGGGCCCGGCCGGCTTCTACCGCCTCGGCTGCGTGCACGACGCCGAGCAGGAAGTTGCTGTACTCGCTGTTGATCGGTACGACCATGACTTCATGGGGAAGCCGAAGCAGGTGGTGCACCTGGTACAGGCTGTTGGGGGTGAGGTATTCGGGCACGGTGATGTAGCCGTACAACCGGTCGATGTCGCCGGGCTCGAGGCCTGCTCTGCCCAGCGCCGCATCAGCGGCTTTGACGACATGGTCTTCAATGCGTTCGCCCTTGGCGAGCACTCGGCGGCGATCGAGGCCGCGGAAGACGGCCGCCTCGATCACGCCCTGGGCGTTGCGGTTCTGGTTCAGCGAAGCATATGCCGGGTCGTCGTTGCGTCGGACCCCGTTGGGGACCGAATAGCCAGCGCCGAGAATGCCTGCAGTCTGTGTCATGTCGTCCCTCAGTACGTGATGAGCGGCTTGATAATTCCGTCAGCGCGCGAAGCGAGGAGGTCGAAGGCCTTCGCCGCGTCTCCGAAGCCGAAGCGGTGCGTCGTCATCGGTGTGGGGTCGATGCGTTTGTTGACCATGAGCCGGAACAACCGCTGAAGACGCTCGGAACCGCCAGGGCAGAGCATCGCTCGGATCGTCTTGCCCCCCATGCCGAAACCGAAGGACACCAGTGGAATCGGCAGCGGCCCGGTGGCCTGCCAGCCGTGGTAGCCGGCATTGACCACCGTGCCTCCGGCTTTCGTTGCGCGAACGGCCTGTTCGAAGGTCTCGTGGGTGCCGAGTGCCTCGATGGCGCAATCGACCCCGTGCTGGCCAACGACGTCCCGGATCTTGTTGATCGCATCCTCGTGGCGCGGGTTGATGACTAGATCGCTGCCGAACTGCGCGGACAGACGGGCATTGAGTGGGCGAGTCGCAGTGGTTATGACTGTGCCGGCGCCGAGCAAGCGGGCTCCTGCCGTGACGGAGAGACCGACCGCGCCTTGAGCGAACACCGCAACGGTACCGCCAAGAGGGATGTTGGCCTGTTCGGCTGCGGCGAGCCCCGTGCTCATGGAGTCGGTCGCGTACAACGCCTGCTCGTCGGTCAGCTCGTCGGGGATCCTGGCGACGTTGAAATCGGCGTCCGGCACGACGAAATATTCAGCCAGACTTCCGTCCTGCTGTGTGGTGAACTTGTAGCCGCCAACCCCACCACCGCACTGCTGTGGTGCCCCGCTCTGGCAGAAATCACAGCACCCGCATGGCGTGACTGAGGTAACCGCCACCCGTTCGCCTTCGCGAACTCGTGTCACCGCGTCCCCAACGCGGCTCACGATCCCCACACTTTCGTGCCCAAGGACCCGGCCCACCGGCACTGCCATTGCTCCGCTTAGATTGTGCACATCGCTCGCGCACATCATCGATGCGGTGGTTCGCACTACCACATCGCGCGGACCTGGTTCCGGTACCGGCCGTTCTGCCAGCGCGACCTCGTTGTGCGCCACAAGCGTTAGGGCTTGCATGGTTACGCGCCGCGGACGTGGCAACTTAGTAGTTTCTTGGCTACCCGACTGCGTCGTGGTCAAGCCGCTCGTACTCATGAATTTTCTCCTGTTCTACAGCCTTGCATTCGAGAACATCTGCCAGGTTCCGGAGACTGTCCACCAGGGATTCGCCGCGGTCCCCGGAGGATTCCAAGAACAGTTCCAAGTATTGCCGCCCGCTGCGGCTTTCCACCGACATCCGGTCTATGGTGAGGCCGGACCGGCGCACTGTGGCAGTAACGCGCGGTACTACGTATGGCGTATCCCGCGCAACCAGGAAAACTGCTCGAAGCGAGGCGCAGGCCAACTTGTTGCTCGCGTTTCTCGCGATGATTTCCTCGCGAACGATGCTCGTATCCCAGCGCGGTGACATACCCCGGGCGATGGCGATGTCATCGTTGCTGACGCCTGGCCCGATCATCGGCCACACCATCTCACTGGCCGGCACCTGGAAATCGATGACCACCGGAGTGTCGGTGATTTCCAGAGCACGCCGAACCACTTCGTCTATTTCATCGGCCTCCGTGCATCGCAGGCCGACGCATCCATATGCTTCGGCGAGCCGCACGAAATCCGGCGCTGCCCCAACGGCGTTCAACTCAGACTGCGAGTACCGCTCGTCGTAGAAAAGGTTCTGCCACTGCCGGACCATGCCATAACTACCGTTGTTGATCACAGCGATCTTGATGGGGATTCGTTCGGCCACGCACGTCGCGAGCTCCTGATGCGTCATCTGGAAGCAGCCGTCGCCGTCGATCGCCCAGACCTCGCGCTCGGGCAAAGCCATTTTCGCGCCCATGGCGGCAGGCACCGCCACTCCCATCGTGCCAAGCCCGCCCGAGGTGATCAGCGAGCGCGGACGCTCGAAACCGATGCACTGGGCAGCCCACATCTGATGCTGGCCAACCCCGGTCACGTAGATCGCCTCCGGCGCGGCCAGTTCGCTCAGCCGACGTAGCACACGAGGGGCGGACAGGCCCTCCGCTGGCTGTTCGTAGGCCGGGCGATAGGTCTTCTGATACCCCTGCAAGATCCTGGTCCAGGCCGTGAAGTCGTAGCGGAGATCCTCTGCAGCGCTTAGCCGGTGGAGTTCGCCGAGGACCTGCTTGCAATCGCCGACCAGGGGCACATCGGCGTGCCGGACACGAGAAACCTCGGTGGCGTCGATGTCGATATGGATGACCTGTGCCCCAGGGGCGAACGTGGACAGTTGTCCGGTCACTCGGTCGTCGAAGCGAACGCCGACCGCGATGAGCAAGTCAGCCTGTTGCAGAGCGCCGACTGCGGCCACTGATCCGTGCATACCCGGCATGCCCATGTGCAATGGATGGCTGTCCGGGAAAACGCCGAGTCCCATGAGCGTGGTCACCACAGGTATTCCGGCGTGCTCTGCAAAGCGCAACAGCTCCGGAGCAGTTTCTCCGAGAACGGCACCACCGCCTACGTAGAGCACCGGCCGCGATGCCGAACTCAACAGCTTTAGGGCGCTACGCAGCAACTCCTCGTCATACATGGTCGGCGTCTGAGGCGCAGACCCTAGTAGTCCGGGGAAGGGAGTGGAGGCGAGCAAGGCATCCTTGCACACGTCAACGACCACCGGCCCGGGCCTGCCAGCCCTGGCAATCCGAAATGCGTCGGCGATCGCAGCGGGGATCTGTTCGGCGTCGGTGACTGCGAACCCGTGTTTGGTAATGGGAAGAGTGATCCCCAGGACGTCAATCTCCTGGAAAGCGTCCGTTCCGATCGCCGTGCTGGGCACTTGGCCGGTGATCGCCACAATCGGGATCGAGTCTCGGTACGCGTCGGCCAGGGGAGTGACGAGATTTGTCGCGCCGGGACCGCTGGTAACCAGACAAACCCCAACCCTCCCGGTCGCCTGGGCGTATCCCCTCGCCGCGTGACCGGCGCATTGTTCGTGCCGTACCAATACGTGCCGCAGCGTCTTCGAATCGACCAGCGCATCATACGCCGGCAGGATCGCGCCCCCGGGCAAGCCAAAGATCACCTCCGTCCCGACTAGTTCCAGGCTTCGGAGCAGGGCTTGAGCACCGGTTATACGTTCGGCATGCCTTGGTGCGGGGACGACCATCGGGAAAGCCTCCAAAGAAGGAACAATTAGTTCCGAGTTGCACCCGGCGCCGGCCTACCCCCACGAAAACCGACGCCACGGATTATCCGCCGACGGCATGACAGCATGCGCGCTCCGCGCAAGTATTGTTTGGAGAAAATGGTGCCATTGATCGCCGCTTCGCGTGCAAGCAACGGGGCCACAAGGAAGACCCGCAAGGAAACCGGGCGATCGTTCCAGACACTCCTTGCTCCCCGCCTCCGGCAGAATTCTCCGTGCGTGTCCTTTCCGGAATCCGCCGCCGCTTCCAGCGGCGTCTAATCGACGATCTATCGGGACCGCGCAGCGGTCGAACCGTGCGCACTACCACGGGATCATCAAGGTGGCCCAAGGGGCAACGCCGAGCTGAACGAGGCTGCCTGAATGTTCTCGATCCTGTACCCGTTTGTACCTCTCGCCCTGCTGTAGATAGGGTAATTGGCAGGTCTGAGCGGCCAGCGGTGCTTGGAGTACATGGAGGAATGTGAGACAGTCATGCGCCCAGCGTCGTCAGGCCAGCTTCCACGATGGTGTTGGTGTATCGTCGGCGCGCGTTTCTCTGGTGTCGAGCCTCGCTGGAGGCACTCTCCTCGGTTGCCTCCAGCACTCGAAACCTGCTGGGGTCGCTGGCTGCGGGAATCGGACTACCCCAGGTGTACGCCCGGGGTATTGATTCTGTGGCCAACCGGACCAAATGTCGTTGGTCGCGATTTCGTGGCAAATTTTTACGGTTCTATCGTCAGAGACGATACCGCTTGACCACGGCTGTGCCCTTGCTGAGCGATCCCGGCTGCCATCGTCGTGTGGCGTTTCACAGGCGGTGCAGGGTCCTCGCGAAAGTCGGCGTGCTGTTTATGATCTTGGCGGCGGACCAGCATTCCGGGCAGCTGTCCCAGAACCAATCGGTCTCACTCGGTCGGATCAGCGTGATCACCTCGCCGCAGAGCGCTACGACCTCGGTCCCGAGTTCACGCTGATGTTGCTCCTTGCGCATGGCGTGTCTGGCGCCGTTCACTGGCAGCCACCGAACGTCACTCACGTTGATCGCCTCCACTGGGCATTGCCATTCTGTCAGCGTCCATCTGGGACGTGACGTGCGAGCCACCGATGTGGGAGTCGAGTGCGGGTACGCGGCCTTTGCCGGCTCACGCCGTGTCCAGGTCAGATCTCGATGTAAGCCACCTAACAGGCTCGTGACCTTGAAGCTACGCAGCGAGCGCGCGTTTTGCGATACTTCAGGGCATACGTGCACTTTCAGGCTGGATAAGTTGACCCAGTTCACAGTTCGACGCTTCCACCCGTGCGGCTTCTGCGGGTGCCGTCTCCGTGTCCGGATGCTTTGGTGGGCGCGTGGCGCACCAAGGATGCTGCGTGAAGGTGTACCAGGTTGCTCGCGGGAATCGCTCGTCCGCGGTGCCTCCGCGCCCCATCAGGATTGCCCGGAAGTCTCGTCCTTGCAACGAATTCTTGACGGGTAACTACCCAGGGGTCAGCATTGCTCTTCATTCGCCAAGAGCGGAACAAGCGTGAGGATCGGCCGCGCGTCATATTCGCGTGTGACGAAACGACACCGGAAACGAGTTGGATCGAGTGACTGACCGAACCGTGCGGGATGAAGGCCGACCAGAGCTGCAAGAGCATGTCGATGTCGGCGACATGGGATACAGCAAGTCCTTGAAAGCCAGGCACATCAACATGATCGCGATCGGGGGCGCGATCGGCACCGGGCTTTTCCTCGGCGCGGGCGGGCGATTGGCGCAGGCCGGTCCTGCATTGGCCATCGCGTATGCCGTCTGTGGTGTGTTCGCCTTCTTCGTGGTGCGGGCTCTGGGTGAGCTGATCCTGCACCGGCCGTCGTCCGGCGCATTCGTTTCCTATGCGCGGGAATTCATGGGCGAGAAAGGCGCTTTCGTCGCTGGGTGGATGTACTTCCTGAACTGGGCCACCACCGGGATTGCCGACATCACCGCGATTTCGCTGTACGCGCACTACTGGAGCCTGTTCACCCCGGTTCCGCAGTGGGTGCTGGCGCTGGTGGCGCTGGTGGTGGTGCTTGCGCTGAACCTGGTCTCGGTGAAGATCTTCGGCGAGATGGAGTTCTGGTTCGCGATCATCAAGGTCGGCGCGCTGGTCGTCTTCATGGTGATTGGCATCGGTCTGCTGGCCGTGGCGCATCCGATCGGTGACACCGTCCCTGGGCCGCAGCTGATCTTCGACAACGGCGGTGTGCTGCCCAACGGCCTGGTGCCCTTGATCCTCGTCATCCAAGGAATCGTCTTCGCCTACGCTGCCATCGAGCTGGTCGGTGTCGCCGCGGGGGAGACGGAGAACCCGTCGAAGATCATGCCCAAGGCGATCAACTCGATCATGTGGCGGATCGGCATCTTCTACGTCGGCTCGGTCATCCTGTTGTCGATGTTGCTGCCGTGGAACGCGTACCAGAAGGGCGAGAGCCCATTCGTCACGGTCCTGTCCCAACTCGGAATCCCCGCAGCCGGCGACATGATGAACCTGGTCGTGCTCACCGCTGCGATGTCCAGTCTCAACTCGGGGCTCTACTCCACCGGCCGCATCCTGCGGTCGATGGCGGCAGCCGGTTCGGCGCCGAAGTTCACCGGTCTGATGAACCGAAGCCAGGTTCCCTACGGCGGAATCCTGCTCACCGGCGCGGTCTGCGTGCTCGGCGTGGGGCTGAACTACGTCGTCCCCGCCGCAGCCTTCGAGATCGTGCTGAACTTCGCCGCGATCGCGATCATCACCACCTGGGGCATGATCATGCTGTGCCACCTTCTGTTCGTGCGCAAGGCGAAGACCGGCGCGGTATCTCGACCGACCTACCGCCTGCCCGGCTCGCCGATCACTCAGCTCGTGACGATCGCGTTCCTGTTGTCCGTCGCGGTTCTGATGTGGTTCGACGTGCCGGCGGGGCGGGTGACGCTGCTGTGCGTCCCGGTGCTTGTGGCAGCCCTGGTGATCGGCTGGTTCTTCGTCCGCAAGCGGGTGGATACGGCACAGGTTCTGGAGGAAACCGACGAGAATCATTAGCCGGGTTCCGCTAGATTGCTGGTGGCTCCTTACCGCGCATAGGAGCACCGGCACGGGACGCGATCACGGGCAATTCAAGATAGCTCGTGATCGCGTTCTCGTTCTTGGTCATCAGGATTGTGGTAAATGTCGCGTTGTGGCCTTTGTTTTCTGTGCGAGGGGAGCTATACTTCGGATGTATTTGTTGGCGGTGCGGAAGCGTGCACTAGCGGTTTGCGAGGCTGAAGCGGTGGAAACGGGTAAGATCGTTAAGTACGACGAGACCAGAGGATTCGGTTTTATCGCGCCGGATTCCGGTGGTGAGGACGTATTCCTGCATGCGTCCATTCTGGACGAGGAGCTCAAGCAGAATCTCCGCGGCGGTATGCGGGTCGGGTTCGAGGCGATGCCCGGCGCTCAGGGCACCAAGGCAGTGGCTGTGCACCCGCTCGGCGCGGCTCCGCAGGCGGCGGAGGTCGCGGACGAAACCCGCAGAGGTGACGATGATGAGCTGTGCGACGTCCTGCCGGTGGCCGAGTTCTCCCAGCAGATCACAGATGTGCTGATCGAGACCGCGCCCAGCCTGACGGGTGGGCAGATCCTCCAAGTGCGCAAGCGGCTCGTGGCATTCGCGCAGAGCAACGGCTGGGTGGAAGCCTGACGGCGCGTTGAGAAGTTCGGCATGCCCGGTCGGGACGCAAAGCGTCCCGACCGGGCATGCCGCGTTGAGCAAAGCGTCGCGACGGCTTGCCGGGGCACTTTCGGTCCTCCGGCAAGCCGTCACCTGCGATCCGGGGAGGATTCAGTGCACGGGTTCGATGGTATGCGTGCGGTCGGCGGAGCTCGTCTCGCGCTGGAGGGGCACGGCTGTCCGAAGTTCCTCGGCTGTGTGGCCGATTCCAAGTTCGGATACAAGCCGGGCGACCAGGGCTTCTTGTTCGGTGAGGTAGAAATGCCCGCCGGTGAAGCCTCGGTAGGAATACGTGCCTACCGTTAACTCATTCCAGGCCGAAGCATCGTCCAAGGTCGGCTTGGGGATACCACCGATGCTGTAGGAGTGTTCCCACACTCCGTCGTCTGTGACGGGAAGCGGGTCGCGCCGGTGCAGCCGGTGGGGCGCGGTGATGTTCGATACGACCAGTGCGTGCGGCGGAGCGCTTTCGACGTCGGAAAGCCTGCGGGCGACCTCGAAGGCCACCACCGAGCCCATGCTGTGCCCGAAGAGCACCAGCGGCACCGAAGGCAAGGCGAGGATGTGCGAGGCGATCTCGTCCGCGAGTGGGCAGAACTCCGCAGCGGCCGGCTCATCCCGCCTTCGCCCGCGCCCCGGGTATTCGACCGCATGGATTTGGACGCCGGACACGGCGTTTGCCGGCCACTTGGCGAAGAAGTCCGCGTTGCCTCCCGCGTGCGGAAAGCACACCAGGTTCAGTTCGGGGAGGGATGGGAGGTGAGGGGCCACAGCGGCGGTGTGGCCGTCTTCACCCTGGGCGCGGGGACGGGAATGTCCGGCATCAGATGCTGCCACCTCCGTCCGCGGTGATGACCTGCCCGTTGATGTTGGTGTGCAGACATGCGGTTCCGGTCATCGATCCCGGCCTCTTCGGTACCAAAGGCCCGTTCGCGTTCTGATTCGATGGTCACTCACTCATTCGCTCTCCTCGGATGGCCGCTATGGATTCCGCCCGCCTTCCTGCTGTGCCGACAAACGAAGATCAGGCGTTGGCCTGTCACAGCGTAGTGCCAGCCAGGTACGAGGGGCCGATTGCCGAGGAACCCGAATATGAGCGAGCCAGCCAAGGCCGCCAGGTGGTCCCGCTGAACACGCCGTGCCGGGCGCTGCGTTATTGCTGGCCGTTGGCCGCGTGGCTGACGGCCTCGACAGGGCGCCTGGAGCTCGAGTTCGCCTGCACGGGAACCGGCAGCTCCGTGTCGGCGATGAACTGGTCCAGTTCCTCCTGCTTGATGCCGTAGCAATGCTCGGGCGCGGGGAAGGCACTGCGGCGGACTTCGTCGGCGTACTCGCTCACCGCATCGATCATCGCGGACCGCATGTTGGCCCACCGCTTGGCGAACTTGGGCTGGAAGCCGTCGAAGATGCCCAGCAAGTCGTGGTAGACGAGCACTTGGCCGTCGGTGTCCGGACCCGCACCAATCCCGATCACCGGTATCTTCATGTGCGGCATGATGGCCTTGGTGACTTTGGCCGGAACCGCTTCGAAGACGATGGAGAAGCAACCAGCGGCTTGGAGACGTAGGGCATCGTCCAGCACCGACCGTGCTCGTTCGGCGGTGACGCCCTGGGCGCGGAACCCGCCCAGGGCCGTCGCGGTTTGCGGGGTCAGCCCGATGTGGCCCATGACCGGGATGCCGGCGCGGACGATCGCCCTCGCCCGCTCCGCCGACTCGCCGCCGCCCTCGAGCTTGACGACGTCGCAGCCGCCTTCCTTGACGAATCGAATCGCGGTGCTCACTGCCTGCTCGTTGGACACCTCGTAGGAACCGAAAGGCAGGTCGCCGACCAGCAGCGGGGTTTTCAGACCTCTGCGAACCGCCGCGGTCAGCATGATCATCTCTTCGATCGAGACCGGAACCGTCGTGGGATAGCCGAGCACGGTCATGGCGGCCGAATCGCCGACGAGGACCATGTCGACGCCAGCGGAATCGACCACCTGGGCGCTCGGGTAGTCGTAGGCCGTGATCATTACGATCCGTTCACCGCGGTGGCGTAGGTCGGCCAGTGCGTTCACCGTGACGGGTTTGCGGCTGGCTCCGGACTTGCCTTCAGGCTGGGGGTACGTGGACATCGCTCTACTCTCCTAGTCGTTTTCCCGGCACGCTGGCCCGGACTCATTTCTGCGCTGTCCGATTGAATGCCAAGTCTCTGGTTGCCTCGACGAGCGCGTCGAACAAGAACAGCGATTGCGGGCAGCGCTGTCCAACCGCGAATCGCTGGAGCGCCACGGTTTTCTCGTCGCCGCGAGCGATGGGCCCCGTCAACGCACGCGAGGCGCCGAGTTTCTCCCAGTTCCGAAAAGCCGTTTCCACCAACGGAAGGAATGCCCCGCGATCTACTCCCGCGGTAGCTGCCATGTCCTCGGCCAGGCCCAGCACCGTGACGAGGAAATTCGCGGCGACCGATGCCGCAGCGTGGTAGGCGGCGCGGTCGCCCTCCGCGACCGCGATAGGGCGCATGCCCAGGCTCATGGCCAACTTTCGTGCCACTTCTGACCCCCGCTGGGTAGTACCGGCGATCGCTGCAGCGCAACCGTCGAAGCTGGCAGGCGCGGCTCGTGTGATCGTCATCAGTGGATGCAGGGAGAATCCCTCGTGCTCACCCAGAACTCCGAGGCCGGTGGCGCCCGAGCAGTGTCCGACCACGATTCCCAGGCGCAACCGTGCCGCGACATCTGCGATAGCACCGTCCGGAACGCAAAGCAGGACCACGGGGGCATTCCCGACATCCGGATCACGCCCCAACGGGCCGACGATCTCCGTTCCCGCGTCGCGCAACGAACGTGCCAACGCGGTGCCCATCCGTCCCTGGCCGACGATTGCGACCGGGCCCTCCGGCAGATCTCGCGAGAGATGATCCATAGGTACCACCGAGTTCCTCATGATCATTGCCCTCCGCGAGCCCGGCCCGCCAATGGAAAACTCCTGGCGGTCACGCGTCGCGTTGAGGTGACCGCGTCCATCAACCTCCCCATCAAGAACAATGCTGTTCCCTGACGGAACTTTGCCGAGATTGCCAGGTCTAGGAGTCCTCGTGCTTTAGGGACCGGCCGAGATTGAGACACTCCGGAATATGCCACTTAGCCTGGCAATCTGTCAGCGCCTCTTGCCCGTTCGTACCGACGCGAGTGGCCAAAGAGGAAGGCAGCTATCGGACACGCCAGCCAACGGTGACAACGCCGCCCGAAGCGCTAAGGCCACGGGGGATGAGCGTCTTCAAGGGCTACGCCAGTCCGGAACGACCCCCGCACTTCGGGTGGGCTCAACGGAGCAACGATAACCCTACGGCCACTGCCCGAGGCCGGCGGCGAGACTCGTTCCCTTGGTCAAGCCGCCGGCACCGCAGGACGGGATCGCGTCATGTCAATCCACCGGACCCACCTACATTTCCAGAGTGAGAGTGGCGGTCACGCCGTTGCCCCGACCGTTTTCTACCAGCAGCGCAGTGCAGTATCATGCTGTGTTCTACAGGCAAGGTGCCGCCCCTGTTGCAGTGTGAAGGGGCATGTCGTTGCTGCGTCTAGGTTTCGCGGCGGCCCTGACCGTCAGCACCACCACCTGTTGGACTCCATACCAACATCGCGACTAGGAGAAGCGAGAGCCCGTCGCCGGGGACGAGGGCGTCAGTCCGGTGTGGTGAGGGCGTCGACGGGGCGGACCGGGCGGCCGGGCGTGCAGCGAAGAACCCTGACATGGCGATGATCGCGATGAGGACCGCCACGACCAACAGCAGTTGACCACCAGGCAATTCCAGGGGAACGCCCAGGTCGAGCGCTGCCGTGGCAGGCAGGCGTAGGGAACGCTGCGCAAAACGCCGAGTGCCGCGCCGATGGAGGAGCTGGCGGAGGCGGCTTGAGCCCAAGTCCCCCTGCCCGCTCTCGTCGACGTCACCCGCCGGGGGCGATCATGACCACCTGGTGGTCTCCGGGCCGTCCGGTGAGGGCGTCCATCATCGCTGAGACCGGTCCGGAGTCCAGGGGGACGACGTCGGTGATGATCTGCTCGACCGGGACACGGCCGCCTCCGAGAAGATCCAAGGCCGCCTCGAAGGCGCCTCTGTTCTGGGCGAAGCTGCCCACGATCCGGATCTCCTTGGTGATGAGGGCGACCGAGTCCAGTTCTGCGGGCCGCTCGTTCACTCCGAGTGCGACGACCGTTCCCCGTGTCCGCACGCGTCGGGCCGCGTCCGCGAGCGCGGTCACCGAGCCCACGCACTCGAACACCACGTCTGCGTCCGGGCCCTGCTCATCGACGTCCACGGCGGTGATCCCGGTCGCGGTCAGGCGTGCGCGCCGTACGGGGTGCGGTTCCACCACCCGCACGTCCTCGACTCCCCGTAGCCGCAGCACGTGTGCCAGCAGGAAGCCGACCGTGCCGCCTCCGAGGACCGTGACAGTATCCGCTGCCGAAATTCCGGAGCGGTCGGCCGCGTGGACAGCGCAGGACAGCGGTTCCGTCAGCGCCGCGTGCTCCAGCGAAACACCGTCCGGCACCGCGTACACCGTGTGCTCGGGGACGACGACGGCTTCGGCGTAGCCGCCGGGGCGTGTGCCCAGGCCGAGGGAACTCAGCCGCCAGGGCTGTACAGGGCACAGGTGGTTGTCGCCTAGCCGGCAGTCGTCGCAGTCCCCGCAGCCCGCTTTCGGCCACACCACCACGGCCTGCCCCGCCGTCAGCCGCTCCCCGCCCGGTGCGGCGACGTGCCCGGAGATTTCGTGTCCGAGAACCGCGCCGGCCGGGACGAGGTGCGGCATCGCCCGCAGGTGCAGGTCGGAACCGCAGATGGCGCAGAACGCTACGTCCACGCGTACCCAGCCGCGCTCCAGCTCGCGTTCCTCGACCTCCGCGAGGCGCAGCCCGCGCTCCTCGGTGATGACCAGTGTCCTCAATTTTCCTCCACAGTCTTCTCAGCGTCCAGGAAAGCCCGGATCCGGGCGACCAGGACGTCCGGCTGCTCCTCGGCCGGGAAATGCCCGCAGGAGGCGATTTGCGCCCCCTCAAGCCGGGTGGCGTAGTCCCGCCACAGGTCGAGTACGGGCAGTGACCCCACCAGCCCTTCGGCGCCCCACGCCACGTGCACGGGCATTGTCAGGCGGCGGCCCGCAGCCGCGTCGGCCTCGTCGGCTTCCAGATCCTCATGGCGAGCGGCGCGGTAGTCGTCGAAGCTCGCGCGAAGCGCCCCGGGCTGTGCGTACGCTTCCGCGTAGTGCCGCAGGTCCGCCTCAGTGAACGCCTCGCGCCGGAATGCTCCGGCGGCCAGCATGAACCGGACGTACTCCCCGCCTTTTCCTTCGGTGAGGAACTCGGGGAGGTCGGGGACGAGGTGGAAGAGCCAGTGCCAGTACGCGGCCCCGACCCGTGCGTCCATGTGCCGCCACATTTCCAGCGTCGGTACGACGCTGAGCAGCATCAGGCGGCTGATCTCGTGCGGCCGCTCCAGTCCCCACCGGTGGGCCACGCGTGCGCCCCGGTCGTGCCCGACCACAACAGCCTGCGTGTATCCCAGCTCATGCATGAGTCCGCTCATGTCGGCGGACATGGTCCGCTTGTCGTAGCCGCCTCGGGGCCGGCTGGAAGCCCCGTATCCGCGCAGATCCGGCGCGACCACCGTATGGTCCCGCGCGAGGACGGGCAGAACGTGGCGCCAGGCGTAGCTGGTCTGCGGCCATCCGTGGAGGAACAGGATCAGCGGACCCTCTCCAGCGCGCCGTACATGGAACCGCAAACCGTCCACCGTCCGCGTCTCTTCCCGCACATGCATCGCCACGGCGGTTTACCTCCCGTCCGCTGGGACGGGAATTCCTGCGGTCCGCGGCGCTGGGAGGGGAACTTCTACGGCCCGCGCTGGGGACGTGAATTCCGTCAGGTAGCCGTCGTCGACCAGGGGGGCGGTGACGAGTTCGGGCAGGGGCGCGAGCAACTCGGCCAGGAGGCCGATCTTCTCCCTGTCGGCCGACACAGGCCGCTGCGGTTCCCCCAGCCGGTGTGCGGCGAAATCGGCTACCAGGTCGTCCATGATCTGCTGCGGCACCTGCGGGTCGGCGTCGTGCTCGCTCAGGATGAGGTCGAGCATGCGGGCGTGAACGAGCGCGACGGCCTCGTCATGGGTGAACGATCCGCCCGGACGGCTGCGCCACGCCTCGGTCAGTTCCCTTTCGACCCGCTCGGGCAGTGTCCCAGGCGGGCGTGAGGCGAACCGGTCCGAACGCAGAGCAGCGCGCGCCACTTGGTAGGCCATCACGGAGTTGTCGCCCGCGAAGGTCACATTGACCTCGAAGTCGGTCCGCAGGGTGACGATCTGGTTGTGGCAGTGGAACCCCTGCGACCCGCACATCTCGCGGGACGCGGCCAGGACGTCCAGGACCAGCCAGGAGCCGCATTTTCCGGTCGCGGTGAGCAGGTGCATGTTTTTACGGCCGGGGTCGGTGTGCCAGTCGCGTTCGACGCCCCTGACGACGGCGCGTTCCAGCAGGCGCAGCGCGAGGCAGCGCAGCTGGACCGGATACAGGCGGTCCAGGAACAGCGGCTCGTCCAGGAGGACCGTGCGGGTAGGCGTGCGGCGGGTTTCGCGGTGACCGGCGAACCGCCAGGTGAGGTGAGCTGCGAGTTCGGCGGCTCGCGCTCCGGCGCTGAGCGGGAAGATGCGTTCCTGGACGAAGGTCTCGATGGATTTCACGAAGCGGGCGCCGGCATCGGGAAGCGTGCTGGAAAAACGTCCGTCCGCGTCGATGCGCGAGAACCGCCCCATCAGCGCCTCGCGGGGGAGCCGGACCCCGGCGAAGCGGGCACCGCCGACCTGGTTGGCCTGGATACCTCCCTTCGGGTCGCACGACAGGATCGTGATACCCGGCAGGGGAGGACCGTTCTCCTCGTCCCGCAGCGGGACACGGAACCAGTGGTGGCCGACGTCTTCGCCGTCGATGACAAGGCGGGCCAGGACCATGCCGACGGTCGCGGCGTGTTTGATGTTTCCGATCCAGAACTTGCAGGCGGCGTCCGTGGGGGTGTCGAGCGTGAAACTCTGCTCCTCACGATTCCAGGAGACCGTCGTGCGGATCTCCCGCAGGTTGGTACCGCCGCCGATCTCCGTGCAGCAGAACGCGTAGACCTGATGCATCCGCGTGATTTCGTCGTGGTATCGGGCGACCTGCTCAGGGGTGCCGTGGTTGAACAGCGCGCTCCCCGCGATGAGGTGATCGGTGATGGTCGAGGTGAGCGCGAAATCGAAGGCGCCCGTCAGGCCCATCACCTCGCACATGGACCGGAACGCGTGCTCCCGGGACTGGCCCATCCACATGTCGTTGTCGACGAGCCCCTCCCGGAAGATCGCTTTCATCCGGTCGATGGTCAGGTCCATGTACTCCCGCAAGGGCAGATCGTCACGCAGTCGCGGATCGAACAACTCCTGCCGCAGCAGGTCACGCATCGTCCGCCGGTAGGCGGAGACGTCCTGCGCCACGTCCACGGCAGTCAACCGCTCCGCCTCCGTGGCATGGGCATGGGTTAAGAGAGGTTGCCCATTGGGGACTGAAGTTGCGGCCATGTGATCGAAATCCTCTCGATTCGTGGGCATCGCGCATTTTCAAAGGGGACCGTGCTAGTTGGGCAGGGCCCATCTAGCGGCCGTTCACCCACGGTGGCGGGAAAGCTGGGCCCAGCAAGACACACAGTTGGGCGGCCAAGAGGAACAAATCGGCACGGAAAAACCTCAAGGGTTCCGTGATCATCCAGTAAGGTGCATGGTCGAACTCATTTCTGCGCTACCCGGCAGCCGCCAGGTCTCTTGGTGCTTCGGCCAGGGCGTCAAACGCTCCCAACAAGTGCGGGTACTTGTCACTTCGTCGCTCCCGCCTACAAGCGTCGTCGCGATCGGAGTAACGAAAACCTCCTACATATCTCAGCTTCTGTCACACCTAGTTGCCCGAACTGCACATAATCCGATGTCCTAACGGGCACGCCACGCGACCTTGCTTCCAGACTTGCGCGAAAGTCAGTGGGCAAGTGGAAGGACGAGCAATGGAACTCTTCGCGCAAGGGCTCTTCGCCCCGGAATGCCCGGTGATCTTGGACAACGGTGACGTCTTGGTGGTGGAGATGCGGCGGGACCGCAGCGCCGTCACTCGTGTAGATGCGGAAACACGGGAACTGCACGCTATCACCCTGACTGGAGGGTTCCCCAACGGACTGCTTCGTGATGCGCAAGGCAAGCTGTGGGTCGGCGAAGCGCACGAGCACGCGCTCATCCGCTACGACGCAGAAGGCAACGAGGAAGCACGCATTACGAATTGTGGGGACGAGCTTTTCCGCTGGCCCAACGACCACGTCATCGGCCGTGACGGTGCGATCTACATGACCGACTCCGGCGCGTGGGAGCACGAAGTGCTCGACCCCGTGAAGATGACCCTCAAGCCTGGTTGGTCTGACTATCCGTTCGATGGCCGGGTGTACCGGATTGATCGGGCGACGTTGGACGTGGCGCGGATCGACAACGGCATTCGGTTCGCCAACGGTATTGCCTTCGACCGCCACGACCGGCTCTACGTGGCCGAGACCATTGGTGGGAATATCTACCGTTACGAGGTTTTCGGCACCAATCCGCGGCGCGAGTTGTTCGGCAATGTTTGGGACGGTGTGGCGCCCGACGGTTTCATTGGCCCGGACGGCATGAAATTCGGTGCAGACGGGCGCCTTTACTGCACGGTGATGGGTGCCGGGCACATCGTCGTCTTCGACGAGGCCGGCACGGTGGTGGAGCGTATCGAGACGAAGGGCAAGGCGCCGACGAACATCGCGTTCACCGAAGACGGACGGCACAAGATGTTCGTCACTGAGATCGCCAACGGCGCGATCGAGGTGCATGACGTCCCGTGCGATGGTTTACCCATCTATCGGGACTCGGTCGTCATCCCAGCTCAAAGGGACATCTCGCCCTCTCGCCACCGGGCGGAGACCAGCTCCGTGTGATCGGTGCTGGTGGTCCCGGGGAGCGGTCCGGTGTCGATCAGCTCCTGACGGCGCCAGTTGTCGATCGTCTGGACGCTGAAGCGGATTCGCGAGCGCGGAGGTGCAGAATGCGCAGGTTCACATCTCCAAGAGTCTGTTAGCGGAACTCGTTGTGCGGGGCGGTGCGGGTGGCGGAACCTCAGCCGTTCCCTGGACTGTGGGAGCCCCTTCTTATGTATGACCAATACGCGGCGAATGGGCTGTCCTCGCCAGGAAACGTCTGAGAACCCGCGGCGGTGCAAGTTGCCAGGATGGGCCAAGCGGCTTCGCCGATTCAAAGACAAAACCGCCATTCGCCAGCAGGCTCTAAGCGTTGTGTCCAGCCAGGGAGAAGGAAGAGACATGCCGGCAATCCGATACGACGTCTACCGGGCCCACGACGGGGATGGAGCATCTCCGGCACTGAGGGGCGGGTGGCCGACTACCAGGTCTGGTGCGGTCCCGCGATGGGTGCGTTCAACAACTGGGTCGGAGGAACCTACTTGGCCGCCGTCGAGAACCGCCACGCGGCGGAGCTGGCCACCCATGTCATGCGTGGTGCGGCGTTCACGAGCCGGGTGAACCAACTGCGCCTAGCCGGCGCCCGGCTGCCCGCCCGCGCCTGTTCGTACGTCCCCGCACCCCTGGATTCCGCTCAATGAGTTCTCGTGCCGCAGTACGAGCAGCTCGGCGTCCTTGACCGTATCGCGGCGCAAAAGCAGAGCTGGAAAAGACAGCAGCTGCTGGGTTGCCTTGTATAGCAGCGACACGATCACGCAGACATTATCCCAGCGATTGCCGAGTTGAAGTCTTCACCTGCAGTGATGCTTAAACAAGCCCCACAGGAATGTGGGCTCTGGCAAGGTTTCCGTGAATCTGGCTGGGCGTGGTGGAAGGACGGCGGCGGCGACGTTTCATCGGAATTCAGGGCAGCGTCAGCGGCGGCGTGGGCGCAGTGGCTGAAGTCGAAGGCAAAGGGGGACGTTCGGGCAGTCGCACATGCCCGAACGTCGTCGCATGGCGGCGGTTTCCCTTTCGCGGTGGAAGTTTTCGGTTGAATCATTGGTGCAATCGACATCCGATGAAGGGATTCGCCAATGAAGCAGTCAACCAAGCGTCGGGCCGGCCGCGGTCTCGTGCTGGTCGCAACCCTGGGTGCGGCGCTGGTCACGGCGACGGCCGGCACCGCCGCAGCCGCCACCCCGGGCGAATTCACCTTGTGCTCCAAGGGAGGCTACGACTCCTACGCCGCCTTCCCGGATTCGCACTCGTCCACTGTGATCGTCCCCAACGGGCAGTGCATCACGCTCGGCATCAGCCACACGGAGCGGTACGAGATCCGCATCGCGAGCAACGATGAGACCATGGGAGGCGGCACGTACGACCCGCGCGAAGGGGTGACCGTCACCACCGTCGAAGGGCCCGGCTTCTTCTGGTCCTGACGACTAGGCGGGGCAGTGCGGACATCGTGGCGTGCGGTGTCGGAGCTGCCCCGTTCGCGTCCGGCCTGGGCCAGGTGGGGGAACCACCTGTACTGGCCGAAAATTCGGTTATCGGTTCTGGCCCGGACTTTCATGCGGCGGGCTGTTCCCTTTTGTTGGTCATGCTCTCCTTCGCAACGGAATGGTCGGCAGAAGCGTGGCGGGCTCAGTCCCAGGTCACCGGGAGCGACAGCACGCCGAAGATGCCTTCGTTGAGCTTGTAGCGGAGTTCCTCGGCGGGAACGGCCAGCCGCAGGCCCGGAATTCGCCGCAGCAGCGTGGGAAAGACGATCTGCAGTTCGGCCCGGGCCAGCGATTGGCCCACGCACTGGTGCGGCCCGAAGCCGAAGGCGACGTGCTGCCTGGACTTCCGGTGGATGTCCACGGTGTCCGGATCCGGGAAGGCCGTCGCGTCCCGGTTGGCCGACGGCGTCAGGGCCACGATCCCGTCACCGGCGCGGATGAGCCGGCCGCCCACTTCCAGGTCTTCGGTGGCGACACGGGTGGTGGCGAACTCCGAGATCGACAGGTAGCGCAGCAGTTCCTCGACCGCGCGGGAGGCGAGGCCTGCGTTCTCGCGCAGCGCGGCGGCCTGCTCCGGGTGCTGCAGGAGGGTGAGGACGCCGAGCGAGATCATGTTGGCGGTGGTCTCGTGCCCCGCCACCAGCAGCAGCATCGAGGTGGTGAGAACCTCGGGCCGGGTGAGCTTGCCGGCCTCGTGCTGCCGGACCAGCCGGGAGACGATGTCGTCGGCCGGTTCCCGCTGCTTGATCGCGATCAGCTCGTCGAAGTAGCCCAGGATCGCCGCGTTGGCCTCCTGGGTCTGCTCGGGGGTCGTGTCGGCGTCGACCACGGCTCGGGTCCACTCGTTGAACTTGCCGATGTCGGCGACGGGCACCCCGAGCAGCCAGCAGATCACCGTGCTCGGCACCGGCAGCGCCAGCTCCGCGACCAGGTCCACCGGCTTCGGGCCGTCGATGATGCGGTCCACGCGCTCGTCGACCAGCCGTTGGATGGCCGGTCGCAACGCCTTCACGCGCCTGATGGTGAAGTCCGCCGAAACCATCCGGCGGAGCTGCCCGTGCTCGGGCGGGTCGGTCCGGATGAACCCGGGGTGGAAGCCCACGTCAACCAGGGTGCGCTCGGCCGCGGAGATGATCGGGAAGCCGGGTTTCCGCAGGTCGGCGCTGACCCGCGGGTCGCGCAGCACCGCGCGCACGTCGGCGTACCGGCTGATCAACCAGGTCCGGCTGCCGTCGGGCAGGATCGCCGGGGCCACCGGGGTCTCGGCCCGCATCCGCCCGTACTCCGCGGGTGGGTCCAGCGGGCAGCCCGGTGGCCGGGCCATCGGGAACGCCGGGGCCTCGTGCTGGACGTTGGTCATCGCGCCTCCCGTTTCACCACGCCACCGGCAGGGCGCGCACGCCGTGCACCAGGGACTGCGGCAGGTACTCGATCTCGTCGAACGGCGCGTCCAACCGCAGCGCGGGGAACCGCTTCAGCAGCGCCGGGAAGGCGATCTGCATCTCCAGCCTCGCCAGCGGCGCGCCGAGGCAGTGGTGGATGCCGTGGCCGAAAGCCAGGTGCGCGCCGGGAGCGCGCCCGATGTCGAACTCGTCGGAGCGCTCGTGAACCGCGTCGTCCCGGTTGGCCGAGCCCAGCGAGACGAGCACGAACTCCCCAGCGCGGATGAGCTGCCCACCAACGGTGATGTCTTCCTTCGCCTGCCGCATCGCCGCGTTGTTGACGACCGTCAGGATCCGCAGCAGTTCTTCCACCGCGCGGTCGACCGCGGTCCCGTCGCCCGTGGCGTCGCGCAGCCGGGCGAGCTGTTCCGGATGGCGCAGGAGCAGCAACGTGCCCAGCCCGAGCATGTTGGCCGTGGTTTCGTAGCCCGCACCGAGCAGGAAGACGCCGATACCGGCGAGCTCCGCATCGGAGAGCTCCTCGCCGTGCTCGGCGACGAGCCGCCCGAGCAGGTCGTCGGTGGGATGGGCGCGCTTGTCGACGACGAGCCGCGCCATGTACTCGGTCGACTCGGCCCACAACGCGGCGGCGTGTTCCTCGCCCATTGCCAGGTCTACCTGCGCGGCGGTGCGCCGCTGGAACTCGGCGCGGTCCGCGTACGGCACGCCGAGGAGTTCGCAGACCACCAGGGAAGGCACCGGCAGCGCGAACGAGCGCACGAAGTCGGTCGGCGAACCGGCTCGCGCCATCTCGTCGAGCTGGGCGACGACGATCGACTCCACCATCGGCCGCAGCTGGTTCATCCGCCGAACGGTGAAGTTCCCTGCCAGCATGCGCCGGAGCCGGGTGTGCTCCGGCGGGTCGTAGAACAGCAGCACCCCGGGGCCGGGCGGCGCGATCTGGTCGTCGCCCGCGCCCGGCCGCATCAGCCGGGACGCGTCGACGCTGCTGAGCCGCTCGTCGGTGAGGACGTGGCGGGCATCGGCGTGCCGGGCGACGAACCACGCCGGTGTTCCGCTGGGCAGCTCGATGCGGGAGACCGGATCGTCCTCCCGGAGCCGCCGGAACCCCTCGCCCACGTCGAACGGGCAGAACCGCTGCTCGGCCGCGGTCATGCCGACACCGCCTTGCGCGCGGTGAGCACGACGTAGCCGGTGTGCTCCTGGGCGTGTTCGACGATCAGCGGTATCGCCTGCTGGACCTGCTCGGCGATCCGCTTGCCCTGCACCGAATCCACCGCGGGCCGGTAGGAGCCGATCGCGGCCAGGATCGCCTCGCCGGAGCGCCGGGTCTGCTCGGTGATGTCGAGGACCTCGGTCACCTCGAACCCGGCCTCGCGCACCAGGCCGGTCATCTCGTCCAGGGGCGGCGGCACGTGGTTGGGCAGCACGTCGACCGCCGCGTCCGGCACCGTGCCCGGCGGCAGCGGCTTGGTCTCGAAGAAGTCGGCGATGACCAGGATCCCGCCGGGCCGCAACACCCGGTGCTCCTCGGCCAAGGCGCGCTTCTTGTCCGGCATGTGCAGCAGGGATTCCAGGGCCAGGACGGCGTCGAACTCGCCGTCGGCGAACGGCATTCCCATCGCGTCGGCGAACCGGAAGCGCACCCGGTCGGCGACCCCGGCGGCAGCGGCGCGCTGGTCGGCCGCCTCGATCTGGCGCTCGGCGATGGTGATGCCGGTGATGTCGCAGCCGAGGGCTTCCGCGAGCAGCGTGGCGGGGCGGCCGGTTCCGCAGCCGACGTCGAGCAGCCGGTGCTCGGGGCCGAGCGCCAGCTTCTCCCCGAGCAGCGCGGTCAACCGGTCCTGGGCGTCGGTCAGCGATGGCGAATCGATGCCATCGGGCCAGTACCCGTAGTGGATGCTCTCACCGAGCACGGCGGAGAAGAACTCCTCCAGCTGGTCGTAGAACATCGCGACCTCGTCCGCGGTGAACGTGCTCTGGTCGGTCAAGTCGGCTCTTCCTTCCATTCCGGTTTTTCCAACCTCGTTTTGCGTGGCGGTGCGGGTAGCGGAACCTCAGAGGCTCCCTGGACTGTGGGTGCCCTGACTGATGTATGCCCAATACACGGCGTCAGGGCCGTCCTCGCCAGGAAGCCCCTGAGAACCCGCGGCGGTGCAAGCGTCGTAGGTGGGCTATGCGCCTGCGGCGCATGCGACACCCATCGACGTGCAGCTTTGCGACCCGCGGCTGCGGGCCGATCAGGATGAAAACGCTCATTCCTTGGCTTCGCAGGGGGCGCAGCGGTGTTTTCAGCTCGTGCGGAGGGTGAGAACCGCGTAGCCGGTGTGCTCTTGGGCGTGTTCGACGATCAGCGGGATTGCCCGCTGCACCTGCTCCGCGATCCGGGCGTCCCGGATGGAGTCCAATGTGGATCGCTGCGCGCGCACCGCGGCGAGCAGCTCCGCGTAGGTCGGCCGGGTGGCTTCGGTGATGTCGAGGACGTCGGTCACCTCGAATCCCGCAGTCCGGATCCGGTCGGTCAGCTCGTCCAGCGGCGGTGGCGGGTTGAACGGGATGCCACCCGGTGGCGCCGACGCCTTCGACACCTCGAAGAAGTCGGCGACGACGAAGCGGCCACCCGGTCGCAGCACGCGCCGCACCTCGGTCAGGGCCCGCGTCAGGTCGGGCATGTGCAGCAGCGATTCCAGCGCCATCGCGGCGTCGAATTCGCCGTCTGTATAAGGCATTTCCATCGCGTTGACGAGCTCGAAGCCGACCTTGCCCGCGAACCCGGCCGTGCGCTCCAGAGCGGTCTCGACCTGCCGTTGGCTGATGGTGATCCCGGTGACCGCGCAACCCGAGGACTGGGCGAGCAGCGTGGCGGGGCGGCCGGTTCCGCAGCCGACGTCGAGCAGCCGTTGCCCGGGCCGCAGCGCGAGGCGGTCGCCGAGGAGGTGGGTCAGCCGGTCCTGGGCCTCGGTGAACGAGCCACCGGCACCGCCGGGCCAGTAGCCGTAGTGGATGCTCTCGCCGAGCCAGGAGGAGAGGAACTTCTCCAGGCCGTCGTAGAACTGCGCGACTTCGTCCTCGGTGAACGCCATCTGATCGGTCAAGCCTTGCCTCCTTCGGGCGGGTCCTGCGGTGCCAACACGGCTCGTTCGGCGGGGGTGAACGGCGGGTCGCCGTTGTTCGGGCGGGCGCCGCCGCGGAGCAAGCCCCGGACTACCCGGGGGATGACCAGCGGAGACGGCACGCCGGAGAGCGTGTGGCCCTGCAACAGTGCGTCGAAGACGGCCGGGTCCTGGGCGGCGACCCGCTGCAAGCGGTCGGTCAGCCGTTTCTGCACGAACAAGGCGCGGCTGGGCCCGCCGCCGACCACGTCCGGGTAGAGCCGGTCCTGGCTGGTCGCCATCGTCCAGGACGCCTGTGCGGCGGCGGCGATCCCGCGCTGGATGCGGCGGCAGCTCCCCGGGCGCAGCCGATGTCGGTGCAGCCCCCGGTGCAGGGCAACGGCTTCGCCGGCCGCCACCGACATGCCGTGCCCGTAGGTCGGGTTCGTCGTCGCCACCGCGTCGCCGATCACCAGGAAGCCGTCCGGCCACCGGCGGAGCCGGTCGAAGCGGCGACGGCGGTTGGCGTTGTTGCGGTAACCGCGGGCGCGGCCGAGCGGTTCGGCTGCGGCGATGAGATCGGTGACGACCCGGTGCGGCAACGCCCGGGCGAACTGCTCGAAACCCGCGTCGTCCACCGGAGGTTCCGCGCCCCTGGTGCCGGAAAGGGTCACCAACCACTGGTCGCCCTCGATGGGGAAGATCACCCCAGCCCGGCCGGGACGACCGTTGCCGGGCTCGGCCTGGATCGAGACGTTGGGGAAGTCCGCGGGTGCACCGGGCGGCACGCGGTAGAGGCGGGTGGCGTAGGCGAGTCCGGGATCGACCAGCTCCTCGCGCACCTCCGGTAGTCCCAGCAGCCGCAGCCACTCCGGGGCCTTCGAACCGCGCCCGGTCGCGTCGACGACGAGGTCCGCTTCGAGCAGCCGCGGCTGCCCGGACGCCCGGTCCCGCACCAGCACCCCGGTCACCCGCGCACCGTCGCCGCACAGCCGCAACGCGGTGGTGTCCTCCTCCACCCGGATCCGGCCGTCGCCGAGCACCCGCTTGCGGACGACCCAGTCCAGCAGGGCCCTGCTGCAGGACAGCGCGAAGCGCATCTCGCGGAACCGCGGCATCCAGCCCTGCGCGGTCAGCGACACCACGTCGCGGGGCAGCCCGAGCCGGCGCGCGCCGTGCCCGAGCAGCTCGTCGACGACGCCGGGCAGCAGCGCGTCCAGCCGCCGGACCCCGCCGGTCAGCAGCAGATGCCCGTGCTGCGCCTGCGGAACGCCCTTGCGGACGACCGGACCGTCGGGGTACCGGTCGCGCTCGACCACGACGACCGAATCCAGGTGCCGGGCGAGCACGGACGCCGCCAGCACACCCGCCAGGCCACCGCCCAGCACCACTGCTCGTCCGTTCACGCCCAAGCCGGGGTCCTTCCCGCTCGCGGATCTGGCAGTCCGAGCTGGTGCATGCGGTCCAGCACGGTGAACGGGCGGATGCCCAGCCCGGCCATGTTGTAGGTCGCCACGTAGCGCAATCGGCTGTTCCGGCTGGTGTGGCGCAGCATCCGGCGGCCGATCACCTTGCCCGCCCACGACGTGTCGGTGATCATCCGGGTCGCATCGTGGCTCATCCTGTCGATGTGGCGGACCCAACCGGCGCGTGTCTTCTGGTAGCTCGCCAACGCCGCGTCCACCGCGGACTTCTGCAGCGGGCCGTCGCCGACCAGCCCGGCCAGGGCGTGCGCGTCGGCTATGGCGGTGTTCATGCCCTGCGCGGCCATCGGGTGCACGGCGTGCGCCGACTCGCCGACCATGGCCAGTCCGGGCACCGACATCCTGGATGCCGTGAACCGCCACAGCTTCAGCAACTGCCGGGTGTCGAGACTTGCCCGCAACGAATCGAGCAGCGGCCGAAGCGACGGCGCATCGGCCGCCAGCCCGCCGCACCACGCCGTCAGCTCGTCCTTCTTGATGCCGCGCAGCTCGTCCGCACCCACCTGCACGTAGAGCCGAATCCGGTTGCCGGGCAACGGGTAGAGCAGCCGCAGCCCGCGGTCGGTGAGGTAGGCGGACACCTCGCTGGGCAGCTCCGGTCCGCCGGAGAGCTCGAAGGACGCCAACCGGTGGGCGTATTCGACGGGGTGGGTGGTGATCCCGGCCAGCTTGCGCAGCCGGGAGGACAGGCCGTCGGCGGCGACGACCAGCGGTGCGCGCACCTCGTAGGTCCGGTCGCCTTCGCCGACCACGACCCCGTCCGTCCGCCCGCTCGCATCCCGGCTCAGGTCCTTGACCAGCGCACCGCGCCGCCACTCGACCTCGTCGGCGAGGCCGTCCGCGAGCACGCCGAGAATTTCCGAGTAGTCGTGGCTGAGCAGGTGGTGGCCTCGACCGGCGAGCGCGGCGTAGTCGAAGACCATCACCTCGCGGCCGTCGGCTTCGCGGATCACCAGCCGGTCCAACTGCACCGCGCCGCGGTCCCGCAACTCGGACAGCACGCCCCATTCCCGCAGGATGCGGATCGAACTCGGTTGCAGCACTTCGCCTTTGGCGATCGCCACCGGCTGCCGCTGCTTCTCCAACAACAGCACCCGCAGGCCCCGCGCGCCGAGCGCGTGCGCGGCCGCCAGGCCGCCGACACCGGCCCCGGCGACCACGACGTCGTAGGTCGCGGACGACTCAGCCATTGCCCACCTCCCGATACGCCGCGAGCGCACCGATCGCCAACCCCTGCGCGATCAGAGGATCCGAGTAGTGCACGTAGTCCCGGATGTAGATGCAGGTCTGGCCCGGCTCCCACCGGCCGTCCGGCTGCTGGGCGGCGACCAGCCACTCGGCGCCGCGCCGCGCCGCTTCGTGCTCGCCGCAGGCCACCAGCGCGCGGGTCGCGTGCCCGGTCTCGTCCGGGGTGCCGTCCTGATCACCGCGCCCGGTGCTCCACGAACCGTCGTCGAGCTGCGCGGCCAGCAGCCAGTCCCGGGCCTTGGTCGCGACCGGATGCCCGCGCATGCCGAGCTTGGTCAGCGCGTGCACCACGGCGGCGGTGGCGGGCACGCCGCCGCGATGCCACCTGGCCTCGAACGACCCGTCAGGCGCCTGGTGCCGCTCGAGCCAGCGCAGGGCGCGGCGGATCGGCGGGTCCGAAGTGGCGACACCGACGCGGTGCAGGATCTCGATCGCCAGCGCGGTGATGAACGGGCACGGACCGTCCAGCGGCACCAGGGTGTTTCGCACGAAAGTGCTCCACGAGCCACGCTTGTCCTGCTGCGCGATCAGCCACGCGATGCCGCGCCGCATGATCCGCTCGGTGTCCGGATCGAGTTCTACGTCGGCCACCAGGAGCCGCAGCACCAGAACGGTTTCCAGTGCGTTCGGCCAGCCCTTGCGGCCGGTCCAGGCCCACGCGCCCGCCGGGCTCGCGTACACCTCGGACGGTTCGAGCTGCTGGCACCCGGCCAGCCAACTGCGGGCCCGGAGCAGCCGCGGATCGGCGGAGTGGCCCGCCAGCGCCAGCCCGTGGACGCTGAAGGCCATGCCGGTGACTTCCACCCGTTCGGCCTCGACGCCGTGGACCAGGTGCCAGGAACCGCCGGGCTGCGCCGTCATCCGCAGGTACTCCACCGAACGCCGGGCCAGCTCCGGGGCGGCGCCGGCCCGGGTCAGCGCCGTGCACACCAGGCCGGTGAGCCATGGATCGCCGCCATAGGAACCGACCCCGCCTTCCTGCTGGTCGAACGCCTCCAGCAGTCGTGCCGCGACCGGTCGGGCGAGCCGGTCGATGGCCCGGGCCAGCGGATTGTGCTTGCGCTGCCGGGATTGCATGAACGACAGGGCCAGGAACGGCGGGGTCAGGTAGGACAGCAGCCGCCTGTGCAGCGCGGCGGGCAGGAGGACCAGCTCGACCGGAACCCGTCGCAGCCGGTTCGCGTCCTGCAGGCCGGCGATGGACAGCACCAGGCCGCACAGCTGTCCCATCATCGGGTCGTCGAGTCCCGCCACGCCGCCCCGGCGGTCGATCCAGCCGCGTGCGCGGGAGACGCTGTCCGCGCCGTCCGAACCCGCCGCCAGGTGCAACGCCGCCGTGGCCATCGCGGTCGCGACGAAGTCGCTGGGGAAGCCTTCGAGGGTGCCCCAGCCGCCGTCGGGGTTCTGCACCCGCAGCAGCCACGCGACGCCGCCGGCGATCAGGTCCGCCGACCGATCGGCGTCGGCGAAGTGCAGGGCCAGGACCGCGCCGGCGGCACCGGAGACCGCAGCGCGGCGCGGATTCGACCAGGAGCCGATGCACGCCGCGCCGAGCAGGACCTGTTCGGCGGTGTGGATCGCCTGTTCCACCCGGTCCGTTGTGGACAGTTCTCGGGTCACCGCGTCCGTCCGATCAGCGTGTTCGCCAGTGCCTCGAAGGACTTTCGGACGGTGTCGGGCATGTCCAGCGAGTCCAGGCACTCGCCAACCCCGGTGAGGTGCCTCGACGCCTCCTGCTCGGCGAACTTCCGGCCGCCGGCCTCTTCGACGAGCTCGGCGGCCAGCCGGAGCCCGGCGTCGTCGCGCAGGCCCTCGGTGAGCAGCGGCGCCAGCCGCGCTCTGGCGGGCGTGTCGGTGGCCAGCGCGGCGATGACCGGCAAGGTCTTCTTGCCCTCGCGCAGGTCTCCGAAGACCGGCTTCCCGGTGACCGCCGGATCACCCCAGATGCCCAGCACGTCGTCGGTGCATTGGAAGGCCAAGCCGAGGTGGCGGCCGAGGACGTCGAAGGTCCGCACGGCGCTGGGCGGAGCCTCGGCGAGTTGCGCGCCGCCCGCGGCGGCGAAGGCCAGCAACGCGCCGGTCTTCGCCTCGGCCATCGCCTGGTACTCGTCGAGCATCACCGCCTGCGGGCCCGACCAGGGGCGCCCGGCGAACTCGATGTCCTGCACCTGCCCGATCACGATCTCGCGCATCGCCACCGCGAGCCGCTCCGCGACCGCCGCCGCGTTCGGCCGGCCGGTGCCGAGCAGGAACTCGAACGCCGCGGCGTGCAGCGCGTCGCCGATCAGGATCGCCGCCGGCACGCCGTGGGCCTTCCACACCGAAGGCCGGCCGCGCCGCTGCTCGTCGCTGTCGATGATGTCGTCGTGGATCAGGCTGAAGTTGTGCACCAGCTCGGCGGCGGCCGCGGCCGGCAGCGCGGCCGAAGGTGGGGCGCCGACGGCCTCGGCGGCGAGGATCGCCATGGTCGGCCGGATCGCCTTGCCCGCGGTGTAGGGCTCGTCGGTCTGCCAGCCGAAGTGGTAGCACCCGATCGCGGCCAGCGACGGGTCCAGCGCTTCGACGATGTTGCGCAGCAGCGGTTCGGTGAGTCCGCGTGCCCGGTTGGTCGCGCTCGCGATCAGGTCGTGATCGGCGGTGACCGGAGACGTCGTCATGGTCGACCTCGCTCCTCGTGGTTGGGCAGGTTCGGGTGGGGGCGGCTCACCCAGCTGGACTCGGCGCGCCGGCGCGGTTGGTCTGCGCGGCGCGGACCAGCCAGGTGCCGAAGATCAGGAAGGTCGCGCCGACCACCGCCAGCCACGGTTGCCACAGCCGTCCACCGTGGACACCCAGGTCCACGAGGAGGCCGACGATGATCGACGAGGAGGTCAGCGGCATGTGCATCGACGCCCAGAACGTCACCGCGTTGGCCCGCCGCGGCTCGGCGAGCGCACCCGTGGCCAGCTGCCGGGTCACCCAGATCGGCACCGGAGCGGTGGCCAGCATCAACAGCCCCGCCGACACCGGGATCACGCCGGTGACCAGCAGCAGCGCGATCGCCGCGTACCCGACGAGCTGGCCGACCGCGAACAGCCGGACCAGCCCGGCCGCGCCGAGCAGCACCGCGAGGGTGCGCTTGCCGGTGGCCCGGTCCCCTTCGATGTCGGAGAGGTTCATGATGGCCATCCGCAGGAACTGGAACACGAACAGCACGCCGACGTAGCCCAGCCCGGCGGTGTCGATCGTCCCGGCCTGCACGACGCACGCCAGCAGCGGTCCCAGCCCGTACAGCACCAGCGCGCAGCTGACCTCGCCCAGGCCGTGGTAGTTCAGCCGCAGCGGGGGAGCGGTGTAGAGCCAGGCCAGCGCGATGATCGCCGTCGCCACCAGCCGGGTCTCCAGGCTCGGCAGCAGCGCAAGCAGCAGCACCCCGACGAACAGCAGCACGAACGCTGCGCCGAGGCTCACCTCGGGCCGCAGGTGTCCGCCGACCAGGATCCGGCTGCCGCCGGTCCAGGACGTGGGTGCGGCGTTGGCGCGGTCGGCCTCCAGGTCGAAGTACTCGTTGCAGTAGTGCGTCATCAGGTGCGTGCACCACGCGAACAGCAGGGTCACCAGGTACCAGCCGAGGCTCGCCTGGTGGCCGCTGTGAACGGCGATCGTGACGCCGGCGGCGACCACCAGCATGCTCTGGAAGAGGAACTTCGGGCGCCCCAGGCGCACGAACGCCAGCAGCGGACGCGGCGCGGTCTCAAGTGGGTTCGATGTCATCGGGTACGGGCCCTCCCGCCGAGGCCGATCAGAGGTTTCCGCGCCGGGCCTGCTCGCGCTCGACCGCCTCGAACAGGGCCTTGAAGTTGCCCTTGCCGAATCCCTGCGAGCCGTGGCGTTCGATCAGTTCGAAGAACAGCGTCGGCCGGTCCTGCACCGGCGCGGTGAAGATCTGCAGCAGGTAGCCGTCCTCGTCGCGGTCCGCGAGGATCTTGAGCTCCCGCAGTTCGTCCAGCCGCACCCGGGTTTCCCCGACCCACTCGTCCAACGTGTCGTAGTAGGCATCCGGCGTGTCCAGGAACTGCACCCCGGCCGCGCGCATCCGGCGCACCGCCGCGGTGATGTCGTCGGTGGCCAGCGCGATGTGCTGCACCCCGGGGCCGCCGTTGAACTCCAGGAACTCCTCGATCTGCGACTTCTTCTCGCCGACGGCCGGCTCGTTGATGGGGAACTTGACCTTGTGCTCCCCGTCGGCGACCACCTTCGACATCAGCGCCGAGTACTCGGTGGCGATGTCGTCGCCGACGAACTCCTTCATGTTCGTGAAGCCCATCACCCGCCGGTAGAACTCCACCCACTCGTTCATCCGGCCGAGCTCGACGTTCCCGACCACGTGGTCGATCTCGTGGAAGGCGCCCTCAGCGGCACCGGTCGATTCCCGCGCCTCGAAGCCCGGCAGGAACACCGCGTCGTCGGTCCGCTCGACGAGCGTGTGCCGGACGTCGCCGAAGGTCCCGATCGCCGCGAGCCGCACACCGTCGGCGCCTTCAGCGTCGTGCGGCGCCTCCAGCCCGGTCGCACCGCGCAGCACTGCGTTCTCGTACGCGCGGTCCACATCGGCGACCCGCAGCGCGATGTCGATGACGCCGTCGCCGTGGACCGCCAGGTGGCGATCGATCTCGGTGCCCGCACGCGCCGCGCCGGTGAGCAGGAACCGGGTTCGCCCGGCGACCATGAGGTACTCGGCCCGATCGCGATACCCGGTTTCCGGTCCCCGGTACGCGGCGCAGCGCATGCCGAAGGCCGTCGCGTAGAAGTGGGCGGCCTGCTTGGCGTTCCCCACGACGAATCGGAGGTGGTCGATGCCCAGGACCGGGAACGAATCGAGTGCCCCGGGCGCCGTGGCGTTGGCGTCGAGGGCAGTGCTTTCGAGTAAGTCCTCGGAAGGCAACATGTTTGGCGAAGTCCCCTTTCCGGCCGTCGGTCGGGTCAGCGGCAGGAAGCCTCTACTACCGGAACAGGGCTCGACAATCCTTTCACCGCAGCGTGAAAGGTATCCGCGGAAACCGTATCCAATATCACATAACACTGGCTCCGTGCGTGCGAAGCTCTCACGCGGTCCGCGAATACGCGCTCCCGGCGTCGTGCCCGACCACAATGGACGTGTTAACTCCGCGTTTCGCGCCGGCTGGCCAGGATTTGGAACGGCCTTGAGCGAAACGTCGCGGTCGGCGTGTGGTCAGTGTCTCTTGTGGACCACTCTGGTGGCCAAGGGGTCGCAGGTTTGAATCCTGTCGGACCGGCCGTGGAAAAGCCCGCTGACATGGCACGAAAGTGCAGGTCAGACGCGAGGCGACGCGAGTTCGAGCGGCGCGGAATACGAGGACGGGACCTACACCGTGAAAGGTGTCTATGGCGGCGCACCGTCCTACATGACCATCACAGTCACGCTCAACGACGACACGATCAACGACGTCACCGTCGAGCCGATGCCGGAGAACAACGAGACCTCCCGGGGCTACCAGGAGCGTTTCGCCGCGGCCGTACCGGACGAAGTGGTCGGGAAGAGCCTGGACGAGGTGGAGGTCGGCAAGCTCGCCGGTGCCAGCGGTTAGGCGGACGGGTTCAACGCCGCCATCGCGCAGATTCGTGAACAGGCGCGGATCGCCGAGTAGCGTCGAGAGCATCCCGTGCTCCTGGCCGGTGACCGGCCCGACGGGACAAGTGTTCAGCCCGCAGTGCCTACCGTGCGCCGATCTGCTGCTCCCAGAAGCGCACGGCATCGTCCACCCAGCCCTCGGCGACGGTGCCCGAACCGGGATCGGCTGTCCGGCGTAATCGCCCTGGCCCCGGTGCTGCATCCCGGGCCCGTCTTTCGTCGCCGCCCAGTGCGTCCGCATGGCCGTCGGCCGATCCGGGCAGGTGCGACGGTCGGTTGGCCGTACGGACGGGGCAAGAAGGATGGATGTTCGGGCAGAGTTCCGTGCCGCGAATGGCTTTCGTCCTGGTGCGCGTGAAAACTTCACCGTCAGTTGCGGTCGCCGGGCAGTGCGGGCCTGCGCATCCGTCAAGCCGTGGGGGAGTCGAAGCCAGTGCTGCTGCGTCATCGACATCGGCACCGATCATTCCCAGTCGGCGCAACGGTTGGTGCGGCGCTCCCGCTTCGCCCAAGAAAGAGCGATGACGGCCGATGAGAACGCGTCGAACGTCTCGATTCGGCTGGAGCGCAACTGGATGATGGTCAACGGGAGGATTCTGGTGAAGAAGTTCGCAATCGGCGCCGTTCTCGGGCTCAGCGTGCTGGCGGCCACCGCAACGCCCGCAGCAGCGGAAGGTTGGACCTACACGGGGCATTGGTACTACACCGCGGCCCAGTGCGAGAAGGCCTGGGAAGACATGACCGGAGGGGGCCCGAACCTGCCGCACGAGTGCCGGCACAACAACGGCGTGTACGAGTTGTGGGCGTACAGCCTGTGACCCGGCAGTGATCGTGCGATTCGGAGAGGCCCTCTTCGACGACGAATCGAGGGACTCGCCGAATGCCGTCCCCGTTGCTCGCGCCGACCGCGCTGAGCGGACACCCTCGGGGCCCGGCAGCGCCGTCGGCGAGAGCGCCGAAGGGGGAGTGCTCCTGTACTGCGCCTGACCAGACGCCACTGTGGACGGTCGGCGCTGATCTCGATGACAGCACAACTGATCTGCGGATTTCTTCTTGCGGGAACTGGGTTCCGGGACCGCCGTTGGTATCGAGGGGATTACGGTTGGCTGGAACTCTGAACCGCCACCGGGTGGGCCGCATCTGAACGACTGCCGTACCGACAGCTGGAACCGACTCCTCCGGCGCGTCGGACGGCACCCGGCACTGCACCCCAAGAGGAGAAACACCGACCATGACCTACGCCCCCACCACCGCGCCCGCGCACGTGCACGCGCCGAAGCGACCGGTGACGCTGCTCATCCTGCAGATCTTCGCCGGACTGTCCGGGCTGCTGCCGATCGTCGCCGGGATCCTGAACTTCGCCGGCGGCCGCCAGCTGGCCGAGGACGAGCTGGTCAACAACATCGACCGCATCGAGCCCGGCCTGTTGGACGACGCGGGCCTCAGCGAGGACGCGTTCGTCGAGCTGATGCGCAGCACCGGCCAGTGGGACGGCTTCGTCGCCGAATTCCAGGGCGCCATGGCCACCTGGGCGAGCATCGAGATCGGCTTTGGCATCCTGGTGCTGGTGTGGACGATCTTCGCCCGTACGATCTGGGCCCGGGTGCTGCTCACCGTGTTCTCGGTGCTCGCCTTCATCGTCCACTTCGCCGCCATCGGCACTTCGGCCATGGGATCGGACACGGTCGGCGGGATGCTCATGGCCGCTTGGCCCTGCTGCCTGCTGGCGCTCGTGTTCTGCTGGCTCCCGCCGATCAACCGCTACGCCAAGGCGGTGAAGCCGGCTCGCTGACCGCGGCCGCGGACTGCGGAGATCGAGGCCCGTCGGGAAACCGGCGGGCCTCGCCGCCCAACGACCGGTGACCGGCGCGAACACCCTGTTCTTGCCGAGTTGCCGCTCCAGCGCCGTGATCTGATGGCGTGGAACAGCAGAAGGCCGAACTCGCCGCGTTCCGCGTCCGAGCCATCTCGCGGCTGACAGCTCAGCACGAGGAGATCACCCGGCTGCGCTCTGCGCTGGCCTGCCGAGTCGCCGTCGCCTGCGATGTCGGCGGCGATCGCTTCCAGCCGGAGGCCGTCACGGACGGCTTCGGCCAGGTAGGGCTCGTCCTCCACGATCAGCACCCGCACACCTGGAGCCCACACCGCCAGCGCTGCCAACGGCAGTGCGACCACCGTGATGACCGCTATGCCGGTGAACGTGCTGACCCAGAGCCACCCCTTGAGCACGTTTCCTCCGCTTCCGTCCGATCGCGATCTCTTCGATTTCCCGACAGCGGTCAGCGCTGGACCAGCCGAAGGCCGCGCGTCAGCCGCCGCCTGGTGGGTCGATCGTCACGCCGGTGATGGCCTTGATCTCCTGCAGGCAGATGTCTTGAATCGGCACTTCGTCGTAGTTGCTGAGGACGACGCCGACCCAACCGGTGTCCGGGTAGATGTTCCAGTTGACGCTGCTGCCGCCGGTGCCGCCGCCGCGCCCGATCACCCACTGGTCGCCGATGATGGAGACCGGCATCGTGTACGCCTCGTACGACGTGGGGCCGTGGCCGGGGAGCTTGGGGCCGGCGAACAAGTCGGCGTGCGGTCGGTCCAGCACCGTGCCGTCGCGCAGCGCGTTCGCGAACCGAACCAGGTCCGGCGCGGTGGCGAAGCCGTCGCCCGAGGCGTAGCCGATGAAGCCACGGCCCGGGTTCCGGGTGCCCTTGTCCAGATTGCGGACGGCGTCCACCCGGCTACCGTCCGCCTGGAGCATGTACGAGCGCGCGATGTGCTCGTCGGTGAGCCACTGCTGCCTGGTGTAGAAGGCCGAGCCGGTCATGCCGCAGCGCCCGAAGACGTGCTGGTGCACGTAGTCCCAGAACGTCGTGCCGGTCACGGCCTCCACGATCTGCGCGGCGATGGCAAGGCTGGCGCCGCCGCCGGGTCGGTGGCCGTTGTCGCCCGAGCCGGGGACGGCCACCAGCTCCGCCTGCCGGGTCCACTGCTGGTGGTACTCGTGCACCTCCTCCTTGCTGTGGAAGACGCGTTGCCAGTCCGGCATCGGGGCGTCCAGCCCGGAGAGGGGGGTGAGCAGGTGGTGGATGGTCACCTGCTCGGCGATCTCTCCGGCGAAGCCCGTCAGGTGGGTGCCCACCGTGTCCGACAGCGCCACCTTGCCCTGCTGCACCAACTGCAGGATGGCCACCGACAAGAACGGCTGGCTCCCCGAGGAGAGATTGACCGCGACGCCCTCGTGATTGCGGATCCCCTTCTCCTTGTCGGCCATGCCGTAGCTGCGCGACAGCACCGTCCGGCCCCGGTACGACAGCAGCACCACGCCGGAGAACTTGTCCGCCGCGGCCAGTTCCGCCACGTACCGGTCGTAGGCCCCGCCGGGCTGGGTGTCCGGCGGGATCCGGTCGCGCCATGACGGCTCCGGCGCGGCGGAGGCGGTGCCGACGTGTCCGGCGCCCATCAGCGGCGCGCCGGCCGCCACGCCAGCGGCCGCCAACCCGCCCCACCCGAGCAGCCGCCGCCGGTCGACACCACGTGCGGAATCCGAGTCCACGATCACGGTCCTTTCCCGATCGACGAACCGACCCATGCGCCACCCATGTACGGATGCGCTGTGGTCCATGCCTTCACTGAAGACGCACGACTGTTGCGTTGGCGTATGCGATTTTCGATACGCCCGCGATACACTCGATCTTGATGCACGAATCCTGCGGGCCCGGAAAGTCATCGCCGCAGGTTGAGCGATATATCAGGATTCGTTGATGATGCCGCCGAGGACTCGCGTAGCCGCGGTCGCGCAGTCCTTTTAGGACTTCGGGAGTCTTCTCGGCAGAGCGCGATATCGACTGTCGCGGTGATGTCCGGCGAGGCCGGGTTCTGGTAGGTGGCGCGGGTGCTCCTCCATCCGTGCGAGGAGCACCACGCCGATGCCGGCAAGGAGCTGATGAGTCGTCCCGGTGGCCGCGTTTCGGGTGGTCGCCGAATCACGACAGGTCTGGCTGCCGTCGTGCGACGAGCCCATGCTGATGCCGCCCCGCCAACAGCGCCGCGTGCGAACTGGCCAGCAGAGCTGCTGCGAAGATGGGCACGCCAGCGCGGAGCGGGCCGTCGATGAGCCCGACGAGTCCGAGCCCCGGCCGAACGCAGCGGCAGCACGAAGCTCTTCCAGTCCGCACGGCCGTTCACCTCTCGTCGGGGAACGTGTAACGGATTCGTGATGGCCCCGATAGCTCTGACGTCCGATCGCCTCCGCCGCGCGGACGTTTCTGCCAACTGGAGAGGGGTCCGATGCAGGAGCCGATGCGCGCACCGATGTCATTGCCGGACGGGGTGGGGTCGGCCGGATTCGTCCGGGCTCCGCGGTTGAACGCGACGGCGCCCCCAGCCCACCCGCTCCCCGCACTTCCCGCGATGGTGTGGGAACGGCGATACCGACTCGCTGTGATCGCCAGCGACGCCATCGCAACAGCGATCACTTCGGCAGCCGGGGCGGTCTGGGTGGCAGTGCTGGACATCGCGGTGCTGCCGCCGCCGGTGTTGGCGTTGCTCACCGCGGTGGCCGTGTTGTGGGCCCTGGTCGGTTCCTGGAACGTCAGGGTCCTGGGGCAAGGGCACGAGGAGTACCGGCGCCTGGGGCGAGGGATCTTCTCCGCTGGCGTCGTCCTGGCGGTCGCGGGGCTTGTGGTACCGCCGTTGGACGTGCGGCCGTGGGTTTTCGGTGTCCTACCCGCGCTTGCGCTTCTGGTGCTCGCGCAGCGGTACGTGCTGCGCCGCTACTTGCACAGCGCCCGCAGCGACGGCAGGTGCCTGCTACCGGTGATCGCGGCGGGCAGTACGCGCACGCTGCGCGACCTCATCGCCCGCACCCGCCAGCAGCCGCATGTCGGATGGCAGATCCAAGCGCTGTGCCTTCGTCCCGAGGCCGGCGAGGGACTGATCTGCGAGGTGGACGGCGTTCCGGTGATCGGTGATGTCGACGAGCTCGCAGAGAACGTCCGGCGCGGCGGGTACCGGGTGGTCGCCATCACCGCCGATTCCTACTGGACGCCACGTCGCCTGCAGGAACTGGCGTGGAAGATCGAGGACACCTCAGCCGAGATGGTCGTCGCCCCGGTGCTGATGGAGATCGCCGGTCCCCGGCTGCACGTGTCGTCGGTGCTGGGGATGCCGATGCTGAAGGTGAGCGAACCCTCCTTCACCGGTGGTCGCCGAGTCGTGAAGGCTCTCGCCGACCGGGTGAGCGCGCTGCTCCTGCTGGGCCTGATCGGGCCGGCGATGCTGGCGATCGCCCTCGCCGTCAAGTTGTCCGATGGTGGACCGGTGATCTACCGGCAGCGCCGGACCGGGCGAGGCGGCACGACGTTCACGATGCTGAAGTTCCGCACGATGGTGGTGGGCGCGGACGCGATGCGAACCGCGTTGCGCCCGGCCAACGATGCGGAAGGGCCGTTGTTCAAACTGCGCCGCGATCCGCGGGTGACCAAGGTCGGTGGACTGCTGCGCCGGTACTCGCTCGACGAGCTGCCGCAGCTGTTCAACGTCCTCGCCGGGCACATGTCGCTGGTCGGTCCGAGGCCGCCACTGCCGGAGGAGACCGAGACCTACGACTACGAGGTGGGGCGCCGCTTGCTGGTCAAGCCGGGGCTCACCGGGCTCTGGCAGGTCAGCGGTCGCAGCGACCTGTCGTGGGCCGAAAGCGTCCGGCTCGACCTGCGGTACGTGGAGAACTGGTCGCTGGCGATGGACGCCGTGATCCTCTGGAAGACCGTGCGCGCGGTGCTGACCAAGCAGGGCGCGTACTGACGGCCGTTGGCTCCGTCAGCGGCAGCGGGCGACGTCGGTTGCTATCGCGGCGATGTCGTCGCGGTAGCGCCGCGGTGAGAACACCTCCTGGGCGCGCTCGCGAGCCTGCGCCGCGGTGTCGAGAGTTCCTTGCCATTCGGCAAGCGCATCGCTGATCGCTCCGGCGAGCGCTTCGGGGTCGTCGGCGGGCACGACGCGGCCGTAGCGCCCCTGCGCGACGGTCTCGGGCAAGCCCTGCACATCGGTCACGATCACCGGGGTTCCGGCCAGCTGCGCCTCCACGGCGGTGTTGCCGAAAGGCTCGAACCGCGACGGGACCAGCGCGATGTCGGCGTCCCGGTAGGCATCCCACACGTCCGCGCGGAAACCGCGGATGGCGACCACCCCGGCCAGGCCGTGACGCCGTACGAGGTCCTCCAGCTGCCGCTCGTACCACTCGTAGCCGGTGAACGCGGACCCCAGCAATTCGAGGACGACGTCGTGCCCATCGGCGCGCAAGCGGGCGATCGAGCGCACCGCGACGTCGGTGCCCTTGCGCGGTGACAGTCGACCGACCAGCACGATCCGGACCGGATCGGGTCGCTCACCGCCACGGGCCGCGGCATGCACCGGCCCGGAAACACCGTTGTAGACCAAGCGGATCCGGCGACGCAGCCAGGGCAGCGGTCGCGTGATCGCGCGAGCCGTGGCCTCGCTGTTCACCACGACCGAGGCAGCGCACAGCAGGGGAGCGGCGAGCGCGGTCCTGATCAGGCGTGGTGCGCTGTCTTCGGCCTCGTGCACGTGGGCGATCACCGATCGCCGGGTGGAGCGGGCGAGCAGGAGCCACAACGGCACGGTCACGGTATTGACGTACACGACGTCGGGGCGGGTCCTCCGCAGCAAGCGCAAAGCCGGTGCCACCGCTCGCAGGCCTTCCAGCAGCAGCCGCAGGAACCCGGCTGGGCGCAACGCCGCCTTCCGCAGCACCGGGGTCGGGCACAGGACCACGTCCGCGCCCCGGTCGCGCAGGCGGTCGGCGAGCGGCCCGCGCTCCGGCAGCGCGACCACCACCCGCCAGCCCGCCTCGGTCAACGCGATGACCGATTCCAGGAATATGCGGTCGGATCCGTACAGCTCGGCACCGGGATGGACCATCAGCGCGGTTCGTCGGACCAATGTCACTCCAGCTCGTTGGCGGGGATGTGGGATGGCAGCATCGATGCCGAGTTCCGCGTGCTCGCCATGCTCGTCCACGCAGCCAGCAGGAAGAGCCAGACGCAGGCGACGTTGGCCGGAGCACCGAGCCCTTCGGTGAACATCGAGTTGGCGAGCAAGCCCGACAACGCCGCGAGGATCAGGATGCGATCCAGTCGCGGCTCGGGCCGGAGGTTCCGCAGCGCGACCGCGGCGGTGAAGATGCAGCCGAGCAGCACGAGCCACACCACCGCGCCGAGCAGTCCGGCGTCGACGAGCAGGTTCACCAGCCCGTTGTGCCCGCCGCCCAACCCGATCTCGTCGAGGAACAAACCCTGCGAGGCGGTGAGACCGTGGCCGTACAGCGGGCGTTCGAGGAACGCGTCGAACGCGTAAGCCCACAGGTCCGTTCGCGAGTTCAAAGACGCGAGCCGCTCGGCGGACTCACCGCGGACGAAGAACGCCTCGACCAGCGGCCCCGCGGCGAGCCACGCGGTGATCAGGAAGAGTGCCAACGCCACCGCGATCTCCAGCCGGCGGCGGCCGCGCCATCGCAATCCCGCGATCACCAGGCAACCCACGATCGCCCCGAACGCGGCCCCCCGGGTATTGCTCCCGATCAACCCGGCGGCGCAGATCGCCAGCAGCACGAGGTAGACGGGCAACGGCCAGCGCGGGCCGGGCCGGGCCAACCGGTGGCCGAAGGCGTACGCCACCAGGATCACCACCGCGAGCGCGAGGAACTGGCCCGCGTCCACCGGATGCAGGTGCAGCCAGGTGAACCTGTCGGGCTGCGTCGGAAGCCGGGGGAACGGCACGACCACGCCGAAGACGACCGAGGCGCCGACCAGGACTGCGAAAGCGTGGGCGATGCGGTGCAACGCATCCCGGGCGCAATGGCGGGCGATCGAACGGCTCAGCGCCAGCACGACCGCGACCTGGCAGGCCCGCACGAGGGCCAGTTCGCGGTACGGCGAGTACAGCGCCGAAAGCACCAGGACCGCCGCGTAGGCATAGGCCGAACAGGTGATCCAGTCGGCGCGCCGCACCCGGGACGTGGGGCGGAAGCGCAGGAACAGGAAGCACGCCACGGCCGCGTAGACGGCGATTTCGGCCAGCACGAACAGGTCGGGCGAGCCGGACACCGACTGGTCGTCGGAGCGAACGCGGAACTTGTATTCGCTGGCCACGATCAGTGCGAGCACGCACACGACGGGCCAGCGCTCGGCGTCGAAGGCCCGGCGACGCGCGACGCCATAGCGGCGGCGAAGGGCATTCCAGCTCACGGCCGGTCCTCGGATCAGGTGGGTTCGGGCGCGAATGCGCCGAAGACGGGTTGCGGAATCGATGTAACGACTGCCCGCCGCCGACATATTACAAGCTGGGCGCCGAATCGAGTGAGCCGCACGAAAACAGCTGTGCGGCTCCAGGGCCGCCCGTCGTGATCCGATGGCCGCCCTTCGACGAAACGGTAGAACGAAACATGCGGATTTCGATGATCGGAACCCGCGGCGTGCCCGCGCGCTACGGCGGCTTCGAGACGTGCGTCGAGGAGGTGGGGAGCCGACTCGTCCAGCGCGGGCACGAGGTCACGGTGTACTGCCGCAACCTCGGCGCGCGCAGCACCCGCCCCGAGCGCCACCTCGGGATGCGCCTGGTGCATCTTCCCGCACTGCGCCGCAAGACGCTGGAAACGTTGAGCCACACGGCCCTTTCGGCGTTGCACGCGGCGGTGCGGCCATCGGAGGTTGCGGTGGTGTTCAACGCCGCCAACGCGCCGCTGCTGCCCCTGCTGGGGCTCCGCGGAATTCCCACGATCACCCACGTCGACGGCCTGGAGTGGAAGCGGGCCAAGTGGGGACCTGCGGGATCGGCCTACTACCGCCGCGCCGAAGCGCTCGCCGTCCGCTGGTCCGACGCGCTGATCGCCGACGCCCGGGGAATTCAGGACTACTACCGCGATCGCTTCGACACCGAGACCGAATACATCCCCTACGGGGCACCGGTTCTCACCGAGGTCGGGACCGACGGCATCACCGGACTCGGGCTGAGCCCCCGCCGCTACCACCTGGTCGTAGCGAGGTTCGAACCGGAGAACCACGTGCACGTTGCGGTCGAGGGCTACCTCCGCAGCAACGCCCGCCACCCGCTGGTCGTGGTGGGATCGGCCCCCTACGCCGACGAATACACCGCGACCATCGTGCGAGCGGCGAAGGGCGATCCCCGCGTGCGGCTGCTCGGCGCGGTGTGGGACCAGCGGCTGCTGGACCAGCTCTACGGCAACGCCTTGACCTACGTCCACGGTCATTCCGTCGGCGGCACCAACCCCTCGCTGCTGCGCGCGATGGGCGCCGCCGCCCCGACTTCCGCCTTCGACGTGCGGTTCAACCGCGAAGTCCTCGGCTCGTTCGGCCGCTACTTCCGCGATCCCGGCGATCTCGCGACGTTGTGCGACGCGGCGGAAGCCGACCCAGCGGGCACCTTGCTGCGCGGACAAGAGCAGGTGGCCTCGCTCGACCGCTACACGTGGGACGGGGTAGCGCAGAAGTACGAAGAACTGGCCGCCCGCGTCCTGCTCGTGGGCAGGCGCAGACCCGCGCCGCGCGGGCTGCCCGGCGCGCGGGCTGCCGTCACAGCGGCCGTGTCCATGCCAGAAACCGAGGAGGTCCGATGAATCGCGCGCGGAAGCTGTCGTGCGTCGCCGCAGTGGCCGTCGCCGTGTTGTCGGCATCGGTGGTGCCGGGGCCGGCAGCGATCGCCGCGGAGTTGCCGCAGCCGGTCACCGCCGGGGCGCTGCCGACGCCGCAGACCGACGGTGTCGTCTTCGCGGTAGCCATCGCGGGCAACACCGCCATCGCCGGCGGGAGGTTCAGCAAGGCGCGCCCGGCCGGCGTGGCGCCGGGGGGACCGGGCGAGGTCACCCGCAACAACCTGCTGGCCTTCGACGTGACCACCGGCGCGCTCCTGCCGTGGGCACCGGTGGTCAGCGGCAGTGTCTTCTCCGGCGCGGACCCGGGACCGTTCTGCAAGCCCGCCGACGCCGGGCGTTGGATCTGCGACACCGTGTTCCGGATCGAGGTTTCCCCGGACGGGAAGAAGGTCTACGTCGGCGGCGACTTCGACAAGGTCGACGGTCAGTGGCGCTCGCGCGTGGCCGCCTTCGACGCCGCGACCGGCGCGCTGGATCCCAATTTCAAGCCCCGCGTGGCCGGCCGGGTCCGTGGCCTGTCGATCACCGCCGACACCGTCTACCTCGGCGGCGGCTTCAACGCCGTCGACGGCGTGCCGCGCACCCGGCTCGCCGCGGTGTCCACCGGCAATGGTGCGCTGCTGCCCTGGGCGCCGACTGCGGACCGGGAGGTCTTCGCGGTCCTGGCCGCCCCGGCCCAGGGGCGCACGGTGATCGGGGGAGCCTTCGACAACGTCAACGGCACCTACCGGCACGGACTCACCGCGGTCGACGCGGCCAGCGGTGCCCTCGTGCCGTGGGAATGGGTCACGCCCTCGCCCGATGACACGATCACGGACCTGGTCACCGACGGCACGGGGACGGTCTACCTCGGGTCCTACAACTGGCGCGGCGGGAATCCCCGCTTGGAGGGCAGGGGCGCCATCGACATCGCCACCGGCAAGCCGCGCTGGTTGGACGGCTGCTACGGCGACACCCAAAGCGTCGCGGTAGCAGGGGGTGTGCTCTACAGCGCCTCGCACGCCCACAACTGCGAGGCCATCAACGCCGTCCCCGAGAACGGGCCGATCGACTACCACCGGCTGCTCGCCGAAACGACGATCGCCACCGGAACGGCCCAGCGCAACGTCAACCACGTGCGCTTCGGCGACCCGGTTCCGGAATTGCTGCCGTGGCTGCCCAACACCAACGGCGGCCCCGCCGGCAGCCCGTGGTTGAACGGGCCGTGGGCGGTGGACACCGACGGTCGCTACGTGGTGGTCGGCGGCGAGTTCACGATGGTCAACGGCAGCGCCCAGCAGTCGCTGACCCGGTTCGCCGCCCGGGGCGTGCCCGGCGCTGTCAACAACGGGCCGCAGGTGCCCTTCCCAGCCCCGGAGCTCGACCGGCGCCTGTTCGGCGGGATCTCCATCAGGTGGACGGGAACTTGGGACGCGCAGAACCGGGACATCCGCTACGAGGTGATGCGCGGCGGAACCGCGAACCCGATCTACACCACCACCAGCAGCGCCTGGCCGTGGTCGGTGACGACGATGAGCTTCACCGACGACCAAGCGCCCCAGGGCAGGAACGAGTACTGGGTCAGGGCGGTCGACGCCGACGGCGCGGTGCTCAGCACCCCGCGCAGCAGCATCGGCTGATCCAGCGGGGATTGATTCCGAACTCGTTTTGCGTGGCGGTGCGGGTAGCGGAACCTGAGCGGCCTTCTCGGCTGTGGGAGCCCCTCCTTATGTATGTCCAATACGCGGCGGAGGGGCTGTTCTCGCGAGAAGACCGCTCAGAACCCGCGGCGGTGCACGCTGCGAGGGTGGGTTAAGCGCTGCGCGCTTGCGGTAGCTCACCCCGTCGTCGCGTGGGGTATCGCGGCTGCGGCCCAATTAGGAATCGAGCATCCAGAAGACGCGGGGACGTCGGAGCAGGCGTCCCCGCGCTCACCCGCGTGGGCCGGTGAGCACGCCGATGTCGGGGTGGTCCAGCGGTGGAACGCCGACGATCCGGGCGACATCCGGCGGCAGGGCTTGACCGGCGCGGACACCCGGCGTGGACGGGCGAAGCGAGTAATCGCCCCGGCCTGGATCGCGGAACGGGGCGGGTGGCGGCGCTACCGCGAGGCTGTGCAGGTCGAGTCCCGTCCGTTCCCGCAGCTGTGCCAGCGTGCGGATCGTGACGACGGCACCCGAGCCGAGCGACCAAGTGCCCAGCGGTGCCGAGCCCGGCGCCCGCAGGAAGGCGTTGCCGTCGCTGGCGGAGAGGAACGGTGACGCCGGTTTGGGGCGCGGTTTGTAGTCGGCGGACTCGATGAACGGCTCGGTGTCGTGCTGCCTGATCAGGAAGTTGTTCACCAGTTCGGTGTCGGACGTGATCCAGGACAGGCCCAGTTCCGCGCTGTACGGGTCAGAACTCGCAGAACGCTTGTCGTTGTACAGCCCGAGCTCGATCCCGTTGTCGACGAACGTGTTGTGCACGAGCCGGACGTGGTCGGAACTGGAGACCTTGATGCCGCGCCCGCCGTTGGAAACCACGACGTTCGACGCGATCAGCGCTCTCGCCGAAACCTCGTAGTACAGGCCGTTCACGGCATTGCCCCGCGCGATGTTGCGGACCACCACGGCGTCGGTGCACCCCAGGTCGCACCACCACCCGGTGCCGATGTTGTCCGCGAACGTGTTGTCGGACACCCACGCCCGCTTCGTGCGGGTCACCTTCGCACCCGCCGCTCCGATGGCCTCGCCGGTCAACGCGAAGCGCTCGTTGTTGTTGCGCGCGAAAGTGTTCGAAGCCAACCGGAGCCCGTCGGCCCGGTTGGCCATCAAGCCGACCAGGCCGTTGTCGAGGAACTGGTTGCCGATCACGTTCGCATCGGGTTGGAAGACCGCTGCGCCGCTGGAGGCGGAAGCGGCGAAGGTGTTGTTCTCCAACACCACCGACGGCGCGTTCACCACGACCATCGCGCCGCGCTGACCGTACTTCTGGTTCGAGCCGTAGTGCGCGATCCCGATCCCGCGCATCGAACTGCCCGCGGCTCCCGCGCCGTCGAACTGCAGCAGCCAGGCGAACTCGGTCGCCTCGACGAACCGCCCGGCCGGGTCCTCGCCGATCACCAACTCCTCGCGCGCGACGTCGACGTAGAACGTGCCTTCGGTGACCGATCTCCGCTCGCCCACCTGCCGAAGCGGCCTGCCGTCGACGAAAACCATGTCCGGAAGCCCGGCCAGCGGATGCGCCGGGTCGATGATCTCAGGCAGGAAGCAGGTCCGGCACAGCGGCACGTTCCAGCCCGCGTGCCGCCACACATCGCCGTCGCGGGACCACTGCGCGACCACCCGACTGCCCTTGAACCAGACGCGCTCACGCGGATACGGCTGGATGGACAACTTCTTGCCGATGATGCCGACCGTCTCCCGGTACGTCCCTTCTCGCAGGACGATCGTGGCGCCGGGCCGAGCCCGGCGCACCGCCTCGCCGAGACTGCGCAGCGGGTGCGTTTCGTCGCCCTGCGCGGAGTCCTTCCCGTTGGTGGCGACGAAGAGCGCGCCGGCGGGCACCGGGTAGTCCGTCGTGGTGATCGTCGCATCGATGGGACGCGCTGCGGTTCTGTCGTTGGTGTTCGCGGTGCAGGATGCGAGCAGCGCGGTCACGATGGCGATTGCGGGCACGAGCCGGTCGCGGCGACGCGGGCGGTTCATGTCGGCCCGGGCTCCAGCTCGCCGAGCATGCTGGGCGAGGGGAGCGAGATTCGTTGCCGCAGCAAGGTGCTGGACGTGTGAGTGGTGTAGCTGAAGTAGCGGATCCGCGCCCCGACGGCCGACAGCTTGCGCTCCAACGCGTCGGCGCGTGCCGTGCCGCGCCAGTCGCTGCCCTTGAACAGCACGTCGAACCGGAGGTGTTCCCACATGCGGAACTTGTCCTCGTACCGGTCGGCGATGGCCTCGGCGACGCACCGGATGTTGCGCACGATCTCCAACCGCTCCTCGAAGGGGATGACCGGCTTGCGGCCCTTCACCTTCAGCAGGACGTCGTCGGTCACCACACCCGCCACCAGGTGGTCGCATTCCGTGCTGGCCCGCCGCAGGATGTTGAGGTGTCCGATGTGGAACATGTCGAAGGCGCCGGGTGCGTATCCGATGGTGGGCATCGTCACCGCACCTGTTCCGCAGCGGCGCCGTCGAGGCGCGCCATGTCGCCGAACCACTTCGGCAGCGCCGCGGCGAGGAAGGCGGTGTTGAGCAGGAAGAGCGCGCCGTAGACCACGGAGAACGCCATCGGGGATCCCAGCAGCAGGAAAGCCAGGCACAGCACCCCGTAGTCGGTCGGCAGGACCAGCAACGACCGCAGGATCGATGGCGGCGCCCCGGCGGGCGCCGGTGTGCTGGAACCGGAATGATGGCGGCGGCGCAACTGGTCGTTGAGGATCATCGCGAAGAACATGACCGTCTCGACGGCGGCGTAACCGAGCGGGACCAGCAGGAAACCGCTGGAGAAGCCGAAGAACCGGAACGCGCAGACGAGCACGGCCAGGTGCAGGGTGGCGATCTTCGCGCTGTCGATCACGTGGTCCAGCCACTCGCCCGCGATGCTGCTGGTGCCCCGCAACCGGGCGAGTTGCCCATCGGCCGAGTCCAGCGCGTACCCGACGACCAACGCCAGGCCCACCGCGATGCCCAGCGGCCACGACGGTGCGGCGGTGGCTACGGCGGTGATGCCGGCGAAGGTGAACAGCGCGCTGACGGCGGTGACCTGGTTCGGGGTGGCCTTGAGCAGGAAGGCGGCCGCCGCGAGGTAGCCGCCCGCTCTGCGGTTGACGAACCGCGAGTAGGCCGGCGCCCCCTTGGCCGACTTCTGCGCGGACGGCAACCGGCGCAACGCCGCCGCGAAGCCGGATTTCGGCATGTCGGAGGTGGTCATCGAAGCCTTTCGTTCCTGCGCGACACGCGCGGAAATCACTGGGTAGGCCAACGGGCGGCGCCGCCGGGCGGAGGAACTTGACAGGCGATCACCATCGTCTGAATACTGAAAATATCGGTAGTTCTCCTCCCGGGTAACCAGACCGGTTGACTTGCCTCATCGGCCGCGATCTTCCTAGCGGTTTCCGATCACTGCGCTCACGCGGTATTCGCCGCAGGGGCCCGGTGCGTTACCGATGAGCGCCGGCCTGCCCGGAGGAATCCCCCTTTTGGCACACAGAGCGGAATGACGGTCGATGGACGACGCCCACCCGGCACCGACGATCTTCGGTTCGTTGTGGCGGTATCGCTGGATCTCGTTGGGGATCGTGGCGGCAGCGGTGCTGATGAGCCTGTTGGTCCCGCTGGTGGCGGGCGACGGCCGCAGCGCCCACGCGCGCATCGTGCTCAAGGCACCCGACCAGACCGGCGTGCTCGGGATCGAGATGGCCAGCGAGTCGAGCTTCCTCCGATACGTGAAGCAGCGGGCCTTGTTCGTCACCTCCGACGAAGTGCTCGACGACGCGCGTGCCCGGCTCGGCGGCGACGAGACCGTGCTGCAGCTGCGCGCCGCCATCACCGCGGACGCCTCCTCCAGCGGTGAGTCCATCGAGATCAACGTCGACGGGCCGGGCTTCGAGCGTTCCGTGCTGATCGCCAACGCTGTCATCGCCGCCTACCAGGACCGGTCCAGGGCAGAGGTGGTCGCCACCACGGACAAGGCATTGGAGACGCTGAACGCGCAACGCGCGGCGATCGTGGCCGATGCCGGCACGGTGTCGCCGGGCAGCCCCGTCGGCTCGGCCGCCGGGCCGACGGTCAGCGATCTGGACAAGCAGATCACCCGGATCCGGGTGGTGGCGGCCCAGTTCGCCGACGGGGTGTCGTTCGTGGATGTCGCGTCGCCGGACGGCACGAGCCCTTGGCGCGGGGTCCTGCGCGATTTCGCCATCGGCACGGCCGTCGGCTTGATGCTCGCGGCCGCGCTGGCCTGGTTCCGCGCCGATCGCGATCACCGGGTGCGAGATGCCGACGACCTCACCCGCGTCGTCGACGAACCGGTGCTCGGCGAGATCGAGACGCTGCCCGCCCAGGCCATCCTGGCGCTGCGCAGACCGGGCGTCCCGCCGCTGCGTTCCTACCAGCTGGTGGCCTCCGGTCTGCGGTCGACGGTGGGCAGGGGAGTCGTACTCGTCACGGGCCCGTCCGGCGGCGAGGGAGCGACGACGACCACGCTGCAGATCGCCGGCGCCGCCGCCCGGGACGGCCTGCAGGTGCTGGTGGTCGACGCCGCGTTCCGCTCCCGCGACTTGTCGCAGATGCTGGGGCTGGCCGACTGGCCCGGGCTGACCTCGATCGCCACCGGGACCGCGTCGCTGGCCCAGTCGGCGCACCCGGTGCACCTGGGCAACGGGGTCGGGTTCAGCGTGGTGCCCGCGGGACACGGACAGCCCTACTCCCGGGAGCAGCTGCGTTCCGGACTGCTGCAGCAGGTGATCGCGGAGATGCGGTCGCGCTACGACCTGGTGTTGGTGGACCTGCCCCCGCTGATCTCCCAGCCGGAGACGACGTCGCTGATCAGCGCGTCTGACGGGGTGGTGGTGACGGTGAGGCGAGACGGCGATCTCGGTTCGCTGCGCAGGTTGCGCGAGCAGCTGCAGTTGTTCGGCGGGACGATCACCGGGTACGTGCTGACATTCGCCGGGCCGGCCCCGGCCTGGCGCGCCGGCGAATCTCCCGCCCCGCAACCATCCCGATGACCACGACCGGCGCGCGAGCGCCGAAACGGCGCCTCGCCGCGAAGGTCGCCGCCCCGGTGTTGTCGCAGGGCATCACCGCGGGCACGAGCTTGGTGCTCCAAGTGCTGGCCGCCCGCACGCTGGGGCTCGCCGAGTTCGGATCCTTCGTGCTGCTGCTGGCGTTGCTGGTGACGGCGATCGCGCTGTACACGGGCTGGGTGGGTGACTCGCTAGCAGTCCTCGACCGTCACGAACCCAACACCCGGGCCAGCATCGTCACCAGCGCCCTCGCGGGCTGGCTGCTGTGCTTCGCCGCCGCAGTCGGCACGGCCCTGCTGCTGCGCGACGGCGAACCAGCCACCGCACTGGCCTTCGGGACGATGGTAGTGCTGCGACTGGCCGCGGAAACGGTGCGGCGGTTGCTCATGGCCAGATTGCAGTTCTGGCACCTCGTAGGGAACGACATCGTGCACGTCGCCGGGACGGTGCTCGCGCTCGCACCAGCAGCGGTGGCCGGGGTCTCGCTGCCGGCGCTGTTCCTGTCGATGGCCGGCGGAGCGGCCGCCGCGGTGTTCGTGGGCGTTGTGCAGCTGCCCGCAGCGGAATTGCGGCAGCTGCGGGCCGGAACCGCCGGTCTGCCCGCGATGATGTCCTTCGCCACCTGGAGATCCTTGCAGGCCGCGTTGCGTCCGGCCGCACTCCTCGGTTCACGCGCCCTGGTCGCGCTGCTGGTGTCCACGGCCGCGGTGGGAATGCTCGAAGCCGGTCGCCTCGTCGTCGCACCGCTGCAGGTCGTGATCAACGGTGCGGGCAGTTTCCTGCTGTCGAACTTCGTCGCCAAGATGAGGCAAGACGCCGTCGCCGCACAGCGGCTCGTCCACCGCGCGACGTGGCTGCTGATCATCGGCACCGGAGTCGGCGGCGTCGCGCTGACGTTGCTCGCCGACCCCCTGGGCACCTTGCTGACCGGTCAAGCCGTGGACCCCCTGCTGGTGCTCGGGTGGGTCGCGTACTTGATGGTCTGGGCAGCGGGACTGCCCCATGTCACCGAGGTGGTCGCCCGGCGCATGTCGCGCCACATCTTCCTCGTCCGGCTTGCGGATTCGGCGCTGGGCATCGCGCTGGTCGCGGTCGTAACAGTCCTGTCGGGCTCGGTGGTCGCCGTCCCGTGGCTCATGGCATGCGGAGGTATCTACTCGGCATGGCACGTGCGACGCCTGGCGATCCGCTCACGACGCGAACCACGAACCGCCTGAGCACGCGCGATCTGGACGGTTGATCGTCGGATAGCGCCTCACGGCCGAGGAGTCGATTTCCGGAGCTGTCGCTGGTGCGTGCGCTGGGACGGGGGGCCAGCGCACGCTCCAGCCGCAAATTGTGGTCAGGGCAGGGGGTGTTCGGCGGGAGCGGTCGTCGGGGTGACCGGTCGGCGGTTGCGCACCGCGAGGTAGCCGATCGCGACTGCGCCGGCCAGGACCGGGGTGAGGTAGAGCGCGATGCGGGTGTCCGGGTCGAACGCCAGCAGTACCACGACGAGCGCGAGGAAGGTGAGCACGAGGTAGTTGGAGTACGGGGCGAAGGGCATCCGGAACTTCCCCGCCCGGATCTCACCCGCGGCTACCTTCCGGCGGAATCCGAGGTGGGCGATGACGATCATGCCCCAGGTGAAGATGGCGCCGACGGTGCTCGCGCTGGTGATGTAGGTGAAGGCTTCCTCGGGGGCCAGGTAGTTGATCAGGACGCCCAGCAGCATCGCGACGAACGTGACCGCGATGGCGCGGGATGGCACGGCGCGGGCGTTGAGGCGGCCGGCCTTGCGTGGCGCTTGCCCGTCCTGTGACAGGGTGCGCAGCATTCGTCCGGTGGAGTAGATTCCGCTGTTGCAGGACGACAGCGCCGCGGTGGTCACCACGAAGTTCACCACGCCGGCCGCGGCCGGGATGCCGATCAAGCTGAAGGCGTGGACGAAAGGACTGCCGTTCGCCGGGAATTGGTTCCACGGCACCAGGACGGTCAGCGCTGTGAGGGCGCCGACGTAGAAGATCAGGATCCGCCACATGACCGAGTTGATCGCGCGTGGCAGCACCTTCTCGGGGTTCGTGCTCTCGCTCGCGGTCTGACCGACCATTTCCACGCCGACGAAGGCGAACATGACGATCTGGAACGACAGCAGCGCGGCGGTCGGGCCGTTCGGGAAGAGCCCGCCGTGCGACCAGATGTTGCTCACCGCCGCCGAGCTGCCGAGGTCGCTGAAGCCGAACACCAGGATCGCCGCGGCGAGCACGATCAGCGCGATGATGGCCAGCACCTTGATGAGCGCGAACCAGAACTCGAATTCGCCGAAGAGCCGTACCGCGATCAGGTTGACCCCGGTGAGGACGAACAGCGCGACGAGTGCCGGGATCCATTGTGGAACGTGGGGGAACCAGAACTGGAAGTACTTGCCGACGGCGGTGATCTCGGCCATGCCGGTCACGATCCACACCAGCCAGTACCCCCATCCGGTGGCGAACCGGGCCCACGGTCCGACGAATTCCCCGGCGTACTCGGCGAAGGAGCCGCTGACCGGCCGGTACATCAGCAGTTCGCCCAGCGCGCGCATCACGAAGAAGATCATCAGGCCGGCGATCGCGTAGATGGCGATGAGGCCGGGGCCGACCTGGTGCAGGGCCTTGCCCGAGCCCAGGAACAACCCGACCCCGATCGCGCCTCCCAGGGCGATCATGTTGATGTGCCGGTTGCTGAGCGCGCGGCGGTATTCCTCGGTGGGTGGCTGACTCATCTGAGGAAGCTCCGTTCATGCGGCAGCGGTGCCGCCAGATCGGTTCCAGTCATATGTCGCAAACGTCGCATGTGCATTCGGCCACGTGCGTGTCGCAGACCACCATCAGGCACCCGCGGCGAGGTGTCATTGTTCCGCCGGCACCGTTCGAACGGAGTGGATTGTGTCCACGCCCCTCCTCCGCGCCACAAGCACCACACCGGACCCGGCTGTCCCGAAGGACGCAGCCGATCCGCGAGGTGAGGGGTGTTGGCCAGCCTCCTGGCCGCCGCAAGGTTGTGCTTGCGGTCTGTCATCCGCAGGGCGGCGGGCACGCCGTGGGAAGGTCTCGCGGTAGCGGCAACCTCGGGCTGTTACTCCGAGCGGTCGCCCGGTGCGCTCTCGAAGAGACGGGTGCGTGCGAGCACTTCTCGGTGGAAACGGGAGACCGAGTCGACGAGCGCGGCTACCTGTGCGCCGGCCCAGTGGGTCCTGTCCCAGCCGGCGTACAGGGTCACGGAGAGCAGGCTCTCGCCTACCCGGATGGCGACCGGGGTGAGTCCGAAGATCGCTTTGTCGGTGAGCACGGCGATCCCGTGGCCCGAGGCTGCCAAGGCACGGGCCACGACGGTTGTCGAGACCACTCGCGGCTCGTTGTAGACCAAACCCTCGCGTGCGGCAGCCGCGTCGAGCGCCAGTCGACCCGCGTTGACGGGATGCATCAGGATCAGTTGCTCATGGACGAGCTCGGTCAGCTCGACTTCGCCGATTCGCGCCAGCGGGTGGGTTGGTGGCACCAGTGCGAGCACGGGGGCGTGACCCACGACGCGGGATTCCATCGATCCGGGTGGCGGGACGGGCGCGACGCCGAGATCGGCGTCTCCGCGCGCAACGACGTCGTACACGCTGCGCGCGTCGCGTTCGAGGATGTCGCGAATTGAAGAGGCGGCGCCTCGGTCGGCGAGGTAGGGCGCCAGGAAGTCGGCGATCGTGGTCGGGGGTGCGGCGACGGTCAACGGCACGTCATGCCCTTGGGCCATGGTCCTGACCGCGCCCAGCGTGCGGTCGGCCCGGGCCACCAGATCACGGGCGAGGGGCAGGAAGCGCTCCCCGGCGGGGGTGAGCTTTCGCGGCCCCGGCGTGCGCGAGAAGAGTTCCACTCCCAGGCTGCGCTCGAGGTTGCGCAGTTGGCGGGAGATCGAGGGCTGTGCGATTCGGACATCGCGCGCGGCCGCCGTGATCGAGCCTTGGTCGACTACTGCCAGGAAGTACCGCAGAACTCTGATCTCCACCATGCCTCCGAGGTATGGGCAGCGATGTTAACGGGCATTAGACGGCTATGTCACATGCGCCCAGAATCAGATCCCGTTCCGGTCACCGAGCCTCAACGCTCCCGTCGTCGAGGAGACGGCATGTCCAGTTCTTCTGATCTCCGCGCAGCCCGCCGGGCGGGCCTCGGATCGTTCATCGGCACCGCGATCGAGTGGTACGACTTCTTCATCTTCGGAACCGCTGCGGCGCTCGTCTTCGGGGAGGTCTTCTTTCCCACGGCGTCACCGGTAGCCGGTCTGCTCGCGTCCTTCGCGACCTTCTGGACGGGTTTCCTGGCCCGGCCGCTGGGAGGTGTGGTCTTCGGTCATCTCGGCGATCGGATCGGCCGCAAGAAGACGCTCGTCACCACGCTGGTCCTCATGGGCGTCTCCAGTACCGCCATCGGTCTGGTGCCCAGCTATGCCTCGATCGGGATGGCTGCCCCGGCCCTCCTCGTCCTGCTCCGATTGGTGCAGGGCCTGGCGCTCGGCGGTGAATGGGGAGGAGCTGTGCTGATCGCGGCCGAGCACGCGCCACCGAGCCGTCGAATCCTCTTCGGCGCCTTCGCCCAGCAGGGCTCGCCGGCGGGTGGCCTGCTGGCGACCCTGGTCTTCCTGGGCGTGAGCCGGCTGTCGGCTGAGGACTTCGCCGCCTGGGGGTGGCGTGTTCCGTTCCTCGTGTCTGCGGTCCTGCTGGTGGTGGGCCTGGTGATCAGGCTGACCGTGGCTGAGTCGCCGGAGTTCTTGGCGGCCAAGCAGCGCGGCGAGATCGTCAAGGCGCCGGCGGCAGAAGTGCTGCGGACGGCCCCGGCTGCAGTCCTGTTGGGAATCGGGGCATCGGCTATCGGAATCGGCGCAGCGTACTTCCTGAACGCGTTCATGATCGCGTGGACCACGACCGAGCTCGGCGTGCCCCGGGCGACGATCCTGTCAGCCCTGCTGGTGGGCACCGTGATCCAGTTCTGCGCGCAACCGGTGGCAGCGCTGATCGCGCACCGCGTCGGCGCCACGCGGTTCATGATCGTGGCTCTGGTGGCGAGCGCCCTCCTCACCCCGGTCTTCTACCTGCTCGTCAGCACGGGTGACGGGAGCAAGATCGTCCTCGGCATCGTCCTCATCAACATCGTCGCGCCGGCCTACTTCGCCGTCCTCGCCGGCTTCCTCACGCAGGCGTTCCCCGCCAGGATCCGATACACCGGAATCTCGTTGGCCTACCAGCTTTCCGCAACGGTGATCGGCGGCTCGGTCCCGCTCATCGCACAGTCCCTGCTCTCCAGCGGCGGGATCGGCCTGGTCGTCGCCTACCACGTCGGGCTGATCGTCTTGACCTTGGTGTGCGTGGCCGCGCTGGGCCGCAGGACCGCGAAGTCCCAAGGCGTTGCGGATCTGCCGGACAACTCGGACCTTCGCGCCAGCGATGCGCCCGCATGAGACTCGGTGCGCCATTCACCCCGGGCGAACCCCTGCGCGCCAGTAGACGTGAACACGCCGACAGGCGCGGTCCCAGCTTTCCCAGCATCGAAAACCCGGAAGGAATCGCATGTATTCGTCAGCCGAGCCGCGCATCTTCCGTGCGCGTCGGGTCATCACGCCGTCCTCCCCATCCGCTGACGCGGTCGCGGTGTTCGGGGACAGAATCGTTGCGGTGGGCGATGCGGACGACCTTCGGCGGTCGCTGCCTCTCGCGCGGCTCGTGGACCTGGGCGACGCAGTTGTCGCCCCTGGCTTCAACGACGCGCACGTGCACCTGTCGATGGCCGCCGACAACGAGCTCCAGGTCGACGTGTCCCCCGCGGAGGTGTCCTCCCTCGCGGAGCTGACCGCGAAGGTCGGAGCCGCTGCGAGGAGCGAACCGGTGGACGGCTGGGTCCGCGCCTTCGGCTACGACGATGCGCGGATGACCGAGGGGCGCCGACTTACCCGTTGGGACCTGGACGCGGTCACGGGCGATGTCCCGGCGATCGTGCTGCACGTCGCCTGTCACTGGGGTGTGGTCAACTCGGCAGCGCTGGCCGCAGGCGGCATCACCGATGAGTCGCTACCTCCGAGCGGTGGCGAGTACGGCCGGGACGCGACCGGGCGGCTCGATGGTGTCCTCTACGAACGCGCGTTGAACGAGTTCGCCTACGGTCACGTCAATTCTGCGGGAGGTCCAGTCGTACCGCAGTCCCGGTTCGACGACCGTGTGGAGGCGCTTGGACGCGTGGTGCGCCGCTGGCACGCGGCCGGCGTGACATCGGTGTGCGACGCACTCGTCGGGCCAGACGACATCCGCCTCTTCGCCGCGGCGCGGGAGCAGGGGCTGCTGACGATGAGGGTCGGGTTCCTCCTGGCCGCGGAGCACTACGACACCTTGCGCCGACTCGGCCTTCGTTCGGGCTTCGGGGACGCTGGGCTTCGCTTCGTCGGTGTCAAGACCTTCGCCGATGGCGCGGTCGGCGGCCGGACGTGCCTGCTCGACGAGCCGCACCACGGCACTGGCGACCACGGCATCCAGGTGCTCACGCGGGAGGAACTCGCCGGCATCGTCCGGGCGGTGCACGGCGATGGCAACCGGGTCTGCGTCCACGCCAATGGGGACAGGGCAATCCGGCTCGTGCTCGACGAACTTGAACGCGCCCACCGGGAAATGCCGAAACCTGGGCTGCGGCACCGCATCGAGCACTGCAGTCTGGTGGACGACGATATCCTCGGCCGGATCCGAGCTCTGTCTGCGATCGCTGTGCCGTTCGGCAACTACGTTCACCAGCATGGCGGGCGCCTGATCGATTGGTACGGCGAGGCCCGGGTGGAGCGGATGTTCGCCCACCGCTCTTTCCTGGACGCCGGCATCACCGTCGCCGGTTCGTCCGACTATCCGTGTGGTCCGGTGGAGCCCCTCCTGGCGGTGCAGAGCATGGTCACGCGGACCGGCTGGGATGGATCGGTCGTCGGTGCGGGGCAGCGGGTCTCTCCGGCCGAGGCGTTGTCGGTCTACACAACTGGATCAGCTGCCAGCACCGGTGAGGAAGGGCTGAAGGGCTCACTGGTCGTCGGTCAGCTCGCCGATTTCGCGGTGCTCGAAGACGATCCGCTCGAGGTGCCCCACGACCAGATCTCGAAGATCGCAGTCCAGGCCACCTACGTCGGTGGTGCGGAGGTCTACGCGCGCGGATGAAGATCCGATCGCCGTGACACGATATTCGTGGAGGATGCCGCCGAACCGGACGACCGCATTCTCGACCAGGACGGGCAATTCCATGCATCCGGTCCGAAAAGGACAGCGCCGCTCGGCGAGCCTGCGTCGACCTACCGATCGACGCCTCCACGCGGCAGACGGGGGTTGATCTCGTTCGAGATCAACCCCCGCCATTGCGTGCTAGTTCAGTTCCGACCCTGTTGGGCCGCAAGGCGGTGCAACAGGATCGCGTCCGCGTTCAGCTGGTCAGGATCGGGGGTTCACGCTCACCGGCGACGTACCGGTGCCGGGCGTCTGCCCCTGCACCACGGCGGGAATGCCTACGCGGGTGTTGCAGTCGATCACCTGGAAGTGCAGGTGTGGAGCAGACGACGCTCCAGTGCTCCCAGACCAGCCGATGACCCGCCCCTGCGGAACCTGGTCGCCGGTGTTGTAGATCGCCTTGTTGAGGTGTGCGTAGTGGGTGCACTGGCCGTTCGGGTGCTGGATGATGACCTCGATGCCGTTCTGCCAGTACGGCGACCAGTCCGACGCGAGGATGGTCCCGCCCTGGGCAGCTGACACCTCGTAGTTGGCGGGAAGACCGAAGTCCCAGGCGTACTCGTTGTACGGGCCAACGTGCGAGTAGGTGCCCTCCGGCCCCTGGGTCACCACGTACGACTCACCAGCGGGATACGGCAGTGCGTAGTCGTCCGCGGCCGAAGCCGGCGTCGCACTCCCCAGCATGAACGTTGCGCCCATGAACACCGGCGCGACAGCGCCGACAATTCTCCTGAATGAATTTTTCCGGTTCACCACGTCGTTACCTTTCGAAAGAACGGACTGCAAGAACAAGCCGGCCGCGATGACGAATTGCTCCGTGGGCGCAGGAGAAAACAGGGACTCCAGTTCCACTTCGGAGCTGTTGATCGTCGCCGGCAGCGGCACACGCCTGGCGGCGCACAGGGGATGCGGATCAGGCGGGCAAGCCCAAAGAGGACCACACCACGAACGGGTCCACATCGTCGCAGGGGCCGATGGGCGAGGCGCCCCAGTTGCCGTGCGACGCGCGGTAGTGGACGTGCGAGAAGGTGAGTCCGTCCGCCGTCGTCCCGACCTGCGCCCACACATCACCTTCTTCGAAGGTGCGGCCAACCGGCAGCTGGGAACCGTCCAGCAGGTGGCCCAGGGTCATCGTCATGTCGATCGACGGGAAGTAGACCTGGATCCAGCGGTGATATCCGCCGGCGTCATAACCGGTGCCTACGACCTGGCCCGATCCCCAAGCGTGGATGTTGGTTCCGGTGGGCGCTGAGATGTCGAGGCCCTTGTGGCGCTGATCGCCATTGCAGCCGAACTGGTAACCGGGAACGTAGAGGTTGTACCCGGCTTCGGTCGTGCCGTTCGGCACACCCCACCAGGTGTTGTCGGGCAGTCCGGTCGCTTGCGCAGAAGCGACGGTTGCGGTGGTCGTCATGTTCGGGGCGGCGGCAGCGACGCCGACTCCTGCGAATGTACCGATTGCAAGGGTCGAGGCGATCGCGGCCGCCCTGAGTAATTTGTTCACGAACGGGACAATATGGCGGTCAATAACCCACCGCAACAAGCTATTTAGTGATCCCGATCACATTTCATTCCCAATAGGTAACGGGGTTCCCTCGATTTATTGCCAACAATCACAGATTAAACATTTTTGAGCTCGGCGGCCGGATATGCCGGAGCGCTGCGCTGTCCGAGCAGTGCTCGGCTGGTGACGGCGATGCACTCGCTGGCAGGAGTGCCGACGGTGAGCGACCGGCGAACAACGCCGAATGGCGCGCGAAGCGCCCCGATCGAAACCGGCACCGACTTGTACCGCTCGCCCACCCGGGCCGAAGAGCACTTCCCCTGATGCGGCGGGTCCGCGACCACTTCGGTGCCACCGGGATAGTTCGGTCTGGGGCAACCGGCTACGCGAGATCGGCCGAATGATTAGCCTTCAAGAATGTCCGCCTCCGTGGGATCGATCCTCGTTCTGGTTCATCTGATCCTCGCCGCTGTGTGGCTGGGATCGATGGTGTACAGCCTCGTGGTGGTTCAGCCGCGGGTGGCGCGGTTCTTTCCCGACGAGCATCAGCGTGAGGATTTCCTGCTTGAGCTGGCGAGCGGGAACCGGTGGCCGGTAGCGGGCGTGATCTGCACCCTCATACTGACCGCTTCCGGCCTTGCCGCTCTCGTGCCGCAGCGGGTGGTCGCCTACTGCGCCGTCGCCGTGCTGTACGCGGCTGCCGGGACGGTGTTCTGCAACGTTTCGTGGCGGCATTGGCCTGCGCGGGTCTTCGCCTCCGCCAACGAGTTGGCGGGGTTTCGCCGGCGACTTCGGTGGCAGGCGTGGATCATGTTGGGGCTGGTCAGCACCGCGTTCGTCGTCGCGTTGGCCGCTAGCGTGGGGATGGTGGCGTGATGCTCGTGGTCATGGCGGGAGCCGGCGGGTTGATCGGTACGGCACTGCGCCGATCACTGGAAAGCGATGGCCACACGGTCCGAAGGCTTGTGCGGCGGCAGCCGGCGTCGCCGGATGAAGTGCGGTGGGACCCAGTCGCCGAGCCCAGTTCGGCATGGGTCGCGGGAGCCGAGGTCGTCGTCAATCTGGCCGGTGCACCTCTGGGTGGGCAGCGCTGGACACGAGGGTACAAGTCCCTGCTACTGCGCAGCCGGATCGACAGTGCTCACACGCTTGCGGTCGCGGCAGCTGCGGCGCATCGACCGCCTCGGGTGATGATCTCGGCTTCGGGTATTCGGTTTTACGGCGTCGACCGTGGTGACGAGGTGCTGGGCGAGTCCGCGAGTGGTGTGGCGGACGGTTTCCTTCCCGCGGTCACACGCGCCTGGGAGGAGGCGACCAGCCCGGCGAGTGCTGCGGGAATCGCCGTATGCCACTTGCGACTTGGCCTGGTGGTCTCCCGTTGCGGTGGATTCCTGCCCAGGCTGCTGCCCATGTTCCGAGCGGGGCTGGGGGCCACCTTGGGTAGCGGGAGCGAGTTCTGGAGCTGCGTATCACTCGCCGACGCGGTCCGCGCGATCCGGTTTCTCATGGCCCGTCCAGGAGCTGAAGGGCCTTACAACATCGCCGTGCCCAACCCGATCCGAAGCCGGGCGTTCACCCACGCGTTGGCGAGTGCGATCGGAAAGCAAGCGTTGCTGCGCGTGCCTACTGGATTGCTTCGGGTAGCCATGGGTCAAGTGGCTCCCGAGGTCCTGGGCAGCTTGCGGGTCGTTCCTACCCGCCTGACCGAAGCGGGTTTCGAGAGCCGGCACCCGGACATCGCCTCCGTCTTGGATGACGCGTTGCACCGCTGACGCATCCTGGCGCCGCCGCTGCCGTATCGGGGCCGACACGACCGGCTCAAGCCTGACCGGCTGAGACCGCAAATCGTCTGCGGCGACTTGCGTGGGCGGAAAGCGTTGCCAACGGCCAACTGTCGATCAAGTTCACAAGTGTCCAATGAAGACAGTCAAGGTAGGTCGGCTGGGTTTCTTCTGGCCTTCTGCAGCGGCGCTATGGCGACGCTGACCTCGTGGTGAGAGAAATGACCGGATGAAGGCGGCGTTCAGCGCCGTGACTGCTGTGGCGCTGAACGCCGCATGGGAAAGGTCAGAGGTCGAGCACCAGCACTCGGCCCCGTGACCGGGACACGCACGGCAGCATGATCTCGCCGCGTTCCCGCTCCTCGTCGGTCAGCACGTCGTCGCGGTGGTCCGGCTCTCCCGAGACCACCCCGACGGCGCAGGTGCCGCAGATCCCCGCCCGGCACGAGTTGTCGAGTTCGATGCCCGAGGCCTCGAGAACGTCGAGCAACGGCTCGTGCTCGGGGACCGCCAGCCGTAGGCCACTGCGCTTGAGCACCACCTCGAACGACCCGGAATCCGCGTCGGGCTGAGGAACCTCCGCCGAGAAGCGCTCCCGGTGCAGTGATCCCGCCGGCCACGCCCCGCAGGCCTGTTCCACGGCTGACAGCATGGGCCCGGGGCCGCAGCAGTAGACCACCGTTCCGTCCGCAGGCACCGCCAGGTAGCGGTCGAGATCGGGAAGGCCGAACTCGTCCTGCGGCACGATGATCAGCTCGCCTCCCGGAAGGGCGGTCAGCTCGTCGAGGAACGCCATCGAGGATCGCGTCCGCCCGCCGTAGAGCAAGGTCCACGGCCGGCCGAGCGCGGCCACCTTCGTCGCCATGGCGAGGATCGGGGTGATCCCGATTCCGCCGGCGACGAGGAAGTACCTCTCGGCGTCGGCGAGCGGGAACCGGTTGCGCGGCCCGCGGACCCGGAGCCGGTCGCCCACGCGGACGTGGTCGTGGATCCGGGCGGATCCACCGCGCCCGCGTGGTTCCCGCAGGACGGCGATCCGCCACCGGTCGGCGGTCCGCGGATCGCCGCACAGCGAATACTGCCGGATCAGCCCCGGGCCGAGATCCACGTCGATGTGCGCTCCCGGCTCCCAGGCCGGGAGGTGCTGCCCCTCGGGGTCGCGCAGGGTCAGCGCCACCACGTCATCGGCGCGGCCGTCCGTGGCCTCGACCACGACAGTGCGCCAGACGTCGATTTCCTGTGCGGTCATCTCCGGCGGCCGATCAGGTGTCGCGGCCGGCCGCGACGGACTCGGGGCTGAACGTGCGCCAGGCGATGTCGCGCATGCCGCGCATCGCCCGCAGGATCTCGTCGCGGTCCTCGTCGGTGTGCACGTAGGTCGCCATCATCTGCAGGCCCAGGCCGACGTGGAACTTCTCGTCCTTCTCGATCTGCTTGTAGATCCGGGTGACCTCGTCGAGGCCGTGCCGTTCCGCGCCGCGGAAGGTCGGTTCGAAGCTTCCCGACGCCGACGTCTCCGACAGATTCCACGCCGCGACCGCGGACAGCGGGTGGCGGTCGAGGCATTCCCAGAGGAACCGGCTCCACGGCTCGGCTTCGGCGGGAACGGTCGTGGGCACCTCGCCGCCGAGGGACTCGATCGCCTTGCCGACCATGTCGTAGTGCTCGGCCTCCTGGAAGGACTGCTTGGCCAGCAACGTGATGTGCCGCCGCTCGAACTGCATCCCGTAACGCCGGATCTCCTCGTTGAGGAGGTAGACGTAGTCGATCTCGCGCCAGCAGCGGGGGATCAGCCACGAGGCCAGCCGGGCCGGGTCGGGGTCCTCGTCGTAGCTGGCGAAGAAGGCTTCGGTCGCCTGGGCCGTGGCCACCTGGACCGAGTCGAGCAACTCGTCGAGTTCGGCCCTGATCGGATCGAGGCCACTGCCGCCCCTGACGTTGCGCACGTCGACCATGTCGCCCTCCGTATTCGTGTATCCAATGTCTGTGTATCCATGGATACAATCTGAGCGCGGAGTGGTTGTCAAGACCGAGGTAGCTGAACCGGAGCGGCCCCGGTTGTCCTAAGATTTCCGTTGTGAGGACGAAATGAGTGAGGCCGCGGACACGTTGCGGACGCCGAGCAGCTACGCCGACCAGATCGCGCACATCCTGGAACGCGAGATCCTCGACGGGCGGTACCCCCGCGGGGAACACCTGCAGCAGGACGAGATCTGCGGGCGTTTCGGGGTCAGCCGCACGCCGGCGCGCGAGGCGCTGCGCAAGCTGCAGGCGATGAGCCTGGTCGAACTGGTGCCGAACCGGGGCGCCATGGTCAAGGTGCCGACCCTGCGCGAGCTCAACGACGTCTACCAGGTGCGGGCGGAGCTCGAAGGGTTCGCCGCCGAACTGGCGGCCCGTTCACACGACCCCGAGATGCTCGCGAAGCTGGAGAAGGCGCACGAGGCGCTGGCCGAGGTCGTGCCGCTCGCCGTCGCGAAACTCGACGACCCCGAGGAGACCGAGGCCGGCGAGCGACTGCGCCGGTTCAACGACACCTTCCACGGCATCATCCACGACGCCGGGGGGAACCAGCGGCTCGGCGGGATGATCCAGGACCTGCACCGCTACTTCCCGAAGGACACCGTGCGGCTTGCCATCCGGTCGCCGGAGACCCTGCGGGCGCTCTACGTCGAGGAGCACGCGGTCGTCCTGGAGCACATCACCCGCGGACGGGCCGCGCGGGCGCGCACGGCGATGCGCGACCACATCCGCGGGTCGCAGGCGATGCTGGTGGACTACCTGCGTGGCCGGGGTTTCGGCGATTGAACCGGCCCGGCGGGCAGGTCCGTCAGTAGCCGCGGGCGATCCATTCGGCCAGGTGCGGTGCTTCGGTGCCGATGGTGGTGCCGTCGCCGTGGCCCGTGTGCACGCGGGTGTCCTCGGGCAGGGCGAACACGCGTTCCCGGATCGAGCCGATGATGGTCGGGAAGTCGGAGAACGAGCGGCCGGTGGCGCCCGGACCGCCGGAGAAGAGGGTGTCCCCGGAGAACAGGGCCTCGGCTTCGGGCAGGTGCAGGCAGATCGAACCGGGCGAATGCCCCGGCGTGTGGAGCACCTCGAGTTCCGTTCCCGCGACGGCGATCCGTTCCTCGTCGCCCGCTTGCCGGAACGACTGGCCCGGGTGGGTCATCTCCCACAGTTCGCGGTCGCCGGGGTGCAGCAGGACTGGAGCGCAGAGCTGCTCGCCCAACTGCGGGGCGACGGTGACGTGGTCGTTGTGCCCGTGCGTGCAGACGACGGCGACGACATTGCGATCGCCCACAGCCTCGATGATCGGCTTGCCGTCGTGGGCCGCGTCGATCACGACGACCTCGGTGTCGTCGCCGACGAGCCAGATGTTGTTGTCCACCTCCCAGGTCCCGCCGTCGAGTTCGAAGACGCCGGTGGTGACGACGTGGTCGATCCGCAGGTTCACAGGATCACCACCGAGCGCAAGACTTCGCCGGAGTGCATGGTGTGGAAGGCCTTCTCGACCTCGTCGAGGCTGATGCGTTCGGTCACGAACTTCTCCAGCGGCAGCCTGCCCTGCAGGTACAGGTCGATCAGCATCGGGAAGTCGCGCTCGGGCAGGCAGTCGCCGTACCACGACGACTTCAGGGCGCCGCCGCGGGCGAAGAAGTCCAGCAACGGCATCTCCAGCCTCATGTCCGGCGTGGGCACGCCGACGAGCACGACGGTGCCGGCGAGATCACGTGCGTAGAAGGCCTGCTTCCAGGTCTCGGGACGGCCCACCGCGTCGATCACGACGTCGGCGCCGAACCCGCCGGTCAGTTCCGCGATCGCTTCGACCGCGTCGATGTCGGAGGCGTTGATCAGGTGGGTGGCGCCCAGTTCGCGGGCCCAGTCGAGTTTCCTCTCGTCCCGGTCGACCGCGATGATCGTGCCCGCGCCGGCCAAGCGGGCGCCGGCGATGGCGGCGTCGCCGACACCGCCGCAGCCGATGACCGCGACCGAATCGCCACGGCCGACCATGCCGGTGTTGACCGCCGCGCCCAGCCCGGCCATGACCCCGCAGCCGAGCAGCCCCGCGACGGCCGGATCGGCGGCGGGATCGACTTTGGTGCATTGCCCGGCGTGCACGAGCGTCTTGTCGGCGAACGCGCCGATCCCGAGCGCCGGGGTGAGCTCGGTGCCGTCGGTCAGCGTCATCGGCTGTTCGGCGTTGTAGGTGTCGAAGCAGTACTGCGGTCGCCCGCGTTTGCAGGCACGGCACTGGCCGCAGACCGCCCGCCAGTTCAGGATCACGAAGTCACCCGGCTGCACGGATTCGACACCTTCACCGACCATCTCGACGGTGCCCGCGGCCTCGTGCCCGAGCAGGAACGGGAACTCGTCGTTGATCCCGCCCTCGCGGTAGGTCAGGTCCGTGTGGCACACGCCGCACGCCGCGATGTCGACCACGACCTCGCCGGGACCGGGGTCGGGGATCACGATGTCGGTCAGCTCGACCGGGGCCTGCTTCGAACGGGCGATCACCCCGCGCACCTGCTGTGGCATGTGGGCTTGCTTCCTTGTCTGTCGGCGGAAAAGCATGCGCTTCGGCGCATGCCGTTCGCGACCCTAGCCGCGCCACGCCGCTGGGCGACCTGGTCGAAAGGCGGGCAGAACCTCGACTTCCGGCTAGCGGACCTGCGGCCTAGACTCGCTGGAATGGTCGACCCGAAGTCCCCGCGCCCGGACCGTCTGCGCGGTTTGCGAGAGGTCGTCGACGGCCCGCTGCACGGGATCGCCGGCCGGTTCTCCCGTTTCCTGTCCGCCCGGTGGCCGCACAGCGCCCTCGTCATCTTCACCCGGGAATGCACGGGCCGTCCACGCAAGGTCGCGGGGGACGCCGAGATGATCAACCGCGTCACCATCGACGAACTCGACCAGCTCAAAGCCCGTGTCGACCCCGGCACCCCCGTCGCGGCGAACGCCATGATCGGCGGTGTGACACGCGTGGTGTGGGTGGTGCTGGATCCGGTTGGCACGCTGCTCGTGCTGGTGCCCCGCGCGCCGCGGAAGCGACTGCCGGAAGCAGAGGAGCTGGCGGGGTTCTTCGGCATCGTCGCGACCTCGATCAGGCAGCAGGTGGCTCAGGCCAGCCCGGACTACCTCGCCGAATCACGGGCCGCCTCGAGCGAGCGGGCGCGCACGATCACGGAGATGGTCGCCGCGCACGAAAGCGCGTTGTTGTCCATTCTGAACACGCTGCGCTCCTCCGGACTCGATGACCGGAGTGCCCGGCTCACCGCGACCGAGACGGCGTCGGCGGCGCTGGTCGTCTTGCGGTCCGCGCAAGAATCGGATCTGTCGTTGTCGGAAGAACCCGCATCGGCCGCGTTCACCAAGCTGCGCAAGAACATCCGGCAGCTGCTGAAGCACCATGAGGTGTGCCTGGAGTTCATCGCGCCCGGCAAGACTGCGCGACCGTTGCCGGGGGAAGTCGCCTATGCGGCGCGCGCGATGACGAGGACGATCGTGTTGGCCTTCGCCGCGCAGCCCAGGTTGGCCCGGCTGCGCATCGCGTGGAGTTGCGACGGTGGCTCGCTGCTGATCGACGTGCGTGATCAGGAGGCCGGAGAGCTGGGCGTGAGCACGTTGTCGCGAGAGCTGGAAGGTCGGGCACGGACGCTGGGCGCCGCTGTCGACTTGGACGCCGTCCCGGGTTGGGGCAGCCGGGTCAGCATCGCTCTCCCGCTCGACTCGCCCGCCACGCACTCCGGCGAGCCGCGACTGACCAGCCTCAACGCCAGGGAGCACGAAGTCCTGCGCCTGCTCGCCCAGGGCAAGCGCAACAAAGCCATCGCCGACGAGCTCGGCGTCGCGGAAAGCACCGTCAAATTCCACGTCACCGGTGTGCTCCGCAAACTCGACGTCGGCTCGCGGGGCGAGGCGGCCGCGCTGGCCCGAAACGCCGAACTCACCCCGTCGGCAACCGCTCGGTGACCGGGAATCCACGCAGCCTGCGTCCCGGTCACACTGCCAGTACCGCCTCGACCACGAGGTCGGCAATCACCAAGGATCTGGTCGAGCGCATCCGCGACACCGACGACCGCCTCGCCCGCGACCGCGCCACCTCCGCACCCGGCACCGAGTCGAAGGCACCGCGCTGATCCCGCGACGGCGGTATCCCCAGCAGGGGTTCTCCGTCGCCAGGCGCAACACCAAGACCCGGACGGAGCGTGCGGTTCGAGGTCGGGGACCGGCTCGAAGCTCACGAGCACCATTCGCGGAAAACGGACGAAATGCGCATCCGTCATTGTGCGACATCTGGGATCCCAGTACGGTATCCCAACACTGCCCGGAGTCGGACGTAAGGAGTCGCTGTGCGCTGTGACTCGTCATCCCTGCGAGAACTCGATCCCTCTGGCCGGCTCTACAACGAGGACCTCGCGCCCGCGGCCGAGCGGAAGTGGAAGACGTACAACTTCTTCGCCGTGTGGATGTCCTCGGTCCACAACATCGGCACTTACACGTTCGTGGCCGGGATGTTCACGCTCGGGCTCAACGGTTGGGAAGTCCTCGCCTCGATCCTCATCGGCACCGGGATCCTGTTCGTCGGCATGAACTGGGCCGGGAAGATGGGCCAGGAGACCGGCGTCCCGTTCCCGGTCATGGCCCGTATCAGCTTCGGCATCTGGGGAGCGAACCTCCCTGCGCTAGTCCGGGCCGTCATCGCGATCTGCTGGTACGGCATCCAGACGTATCTGGCGAGCATGGCGGTCGTCGTGCTCCTCCTCCGCATCGCCCCCGATCTGGAGCGCTTCCAGCACCAGTCCTTCCTCGGCCTCTCCTACCTCGGGTGGGCGTGCTTCCTCCTCCTGTGGGCACTCCAGCTCATCGTCATCACACGCGGCATGGAGGCCGTCAGGCGATTCCAGGACTGGGCCGGCCCGATCATCTGGGTCGTCATGCTCGTGATGGCCGTCTGGCTGTTCGCTGCGGCCGGGTGGCACATCCCCATGGACCTCTCGGTGCATCCGCTCGATGGCGGCGAAGCCTTGCGCGGCGTCTTCACCGGCGCGTTCCTCCTCGTCGCGACCTACGCGACGATGCTCCTCAACTACTGCGACTTCACGCGCTTCGCGAGGTCCGGCCGCGATGTCGTGCGGGGCAACTTCTGGGGCATCCCCGTGAACTTCGCGGCGTTCGCAGCCGTCAGCATCACGATGACGATCAGCACCGTCGTCGTGTTCGGGGACGCCATCACAGACCCCGCGCTCATCATCGCCAAGGTGCCGCACACCGCCGTCCTCGTCGTCGGTGCGCTCATGTTCATCGTCGCGACCATCGGCGTGAACGTCGTGCTGAACTTCGTCTCCCCGGCGTTCGACCTCGCGAACGTGTGGCCCAAGCGCATCACGTTCAAGCGCGGCGGCGTGATCAGCGCCGTCCTCGCCCTGCTCGTCATGCCGTGGAACCTCTACTCGAACCCGGTCGTGGTGAACTACTTCCTCGGCGGGCTCGGCGCGTTCCTCGGCCCGCTGTTCGGCATCATGGCGGCCGACTACTTCCTCGTCCGCAAGGGCGTCGTGAACGTCCGCGAGCTGTACCGCGCGAATGAGTTCGGGGAGTTCTACTACCGTCGCGGCGTCAACCCCCGCGCACTCGCGGTGTTCATCCCCACCGCGGCCGTGTCCGCCATCCTTGCCCTCGTCCCCGCGTTCGCGGCGGTCGCCCCGTTCTCATGGCCGATCGGCGTGGTCGCCTCGGCGGTGGCGTACTACTTCATCGCGCGCAACACGGCGGTCGGCGTGCCGTCCGGAATGAGTGAACGAGAAGAACTTGCCGGGGAGCCTTCCGTGGACTGATCCCGGCTCACGGCCACGACATGGCCAAGACGCGCCTCCCGGCCATTCAGGCCTCGCCCCGACTGCAGCAAGCGGCTTCCCGGGCGAGCCGAAGTGGACGGCACGCGCCCTGCGTCGTTCATCGGCCGAACGTGGGGGCACGGCCGAGGAGCGTGGTCGAATGTGGCCAGAACTGCATGCGCTGCTCATCATGCGCAACCCGACCCGAAGGGAGACGCCATGGCACGGCCGGCCGAGGAACCACAGCGTGACCGACCGCTGCGCGAAGTGATCCGCGACGCCCTGCGGATGCGCATCTTCGAAGGCCACTACGCCCCGGGCACGCGGCTCATCGAGCGCGACCTCGCCGCCGAGTTCGACGTCTCCCGGCTCCCGGTCCGCGAAGCGCTGCGGATGCTGGTCCAGGAGGGCCTCGTCGCCGAGCGGGCCTCGCGCGGCTCTGTGGTCGCCCGGCTGAGCGACAAGGATGTCGAGGACCTGTTCGACGTCCGGCTTTCGCTCGAGGTGCTGGCCTGCCGGCTCGCTGCCCAGCGGGCCACGCCGGAGGACATCGCGAGGCTCGATGCGCTCCTCGACCGGGCTGCGGACGCCTTGGCCCGCGGCAGCATCAACGAGGCGCATCGGGCCAACAGCGAGTTCCACGACGAGGTCACGCGGATCGCCGACAACGGCTTCCTCCGCGCGGCGCTCGAGCCCCTCCAGGGCCGGATGCACTGGCTCTTCCGTCATGTCACGGACTTGCCCGAGCTCGTGCAAGAGCACCGCGACCTCCTCGCGGCGATCGCGAGCGGCGACCTGGAGCGGGCAGCAGCCCAGTCGGCGCACCACATCGGCAAGTACAGGGAGCAGTACCCGGAAAGCGGCTCGAGCCCACGCGAGCCGGCCCGAACCAAGGAACCACTATGAGACTTCTCGTCGTCAATCCGAACATCAGCGACGACGTCACCGAGCTGATCCGCGCCGAGGCGGAACGTTCGGCGGCCCCCACGACCGAGCTTCTCGTGCGCACCGCCGCCAGCGGGGTCGAGTACATCGAGACCCGTTTCGAGTCGCTGATCGCGGCGGGCGCCGTCGCGGAGCTCATCGCCGAGCACCGCGACGTGGACGGCGTTGTCGTCGCCGCGTTCGGAGATCCGGGCATGCCCGCGCTCAAGGAGCTCGTGGACGTCCCCGTCATCGGCATCACCGAGGCGGCGCTCTGCGCGGCGGCCCTCCAGGGCCACCGCTTCTCGATCATCGCGATCTCGGACCGCATCACGGCGTGGTACCGGGATTGCGTCGAGCGCTTCGGCTTCGGGAATCGCCTCGCGTCGATCCGTTCGATCAAGGAGGCGCTGCGCGGCATCGGCACCGTCCAGGCTGATTTCCGTCCCACCCTCGTCGAGCTTGCGCGGCTCGCGGTCGTAGAGGACGGCGCCGACGTCGTGATCCTCGCGGGCGCGCCGCTCGCGGGGCTCGCCCGCGAGGTCGCGGCCGATATCCCCGTTCCCGTCGTGGACGGCATCGGGGCGGGGATCCGGCTCGCCGAGGCCATCGTCGAGCTCAACCCCGGGCCGCACCGGGCCGGCTCGTTCGCGGCCCCGCCGCCCAAGCCGCGCTCCGGCCTGAGTCCGGCCCTCGACGCCGCGCTCGAGGCCGCCCAGCTCGCGGCACGCCCCGCGGCGCCCGCGTCCGCTTCTACCGAAGGGAGGGCCCGTTGAAGGCCGATCTCGTGATTGCGCACGGTCTTGTCGTCAACTCGTTCAGCACGAGAGCCGCGCACGTCGTCGTCGACAACGGGCGGGTGACCGCCGTCCTCGACGCGTTCGAACCCGTGCCCGCCGCCGAGCGCGTCATCGACGCGGCGGGTCGCGTCGTCATCCCCGGCGGCGTCGACGGACACTGCCACGTGGCCCAGGTGACCGGTCGCTACCGCACGCTCGACGACTTCGCGATCACGTCGACCGCTGCCCTGTGGGGCGGCACGACGACGATCCTCGACTTCGGCATCCCACGTGACGCGAGCGAATCCCCGCTCGAGGCCGCGAAGCACAAGCTCGCCCTCGCCCGCGAGGCCCGCTGCGACGTCGCGCTCCACGGCTCGGTCATCGAATGGGATGAGACCGTTCCGGCCCAGCTCGAGGAGCTTGCGGCGCTCGGCATCCGCTCGGTCAAGATGTACATGACGAACCGCGGCTCGACCATGGCGGACAACGACACCGTCCTCAAGGTCATGCGGGAGATGGTGCGCCTCGACGGCCTGACCTACGTCCACGCCGAGCACGACGCCGTGATCGTCGACTGCACCCAGCGGCACGCCGAGGCCGGACGGACCGGGATCGCGCACCTCCACGAGACCCGCCCCGAGCTCGCCGAGGAGGCCTCCGTGCACGAGGTCCTCGCGATGGCCGAGTACACGGGCGCCCCGGTGTACTTCGTCCACCAGTCCACGCCCGGCGCCGTCGACCTGGTCGCGGAAGCCCGCGCGCGCGGGCTCGACATCCACTCCGAGACATGTCCGCACTACCTCGTGCTCGACGACGGGGTGTACTCCTCGCGCTTCCCCGAGTGGTTCGCGTGCTGCCCGCCGATGCGGTCGCCGGAGACGGTGGCGGCGCTGCGGGAGCGCTTCGCGGACGGCTCGATCCACACGGTCTCGAGCGACCACTCGTGCTACGACCTCTCGCAGAAGCGCGAGCGGTCTGACGACATCCGGCAGATGCCGCACGGGCTCCCCGGTGTCGAGACCCGCATGCCGGTCGCGTTCACGGCTCTCTCTGAGGCAACGGGGGCGTTCGGCTCCCCGTCGGGAACGGACGACGGCGGGGCCGCGGTCCCGGCGGAGGGCTCGCCGCTGTCCGGGCTGCTCGAGCGTTTCGTCGAGCTGTTCTCCTCGGGGCCGGCACGCATCAACGCGCTCCCCGGCAAGGGCGTCATCGCACCGGGCTACGATGCCGATCTCGTCGTCTTCGACCCGGCTGAAGTCCGCGCCGTCGACGGCCCGGCTTTGCACATGGGCACGGACTTCTCGCCCTTCGAGGGCCACGAGCTGCGCGGCTGGCCGCAGATCGTCGTGGCAGGCGGCCGCGTGGTGCTCGACGAACACGGCTTCCACAACCCCGGGCCGGTCGGCCGCTTCATAGCGCGCCTCGGCTACCACGAGGCGGCCGCGCTCGAGTTCCCCGGCGCTCCGCCGGCCGAAGCGCGGGGAGAGTTCGCCACCGCTGTCGGCCCACACGCTTCGCGGGAGGGCGAGTGACCAGGATCGACATGATCTCGAGCCCATGAGCTACCGGATCCTCGCGCTGATCAAGAGGCAGGACGCCGCCTGATCAACGCCGTCCGAAGCGGACCGTTTTGACGGTTGCGGTGGGAGGGAAGCGGGAGGCCGTGGTGAGTGAAACCACGCCGCACCGCGCTGAACGGAAGCGTGCTGCGTCGGTTTGTCCTGCGGTTTCTGGGTTTTCGGGGGTAGCGGCACATTGCCGGCTTGGGCAGGCGTCTCGTTGGTGGATCAGCAGCTGGGGGTCATCACCCGGGAACGTGATTCACAGAATTACGGAGGGTCATTACCCCTGGCGCGCAGGGCATAGCGCTGTGTGATCTTGCTGCTCTCGTGGTACGCAGCGTGCCATGCCTAAGGAGATCGACTGCGGAACATTGCCGCTGACGGCTGCCCAGAGGGGGGTGTGGTTCGCCCAGGAATTCGATCCGGCAAACCCCATTTACCGGGCCGCGGAAGCGGTGGAGATCGACGGCCCGGTGGATGTCGCGCTGCTCGAGGTCGCGTTGCGCGAGGCCGTTGACGAGACGGAAGCGGTGCGGGCCCGATTCGGTGGCGACGGCCGCGGGCGAGTCTGGCAGGCGATCGAACCGTTGCTGGACTGGACGCTGCCGGTGGTGGATCTGCGCGGGGCCGCCGATCCGGCTGCGGCCGCCGAGGAGTGGATGTGGGCCGATCTCGGCAGGCCGGCGGACCTCCGCCGCTCGCCGCTGTTCTCGTTCGCCTTGCTGCGGACCGGGCAGCAGCGGTTCACCATCTACCTCGGACTGCACCACATCATCTTGGACGGCTACGGCTTCTCGCTGTTCATCCAGCGGGTCGCGGAACTCTACACGGCGGCCGAGGAGAAGCACCCTGCTCCGCCGTGCCCGTTCGGCTCACTGGCGCAGATCCTGGCCGATGAGGCCGAATACGAGGCATCCGAGCGCTTCGCCCGCGATCAGCAGTACTGGGCGGAACGACTGGCCGACTGGCCTGCGGCGCGCCGGTCGCTTCGGCCGTCGTCGATCGTGCCGCACACCTTCCTCCGGGAGACCGGTCATGTCACCCCGGCGGACGCCGAGGGCCTGCGGGCGCTGGCGCGGCAGGCGCGCACGAGCCTGCCGTCGGTCGCGATGTCCGCGCTGGCGCTGTACGTGCATCGGTTGGCGGGCGACGACGAGGTCACGCTGGACCTGACCGTGAACGGCCGGTCGGGCAGCGTCGCGCGGGGCGTGCCGTCGATGGTGGCCAACGTGCTGCCGCTGCGCACCCGCATGACTCCGTCGACCACCGTGGCGGAGCTGGTGCGCACCACCGCGAACAGCGCGAAGGGCCTGCTGCGCCACCAGCGCTACTCCTCGACGCACCTGGTGCGCGATCTGGGGATCGGCCATCACCGCGGGGGGTACCTCGGTGACTGGGGCATCAACATCATGACCCACGACGCGCAGCTCCGGTTCGGCCGCCATCCCGCGGTGCTGCGCAACTTGTCGAACGGTCCGGTGACGGGCCTCGGTGTCAACGTCTACGACAGGCCCGCCGATGGATCGCTGCGGATCGACTTCAACTCGGATCCGGCCAAGTACGACGCCGCGACCACGGCCGCGCACCACCGCCGTTTCCTCGCGTTGCTGCACACGCTGGCGACCGCTGATCCCGGGCAGCAGGTGGGCGCGATCGACATGCTGTCCGCGGATGAGCGCGAACTGGTTCTGAACACGTGGAACGACACCCGGCAGGAGACGCCGGCCACGACGTTGCCGGAACTGTTCGAGGCCCGAGTTCGTGCGGCGCCCGATGCCACCGCGCTGGTCTGCGGCTCGACGATGTTGTCCGCTGCCGAACTCAACACCCGCGCCAATCGCCTGGCGCACCTGCTGATCGCACGTGGCGCGGGTCCGGAGACGCGCATCGCGCTGGCGTTGCCGCGCACTGCCGACTACGTGGTCGCGGTGCTGGCGGTGCTCAAGGCCGGCGCGGCGTGCGTGCCGCTCGATCCGAGCCATCCACCCGCCCGCATCCGGACGCTGCTCTCGGACGCCCTGCCGCTCCACGTGCTCACCACCGCGGAGATCAGCGCGACTCTTCCGGTCGAGCATCCACTTCTGCTGCTCGACGACGTCGGGATCGACCGGCAACCCGGCACCGATCCGACCGGCACCCACCGGCCGGATCACGCGGCGTACGTCAGCTTCACCTCCGGCTCGACCGGCAGGCCGAAGGGAGTGGTCGTCGAGCACCGCCACCTGGCCAACCTCTTCCACGACCACCAGCGCGAACTGATCGACCCGGCGGGGCGACGACTGCGTGCGGCGTTGACCGCGTCGTTCTCGTTCGACACCGCTTGGGAGGGTTTGCTGTTCCTGGCCGCAGGCCAGGAAGTCCACCTCGTCGAGGACGCGGTGCGCCTCGACCCGGCCGCACTCGTGCGCTACTTCTCCCAGCATCGGATCGACTTCGCCGACCTCACCCCGTCCTTCCTCCGTCTCCTGCTGGCCGAAGGCCTGTTGTCCGGACCGGAGAAGTTCCCGTGGCTGCTGATGGTCGGCGGCGAAGCGATCGATCCCGCGCTGTGGTCGACGCTGCGCGACTGCCCCGGTGTCGAGGCTTGGAACTACTACGGGCCGACGGAGTCCACAGTGGATGCCGTGTACTGCCGCATCGAGGGCGACCGGCCGGTCATCGGCCGTCCGGGGCACAACGTCCGGGCCTACGTCCTCGACCGCGTGATGCGACCCCAGCCGCCACTCGTGCCCGGCGAGCTGTACCTGGCTGGTGACCAGGTCGCCCGCGAATACCTCAACCAGGAGGAGCTGACCGCGCAGAGCTTCCTGCCCGATCCTTTCGGGCCGCCCGGCGCGCGCATGTACCGCACCGGCGACGTGGCCCGGTGGACGGAGAACGGCATGCTGGAGTACCTCGGCCGCACCGACGAGCAGGTCAAGGTCCGAGGCGTCCGCATCGAGCCGCGCGAGATCGAGGCGGTGCTCACCGCGCATCCACGAGCAGCCGAGGCAGTGGTGACGACGACAACGTCCGCCGAGCCCGAGCTGGTCGCTTACGTGGTACCGGGTTCAGGCCCGCTCGACGCGGCGGAACTCCGGTCGTGGACGGCGAAACGACTGCCCACCTCGATGGTGCCCTCATCGTTCGTCCTGCTCGACGAGCTGCCCCTGACGGTGCACGGCAAGCTCGACCACTCAGCCCTGCCCGCCGCCGACACCCGCCCCGGTCGTGCCGCCCGCACCCCCCGCGAGGAACGGCTGTGCGCCCTGTTCGCCGAGGTGCTCGGCGTCGGGAAGGTCACCATCGACGACGATTTCTTCGAACTGGGCGGGCAATCGCTGCTCGCCGCCGAACTCGTCACCCGCCTCCGCGCCGACCTGGGAACCGAGGTGCCCCTCGGCGTCGTGTACGAGGCTCCGACCGTGGCCGACCTGGTGCGCCTGCTGGATCACGAAACGTCTTCGAACGCGTTCGAGACGCTGCTTCCGTTGCGTGCCAACGGTTCTCGACCGCCGCTGTTCTGCGTGCACCCGGTGGGTGGTCTGAGCTGGTGCTACGCCGGCCTGCCGCGGCACCTGCCCGAGGACGTTCCGGTCTACGGCCTGCAGTCCAGCGGTCTGGCCCGGCCTGACGAGCTGCCCTCGTCGTTCCGCGAGATGATCGACGGCTACGTGCGCCAGATCCGCTCGGTGCAACGGACCGGGCCGTACCATCTGCTGGGCTGGTCGCTCGGCGGCGCATTGGCGCACGCGGTCGCCGCCCGCCTGCAGTCCGACGGCGAGCGCGTGGCGTTGCTCGCCCTGCTCGACGCGCGGCCGGTCGACCCGCAGGAACAGCGAGTCGCGCCCAAGCACGAGGACGTCCTGTCGTTGTTGCTCGAGGCGGCGGGTCCGGACGCCGAGGCGCACCTCGCGTTGGGGGAGGAGCATCTGACGGCGCTCACCACCGTTCTCGTCCACGCCGCCGCGCTGCTGCCGACCTTCACCGAGTCCGTCTTCGACGGGGATCTGCTGTACTTCCGCGCGACCCGGGCCGATCAAGTCACCGACGGTGGCGCGTGGCGGTCGCGGATCACGGGTGAGGTGATCTCCCACGACATCGATTGCACCCACCACACCATCACGCAGTCGGAACCGATGGCCGTCATCGGCAGGCTGATCGCAGACCGCCTGCAGTGGGAGCCAGCGGCAGCTACCACGTCACCGTAGCGGGTCGCGAGGCTAGTGGGGTGGTCGACGAGGCGATCCAGCACGAGATGTACGACGACACCGGACAGGTTTTAGCGGCGTCACGGCACCACTGCATCAGGTCCCGAACGCACAGGAGTCGTGAGTGCCTGTGGTCGCCACAGCAGCCACAGCCACTCACGACCCAGAGGCACAGGCATTCCGCACAGAGGATGAAAAACGCTCAGGGGGACTTGAACCCTGAACGCGCGATGTTCCCGTGTTCGGGGGAATCGCACCGAGCTCAGGTCGAACTTCGCCGCACCTCCCATCGCACGGGGAGTTCGGCTGGGCCGCGGAGCGCGGTGCCGACCTGGCTGGTGATGCGAGCGCGCTCGGTGGCGTTGTCCCGGATTCGCAGGACGGGGAGGCGGCGTAGCAGGATCGCAAGGGCCGTTCTCAGCTCTGCCAGGGCGAGCCAGGTGCCGGCGCAGGTGTGGGGTCCTTGGCCGAATGCCAGCATGTCCGCCGCTCGTCGGGTGATGTCGTAGCGGTGGGGGTTCGGGTAGGCGGCGGGATCGCGCAGAGCTGCGTTGATGGAGAAGATCATCGGGGTGGACGCGGGGATGTCGATTCCCCGCCACGTGGTGCTTTCCGGGCAGATGCGGGGTAGCAGGCCGACCGGAGGTTCCCAGCGCAGGCCTTCCCAGATCGCCCACTGCACGTGCTCGTCCGGGGCTGAGCGGACCAGTTCGAGCTGGTCGGGATGAGTCAGGAGGGCGACCAAGGTGTTGGCGAGCGCGAGCATCGTGGTGTCGGCCCCGGCGGGGAACAAGAGCCGCAGGAATGCCAGCACCTGCTCGTCATCGAGCCGTTCGCCTTCGGCGGTCGCGGTGACCAGCGTGGAGATCAGGTCGTCACCGGGGTTGCGGCGGCGGTGTTCGAGGATCGGCGTGAGGTACTCGGTGAACTCCCGCGAAGCCGCCAATGCGGAGTCGGGATCGAACGGGTAGCAGAACAGGTCGTGAGCCCAGCGCCGGACGATGTCTTCGTCCTCGACCGGGAGCCCGAGCAGTCGGCTGATGACCAGCACCGGGTACCGGGTCGTGAACTCGGCGACCAGGTCCGCCTCGCCGTGGTCTGCGAAGCGGTCGATGAGTTCGTGGGCGAGCGGTTCGAGCACCGGCTCGACGTGCCGGGCGACTTCGCCACGCCGGAACGGCGGTGACGCGATGGCGCGGTTGATCCGGTGCTCACGCCCGGACATGCACTGCAGGGTCTTGCCGAGTACGGGCCCGGTCGTCAGCGGGTAGATCGCCGAGGCGGGGAAGGTGGCCTCATCCCGGAACGCGGCACCGACCAGCTCGTGGGTGAGCAGGAGCACCGCGTGCTTTCCGGCGAACGGCACGATCGCGTACGGCTTCGCCGCGCGCAGCTCGGCGAGGATCTCGTGGAGGGCGGTGGTGTCGTCCACGGCGAAGTCGAAGCCTTCCAAGTCTGCTCCACCGGCGATTGGCGAGGCGGTCATCGGAACCTCTTTCGCATGTGACCCGAATATTCGTATCATAAACTCAAATAATCGTGTTCAAAAGATTAGGGGGCTGCATGGCGGTGGGCAAGGACCGATCGGCTTCTCCGCCGACGGAACGAGCGATCGCGGTGGTGGAACTGGTCGTGGAGCGGGGAGCGCCGATGACGGCCGCCGAGGTCGCCGACGAACTCGGCCTGAGCCGGTCCACTGTCGCGGCCGTACTTTCCGCGCTCGACGAACGTGGCTGGGTGCGCCGGCTGGCGGATCTCAGCTACCGGCCGGGATCGAGGCTCGCAGGACTTGCGGCCACGGCGCGCGACTCGCTGGCAGTGCCTGCCGGTGTCGAGGAGGTGCTCCGCGCGTTGTCCCAGCGCGTGGGGTGTGGAGCGGCGTTGAGCCTGGTGACGAGAACCGAGTTGACGTTCCTGGCTGTCACCGAAGGCAACGGCAGGCTGCCGGCGGGAATCACCACCGGAACCAGTCTGCCGCTACGTGCGCCGGCCGGAGCGGCCGTGGTGGCCTTCGCCGATGAGCAGTGGCAGAGCGCGTGGTTGGCTACCGCAGCTGCCGAACAGCGCCCAGCTCTCGCCCAGGTGCTTGAGCAGATTCGGGCCACTGGAACCGGTTTGTGGGGAATCGGCGCGGCCGATCCAGTCGTGCTCGACGTGCTCGCCGACGTGGTCGAGCAGCTCGCCGGTGACGCTGTTCCGCAGCACCTGCGGGGTCGCGTCCTGTCCCTGCTCGCCAGGATCAGCGGGCGGCCCTACGGATTCGCGGACCTGCGGGCCGACGAACCGCTGCCCTTGAGCTACGCGGTGGCTCCCGTCTTCGACGGTACCGGCCGCGCGACCTGGGAACTTCAAGTCGGACCGCTGCGGGAGGCTGTCGGTCTCGCTGAACGCGAGCATTGCGCCGGAGAACTCCGTCATGCGGCCGAGAAGCTCAACATGAGCCAGAAGAACCAGCCCAGCGGGCACTGACCTACGCGACGGGGTGCCCGAGGTCCGCTTGGGTTCGTCCGAGCCGGCATGCCGGTATGGTCGCGCGGCCGGCTCGTCAGCGGAGCACTCTTCCGTTTGGCCTGAGGACGGGTGGCGATCCCGTGCGGGCCCTGCATTCACTGGCCATGCGCAGCGTCCAGAACGTGCCGCAGACCGCGACGAGCGTCTCCGGTCAGGGCGCGGCGAAAGGGCTCATCGCGGCCCATTGATTTGTTCACGGGTGAAACTCTCGGTGGACTTCAAACCGATTCGAAAGAGCCATTCTTCGAGGCCCGTGTCGGGAAATGCCCGGTTGCCGGCGGAGCCAACGGCAGCCCCGCGCACGCCGCCGGCAAGCGCACCGAAAAGAACGTCACGCCCAGTGGTGCCCGGGTCCCGGCTGCCGTTCGCGATGCCGGCTGCCGACTGTGCGGCGGAGCCGGACGCGCCCTTGGCGATGTCGCGCACGCTTTCGTGAAAGACGATCGACTGCCAGGGCTTGGCGGTGCCGAAGGAGTCCCGCCAGTCGTTGTGCCGCCACGCCTCTCGCAGCTTGTCGTCGAAGGTGCCATGCATGTTGAACTGGATCGCCGCCGCCCTGACTTCGTTCGACGCGGCCAGCATCCGCCGAAGTTCGTTGACGACGTCCTCGGTCTGCTCCACCTCGCGAAGCGCCACGCCCGCCGAGTCACGTGCCGTGTCGAGCGCCTGCACCGCTCGGTCGTGCTGTTCACGCAATGCGGTCACCTGCTGGGTGGCGGCGTGGTGCTCCGTTCTGGCCTCCCGGACGAAAGTCTCCGCATCGTCCTGCCAGCGCTGGTTTCCCGATCGCTGGTAGACGGCGAGGAGGCTTTCCGCACGCCACAGTCGCTGTTCGGCGTGGTCGACGCGGCTCCGCGCCGCTTGCAACGCCGTGTGGGCTTCTGCCGCGCTGTTTTCCGCGTCCTGCAGCGCAGATCGTGCGGCGGCGAGCTTCTCGCGGGCATCGGAGGCACGTTGGTGCGCGGCGTCCGCCTCGCCGATGAGGTGGCGGTGTTCGCGCGGGTTTCCCCGCAAGCCAAGCTCGCGGGCGTTGGCCCGAGCATCGTCGAGCCTCCAGATCGCCTGTTCTCGGTGTGCATGGGGGCGCGGGACAGGGGAGTTCGGTTCCGGCGGCGTTGTGGCCTGCCGCCGACCCGGCGAGTTCCACCGCAGCGATTGCACAGCGGTGTCGATCTGACCGCTGAAAGGCACGAAATCAGGCCGCCCGTCCGGCGCGCGCAAGATCTCGCCCGAGCTGTCGAGCTTCCTCTTCAGTCCACTGGCGCTTGCTCCGCCGAAGACGCCTCCGACGCCGAAGCTGATCGCCGCGTTGGTGAACAGGTGCTCCGGGTTGATGCTTTTGCCCGTGATCCCCGCTGCCGTGCTGCTGGCGGCGATGTCGATGACGAAGTCGCGAAAACCCTCGACCAGCGCGCGACCATAGCCGAAGCTGAAGTTCTCCCCCCGCCAGCTCGCCGCCGCCAGCCGCTGAACGGCGGCCCGTACGGAGGCGAGCCAACGGGTGAGTGTGGCGAGTATCTGGGCGAGCAGGGCGAGCATGCGGTTCGACTGCGCGACCAGCGTCGCGATGTATGCTTCCGCAGTCGCGATCAGCGCCGGAAAGAATGCCGCCGCGGCAATGTAGGCGACCAGTGTCGCGACCTGAATTGCGATTTCTTTGAGAATCTCCGAAATCTGTTTTTGCTGCTGCGCGTGGTGGCCCAGCGCTTGCGCCATTTCTTCGCAGAAGGTGGACAGCGCGTCGATGCGCCCGGTGAGGCCGTCGGTCGCGTTGTGAAAGGCGTCCGCTGCGGGGCCGGTCCAGTCGCCACCCGCCTGCGAATGGGCAAGCCGGGACTGAAGGTCCGCCTCGTGGCTGCGCAGGGCTGCGGCGAGCGTGCTCCAGGCCTGCGCCTGCGTTCCGAGCACGGCGGGGTCGCCGGTCTTCGCCGCCGCATCGTAGGCGGCGTCGTAGGTCATGAACCCGCTCCGCCGACCGCGTTCTGCTCGCCTTCCGAACTCATCGACCGAGGCCCAGTCTGGTGGCGGCCTGCTCGGCATGGTTCTCGGTCGACCGGTAATCCGCGGCCTGCCGATCCAGCGCGTCCGCGTGCCTCAGCAACTCGTCCACCTGCCCGCGCACCCCGTCGAGGACGGCCTGCACGACCGCCCGGGTCTGCGCCGTGGCCTCGTCGGATTCGGGCAGGTTCCCGTATCCGCTTCCCTGGAAGCTGTCTGCGAACTGATCGCCCGAACTGCGCATACCTTCGGCCACGTCGCGGAAAGCCCTCGCTGTCCTCGCAATGTGTCCGGAGTCCGCCGAAACGCGGTCCAATCTGCTGCCTCCTCATGCGCGTCGCGGTCTATCGACTGCGATACCTGAAAAGGCTCCTGGAGAAGATTGTCGTGGCGCAAGCGAAAGGAAGGTTGGGTGATCGTCCTAACATTCCTGCTGGCGGTCGTCGTCAATTGTTCAGCTGCTGTAAAGCAGCAATAAACCCGGCAGTTGCGGAATGTGCCTTGCGGAGATCGGCTGAGTCGGCCTTTCCGGGTACCGGTTCGTCGCCGGAGGGACACGGTCCCCGCGGGCAAGGATCTGCTCCGCGAGTTCGGGACCGATGCCACGCGAGGCGTCAGCAATGAAACAGGTGCTTCCTCCCCGCGTAGGCGTGGTTAGTTCAGCCCGGCGATGAACTCGCTGAGCAGTCGGTTCGCCGAGCCGGACTCGAACAGGCGCGCGAGGTCTGCTCGGGCGATCTGATGCCGGAACTCGCCTTGGTGCGAGGCGTCTCCGGCGTTGTGCACCAGTTCGGTCCACCACGTCGCGAAGGCCTGGTAGTTCCACACGTGACGGATGCACGTCGACGAGTAATCGTCGAGCAGGCTGAAATCGTGATCGTTGGTCTGGTAGTGGACCATGGCGTTGGCGAACACTTCGGCGTCGTGCAGGGCGAGGTTCATCCCTTTCGCGCTCATCGGGGGAACGATGTGGGCGGCATCCCCGAGCAGGTACAGCCGGCCGTAGCTCATCGGGCTGTACACCACGCTGCGCAAGGGCACGAGTTGCGTGCCGGAGATCGGGCCCTTGGCGGCCATGGGTTCACCGAAGCGGGTCTCGAGTTCGTCCCAGATGCGCTCGTCCGTCCACTGTGCCGTGGAGCTGTCGAGCGGGCACTGCAGGTAGAACCGGCTTGCGTGCGGACCGCGACCGAACTGTCCGGCGAATCCACGAGGGTGGAGCGCCATCATGGACTGGTGATTGGCGGGGACCTCGGCCAGGATGGTCAGCCACGCGTATCCGTACTCGTGCGAGTAGCGCGTGAGGGACTCGCTGGGGATGGCGGCCCTGCTGACGCCACGGTCACCGTCGCAGCCGGCGACGAACTCGCAACTGATCAGCTTCGTCGAGCCGGCACTGTCCCGGTAGCGAACGAGTGGGCGTTCGTCACCGGCGATGTTCTCCACCGAGACCTCGGCGTCGAAGCGAAGGTCTCCGCCATCGCTGAGGAAGACGTCGATGAGGTTGCGGATGAGGACTTGCTGGGGGCAGAAACGGCCGCCGCCGTGATCATTCGCGTCGAGCGTGAGGGTGCGTGTCTCCCCGTCGACGCGGAAGTTCAGCACCGGCTCGGTCGGGACGCCGCCGACCACCCGGTCTTCGAGCCCCCACACGCGGAACATGCGTGCCGCCCGGGTGTCGATGACCCCGGCTCGCTGTCGCTGCTCGACGTATTCACGGCTGTGCTTCTCCACGATGACGCAATCAATCCCGCGCCGCAGCAGGAAATTGCCGAGCGCGAGCCCGGCGACTCCCGCTCCCACGATCACCACGGTGGTGTTCTTGTCCACTTCGGACGTCGATCGGTTTGTTGGCATACCCCATGGTCACCCGGCGCAAGGGCTGCCTGGTACCGGCATGTCGACACCATGTTCCGGAAACCCGCCAAACCTGTCGCGGTCACCGGTCCCTGCGACGAAGCTCCATCTGATACCGCCCGGGTGTCTGGCCGACGATGGCGGTGAATGCTTCGATGAAGCTGGTCGGGTTGGCCCACCCCAGCCGGGCAGCCGTATCGATGACCGCGGCCCCCTCGGCCAGCCTGATGAGCGCATGCTGGACGCGCAGCAGGCTCCGCCACTTGTGGAAGCTCATCCCCAGCTCGGTCTGGAACAGGCGGCTCAAAGTCCGCTCGCCGGCCCCGACCACCCGCCCCAGCTCCGCCAACGTCAACGATGCCGCGGGATCGGCATGCAGCAGGTCCGCGACCGCACGAAGGCGATCATCGGTCGGCTCCGGAAGATGCAGCGCCTCCTCGTGGCCATCCGCCAGCTCGTCCACGACCACCCCGCGAAGCCGGTCCCGCGCCTCCGGCCGAAGCGCACGACCACTGGTGAGCACCAGCAACGCCTCCCGCAGCAGCGGGGATACCGCGAACACCATCGGCTGATCCGGCAACGACGCGCACAGCGCCCCGGTAACCTCCACCACCCGGACCTCGGTCTTTCCGTACGCGCGGTGGTAGTGCTCGAAACCCGGCGGCGTCCACGCGACACGATTGGCCGGGGCGACCCATGTGCCCCTCTCTGTCGTGGTGGCGAGAACGCCCGCCGAGGGATACAGCAGCTGCCCCTCGGTATGACGGTGCGGCGCAATGCCATCCCCGTGCACGAGCAGCCCCCGCTTCTCCACGATCTGCGTGACCAGAGAGGGCCTCTGGTGGATATCAGGCACGATATCGAGCCTACCGACCGGCGCGCGCTGCGCGGCCTGATCATCGCGTGGCACGCCGCCCGCGGCGCCGGCCTGCCCGCCATCACCGCCAACTCCACCAGACGTCCACAGTGGATCTGCGTAGGGCTGCTCAGGTGGTGAGGAGTTCGGTCGCCGAGCAGTGCCGGAGGGCCAGGAGTGGCTGACGCTGCCGCCTCCGTCGCGGGCGGGGATCACCGAACACGGCGGGGCCGAGGTGGGGCGGATGCCCGGTTGGGTTCATCGGCCAACGGGCACCTATGACGTGCGGAGCCCATGCTCCTGAAAGGAATCCCTACATGTTCGGTTCGCCGTTGCGGTTCCGGAACCGGCTGAACGTAATCTCGGCCCTGCAAGAAACCGGCTAGGCCATTGTGGCCTTGTTCATCAGGAGAGGTGTATATGAAGATGCGGCGTTCCCTCATCGCTGCTGGTCTGACCCTCGGCGCCGCCGTGGTTTCCATTCCGTTGGCCGTGGGCACCGCTTCCGCGTCCGGCTGGGAGACCGTCGGTGGCGGACCCGCGGTGTATTCCTCGATGGACCAGTGCAATGCGGAGGCGGCGCAGCTCAAGGCCGACGGCACCTACAAGGACGCCAGGTGCTACACCGACGACAAGGGCTGGATCTTCCTCGAGGTGCTGAGCTGACACCCGGCGCGCATTGGGGGCAGGGGCGAAGCTATTGCCCCGCAAGACCCCCGTCGCGAACCCGATAGTCCCGGACCCGCGGTCCCGGACGTCCTGCTGCCCCGGTGTGCTGACACCGGGGCAGCATTGTGTCCGCCGTGCGCACGGGCGGTGGTGCGGTCACGACCGCGGGCGTGCCGGGTATTTCGGTGCCTGGGAGCAATCCGTTCACGAACTCGGGCAAGCCGGGCTGCGAAGCCGAAGCGCGCGAGCTGATGCGGCTCGCAGCGGGCACGACTCACCCCGATGTAGTAACGGGAACCGGTCTTCCCGGGGGAGTGGCCGGTGGAGGCCTTTGACGGGGCGAGCCTTGAACGCCTTGCAACAGTTTGTTTATTTTTCGGTCGGATGGTGCTAACTTGCTGGCTGGCACCAGTTCGGGAGTGATCTGCGCCGGGTCCGTGGTCGCGTCGTCGACCTCCGGAGCGGGATGGCGTTTTCGGCCATACCCCTCCCCTCCCGACCGTCTGTGCAAGGAGGCCGTCCATGGCTCCCGAATTCCTGGAACAACCCTGCGAAGACGAGGTCCTGCTCGACCTCTGGCACCCGCTGGGTGCCGTCGAGACGATGCCCCGAAACCGCACCTGGAGGGACCGACTGCTCGGTGTTCCGCTGACGCTGAGCAGATCGCCCGAGGGCAGGCTCGCCGTGTGGAGACGGCAGGACGGTGATCCCGAGTCGGCGGCATGGCCCGCCGAAGGGCCTCCCGCTTCGACCCTGCCGGTGATCGAGCGGTACGGCTACCTGTGGACGTCGCTGGGCGCGCCACGCCCGTTGTTCGAAATTCCGGAGGCGGACGAGAGCAATCGACGTGTGCTGCACGCCATCTCGGTCACGGCCCGCACATCCGCGCCCCGCGGCATCGAGAACTTCCTCGACATGGGGCACTTCCCGTTCGTCCACACCTCCGTACTCGGCGATGAGCCGCACACCGAGGTCAAGGACTACAACGTCGAGGTCTCCGCCGCCGACGGGGAGATCATCGCCACGGATTGCGTGTTCTACCAGCCCAAAGCGGCTCTCTCCAGCCAGGGTGGGGCGGAGGTCGACTACGTCTTCCGGGTTCCGCATCCGCACTGCTCCGTGCTGTACAAGTCGAGCCCGGGGGCCGAGGGCCGGTTCGACGTCATCGGTCTGTTCGTGCAGGCCCTCGACCAGGAACACATCCGCGCCCACATGTGGCTGTGCCTGCTGGACGACGACCAGCCCGACTGGGCCCTGCGCCGGTTCCAGGTATCGATCTTCGGCCAGGACAAACCCATCCTGGAGAACCAGTTGCCGCGCGGCCTGCCGCTCGACCCGAGAGCGGAGACGCCGATCCGGGCCGACAAGTCCGGGGTCGCCTACCGCAGGTGGCTGGGCCAGTTGGGGGTCCGTTACGGCGTCATCCCGGGAGCCGCGTGATGCGTGAGGACCTGCTGCTGCGCGCGGAGAAGACCTGGCACCCGGTCGCGTCCGAAAGCGATCTGGTCTACCGGCACGTGTTTCAAGGCCAACTGCTAGGACAGGAACTGGCCGTGTGGCGGGCCGACGACGATTACGTCAACGTCTGGGAGAACCGGTGCCTGCACCGCGGTGTCCGATTGTCGATCGCGATGAACGACGGCCGCGAGCTGAAATGCCAGTACCACGGCTGGCGCTACGCCAACCGGACCGCGGCCTGCACGTACATCCCGGCCCATCCCGCCGACGCACCCGCGCGGACCATCACCAATCGCACCTACCCGGTGCGCACCAGCGGCGGGCTGGTGTGGACCGCGTTGGCGGAGCCGCCTGACGAGCCACCGGAACTCGATGCGGGTCTCGTGCTCCGCCCCATGCCGGTGCGGGCGCAACCGGCGGACGTGGTGACCCTGCTCTTGGAGCAGCCACCCGCGCTCCCGAACACCGAGCCGCCGGCGACGAGACGACACGGGGACTTCGTCGTCGAGCTGGAAGGGGTTGGCTTCTTCGCGGTGCAGCCCACGGATGCCGACCGTGCGATCATCCGGGGAGTGCTGAGCAGCCCCGCACCGGTGGGCGAGCGGCTGCGGCTGCTTCGGCACTTCGACCTCGCCCTGACCCGGCTTCGTGAGTTCGCCCAGGACCGGGCTGCGGAGCAACCCGCCCCTGAACCGCTCTTGCCCCGCTACGAGCCGGTCCCGAAGCACTTGGCGTCGATGCCCGCCCGCAGTGGCCACCACGAGCTGCCGACGCGGGTCCGGGTGGTACGGGCGTGGGAGGCGGGCGCCGGCGTCCGCGGCCTGGAGCTGGGACCGGTGGGCGACGGTCCGCTCCCCAGCGGCCAGCCGGGCGCTCACCTCGACGTCGCCCTGCCCGGTGGCCTGGTCCGGCAGTACTCCCTGGTGAACGGGCCCGGCGAGACCGGGCATTACGTGATCGGCGTGAAGCTGACCTCCGACTCCGCGGGTGGGTCGATATCCGTGCACGAGCAGGTGCGGAAAGGTGACGTGCTCGCGGTGTCCCTACCGCGCAACGGTTTTCCGCTGCGGCAAGACCGCGAACGCACGCTGCTGGTCGCCGGCGGAATCGGGATCACGCCGCTGCTCGCGATGGCGCAGGCCTTGGAGCACCAAGGTCTCCACTACGAGCTGCACCACTTCGCCGCGCGCGAAGCCGACGTGTCCTTCGGCGACCGCCTGTCGCGGCTCGGCAACGTCCGGACCATCATCGGCCTGGATCCGGTGGAGACCAGGGCCGAGCTGGAGCGGATCCTCGGCACCACGGACGATGCGGATTGCCAGGTCTACATCTGCGGACCCCCGCCGATGCTCGACGTCGCCAGGGATGTCGCGCACCGGGCCGGCTGGCCGCGCGATGCCGTGCACTTCGAGTACTTCCGCAATGACCAGGAGATCGACGAGAGCAGCCGTTTCGAGATCGTCCTCGCCCGGTCTGTCATGAACCTGACGGTGGAGCCCGGGCGCAGCATCTTGGAAACCGTGCGCGAGGCCGGGGTGACGGTTCCGTCCTCGTGCGAGCAGGGGGCCTGCGGTACGTGCCGGGTCGCGGTCATCGACGGCGAGCCGGACCACCAGGACGTCTACCTCGACGATGCCGAAAGGGCGGCCGGAGACTCGATCATGACGTGCGTCTCCCGCTCGCTCACCGCCCAGCTGACCCTGGACCTGTGAGGAGTTCGCGCCATGATCGTCCTCTACGACGACGAGACGTCCGCGGAGTGCTACCAGGTCCGCGCGTTGCTGGGCGTCCTCGGGTTGGAATTCCGTTCGGTGGCCTTGGAGGAGTACGAGTTCGCCCCGGACGATCGCCGGCCGGCTCTGGTGCTCGTCGATGGACACGTGGACCCCGCGGCGGTTGCGCATCATGCCGAGTCGGCCGTGCTGTACCTGGCTCGGGTCTACGACAGCGAGGGCGGGCTCGTGCGCGGTGAGGATCCTGCTGGTCACGCAGCGATGCTGGACTGGCTGGCGTTCGGGCGTGCTCTGACCGCGTCAGCGGGAGCGGCGCGGAGGCACGAGGCCTTCGGTGAGCCGACGGACCTTCCGCAGGTTCAGGCAGAGGCGCATCGGCTGCTGCGCGTGTTGGACCGTCACCTGTGGTTCATGGAACGGCAGGGCGAAGACTTCCTGGTGGGCGCGTTCTCGCTCGGCGACATCGCTTGTTTCGGAGATGTCGCGCTCTGCGAGGAAGGCGGCATATCCCGCCAGGACTATCCCGCCGTGCGGCGCTGGTGCGATCGGGTCCAGCGGGTGCCGGGACTGCCCTTGATGCCCGGGATCTTCCGCGTCGCCGCGGGACATCCGTCATGAGCGGCGACGTGCGGCCTCGCCGCCACCCCGTGGACGAGGTGCCGTCGGTGGCGAAACTGGCCGTCTTCGGGTTCCAGCACGTGCTGGCGTTCTTCGCCGGTGGGGCGATCGTCATCCCGACCCTGCTGGCGTCGTCCCTGGGCTTGGACGGCGGCCAGCTCGTGCACCTCATCAACGCGTGCCTGCTGACCTGCGGTATCGCCTCCATCATCCAGTCGGTCGGGTTCTGGAAGGTGGGAGTGCGGCTCCCGTTGCTCCAGGGGGTGTCGGCGGTGGCGGTGGCGCCTATGGTCGCCATCGGGCTGGGTGCGGGCGGTGGCACGGAGGGGCTGCGGATGGTCTACGGCGCCGTGATCGTGGCCGGGCTGATCACCTTCGTGATCGCACCGGTCTTCGGGCGCATGATGCGGTACTTCCCGCCGGTCGTGACGGGGTCGGTCATCGCCATCATCGGGTTGAGCCTGCTGTCGGTCGCGGCGACGAGCGCGGCCGGAGGTGAAGGTTCCGCGTTCCATCCCGACAGCGGCCGGAACATGGCGTATGCCCTCGGCACGTTCGCCGTCATCGTACTGGTGCACAAGGTGTCGCGGGGATTTCTGTCCACAGTGGGCGTGCTGCTCGGACTGGCGCTCGGCACGTTCGCGGCCTGGTCGCTGGGAGACACCGACTTCGACGATGTGGGACATGCCTCCTGGATGGGGTTGTCGACCCCGTTCCAGTTCGGCAGCCCGATGGTTTCGGTAGGCGGGGTCGTCTCGATGATGGTGGTCATGATGATCACGGCGATCGAGACCACCGGCGCGGTGACCGGGGTCTCGGAGATCGTCGGCAGGCGGGTGCAGGGCGACGACATCACCCGCGCGATGCGGGCGGACGGGCTCTCGGGCGTGATCGGCGGGACCCTGAACTCGTTCCCGTACACCTGCTTCAGCGAGAACGTGGGTCTGGTGCGGCTCACCAGGGTGAAGAGCCGGTGGGTGATCAGCGTGGCCGGGCTTTTCATGATCGCGCTCGGTTCGGTGCCGAAGTTCGCGGCCGTCATCACGGCGATCCCCGCACCCGTGCTCGGCGGCGCTTCCCTGGCCATGTTCGCCATGGTCGCCGTGGTGGGGCTCCAGATCCTGTCGCGGGTCGACTTCCGCGATCACCGCAACTCCGTGATCGTCGCAGCCAGCATCGGGATGGCCATGTACGTCACGATGGTGCCCGAGGTGAAGGACGCCGTCCCGGATTGGGCGCAGATCTTCGGCGGCAGCGGGACCACGATCGGCGCCATCACGGCGATCGTCCTGAACCTGGTCTTCCACCATTTCGGCAGACGGCGCAAGGCCACGGACGACGAGGCGTCGAGTGCCGGCCGACTTCAGCTGGAGCAGATCAACGGCATGACCGCTCAGGAGTTCAAAGCCGCCTTCGCGCCGCTGTTCCAAGGACCGACGCAGGCCATCGATCGAGCGTGCGAGAAGCGACCGTTCGCTGACGTGACCGACCTCAGGACGGCCCTCCTGACGGCGTTCTTCGACTCCAGCGAGGACGAGATGCGGCGACTGCTGTCGCTCTACCCGGACCTGGGAGGACCGGTGGTCAGCGGCGGAATGTCCCTCCGCGACCACTCCGTTCCCGGGCTGACCGACCTGGCCGATCAGGAGCGGGAACAACTGGACGAACTCACCGAGGCCTACCGGGAGCGCTTCGGCTTCCCGCTCATCATGTGCCTGCGTGAGCGTCCACATCTCCAAGCGGTACTGGACCACGGGGCGCGGCGGCTCCACAACGCTCCCGCCTACGAATGCCACGCCGCTGCCTTGGAGGTCGCCCGAATCGCCGAATACCGGTTCGGCGATCTGGTGGCAGCCGCGGCAGCGCCCCGAGAAGAGGCGCTGAGGCGGAACTCGACGCCCTGGCCGTCACCGCCCTTGAGCTGTCCGAATCAGGGAGATCAACCGTAGTCGCTCGCACGGGGCACGGCGTGCCCGGCGGGCTCCGCTACCGGGGCTTGACTTGGCGAACGCCTTCGATACGCTCAAGCAAGCGTTTGGTTTTTAGTTGTCGCAGTCGACTCGTGCGTCAGGGACCGGGAGCGGTACATGGCCGATGAACGAACGTCCGGGCGGGAGGTGCCGAGCAGTCCCCGCTCGGCGGTGATCACCGGGATCGGGGGACGGGCCAGGCACCGCAAGTCGACGTCTTCGGCAAAGGCGATTCTCCGCTCGGACGTCGACGGTCTCGCGGTCGCCTCGTGCGGTGGGCCACTCGGCATGGCGGGCGAGCTGTGAGCGGCGGCCGCGTCGCGGTGGTCACCGGCGCGAGCCGGGGGGCGGGCAAGGGAATCGCGCTCGCGCTCGGTGGAACCGGCGCCACGGTCTACGTCACCGGCCGGACTCGGCGGGAGGGCGAGGCGTCGCTACCGGGCACGGTCTTCGCCACCGCCGAGGAGATCGACCGCAGAGGCGGCACCGGAGTTCCCGTTGTCTGCGATCACCGCGATGACGCCCAGGTCGCGGCACTGTTCGAGCGGGTGCGCGCCGACCACGGCCGGCTGGACATCCTGGTGAACAACGCGTTCATCGTGCCGGACCAGCTCGCGACCAAGGGGCCGTTCTGGTCCAAACCGCTGGCGTTGCAGGAGATGTTCGAGGTCGGGCTGCGTTCCAGTTACGTGTCCAGCTACTACGGTGCGCCGCTGCTCGTCAGCACTGGCGGCGGCCTGCTGGTCAACACCTCGTCCTTCGGCGCCACCTGCTACATGCACGGGCCCGCCTACGGTGCGGTGAAGTCAGGTGTGGACAAGATGGCGCACGACATGGCGGTGGACCTCGAACCGTTCGACGTGGCGGCCGTGTCGATCTGGATGGGACTGCTGCGCACCGAGCGGACCGAGGCGGTGCTGAACTCGGATCCCGAGCGCTACGGCGAGCTGACCGCGATGGCCGAGTCGCCGGAGTTCACCGGACGGGTCATCGCCGCGCTCGCCGAGCACCCCGATCGGATGCGGTGGACCGGGCGGGTGCTGGTCGGTGCGGAGGTCGGCGAGGAACTGGGCGTGGTCGACGTCGACGGCACCTCCCCGGCGTCGCACCGGGAGTTCCTCGGCTCCCCGGTCGAGTTCAGTGACTCCATTGTGGATTGAGGGGAGCGCGATCGGCGTTCGTCGCCTGATGGTTCCGGGGCCCGGTCGGGACCCCCGCTGTTGACATGCCGAACCGCCGGACGCGGGATCGCCGTTGGCGAGTCCGGCGAACGAGGAGGCAGAAGTGTTCGATGACGGCGACGTGGATGTGCGTGACCTCGCTCGTAGGGTCGCGCGCCTGGAGGCGATTCAGGAGATCGAACGCCTGAAGTACCGGTACTGGCGAGCATGCGACAGCAAGGATCCCGATGCCTTCCGGGAGTGCTTCGTGCGCGAGGGCGCCGACATCGACTACGGCCCGGGCCTCGGCGGCTTCGACGATCGCGAGAAGCTCGTCGAGCTGTACAGCAAGCTGGCCTTGCGCCGCGACGGCGACCGCTGGCTCTACAACGACATCCATCATGGCATGCACCCGGACATCGAACTGATCGACGCGAACACCGCGGTCGGCAGCTGGACCTTCTGGTTCATGAGGGTCAACCTCGCCGACGGCGTCGTCGAGCAGGCGTCGTTGGAATATCGCGACCGGTACCTGGTCGAAGACGGGAAGTGGAAGATCCAGAGTTCGCACGTCACTCCCTTGACGGGGGTGAACTTCCCGATCCCGGAGGGAGCGAACGTCGCTCCGGGGCCTGCGGTGCCGGAATGATGCGGCCGGAAGGATTTCTGCTGCGCTACGGCGTTCGTCGATGTCGGCGAGGGTGGTGATGAGGAGTTGGAGCGTGCGGCTGATGGTGTCGGGAAGGCCTGCCGCGCGATCGACGTCACCGCCAGGGGGCCGCTTGGGCGTGCCACTGGGCCATCTGGAAGTAGCGGGTCTCCTGGAAGTACTGCTTCGAGGGCTTGCGGCAGACCAGGACGATGAACGTGATGATGCCGGTCAGAGCCAGTGCGCGGACGAGCCAGCCCAAGACGACCATCCCAATGGGAAGTCCGAGATCCCAAGGCATCCCGAGTGCCATGTAAGCGACGGGTGCCAGGAGGCCGCCCAACAGTTCGGCGCACAGCCAGACCGCAGCGAGCACGATGAGCGTCACCCGAGCCCAGTTTCGGCCCGCCCGCAAATGGAATCCGAATGCGATCCACAGCGCGACCAGAACAGCGTACAAGACTGCGGTGTAGATCCAGTCCGTGTCCTGGGCTGGTACCGGTTCTACGCCGTACTGCTCCAAGGCGGCGTTGAGGCCCTCGGTGACCACGTCATTCGTCAGGTGGAGGAAGACGGTGTCCAGCACGCTGACCAGCAGTGGTACGACCATTGCGATCCAGAACGCCATCTCGATCGTTCGCGGCCGACGCGGTTCGGTCAATTCTTGGGCGGGCACCGGTGGAGCCGCGAACGGATTCCCGTACGGCGCTTGCGGATAGCCGTGCTGCGCGTGCAGGAAGCCGGTCTGCGGTTGCGGCGACTCGCTGTCCTGGACGTGCGGCTGCCCACCCTGGCCGGATGAGCCTGGCTCGGGAGGCCCGTCCTGGGGCTGTCCGCCTTGCCCTTGAATTGGTGGCAGTGTCACGAATGAACAGTAAGAACGTCGCCGGACCCCGCCTACTGAATTCCGGCAATCGTTACAGAACCGCCGAATCCATCAGCAGGCAGAGGAGCCAGAGGCGGTTCCTGAACTCGGGTGAGTCGTTTGCCGGTGGTGTTCATCGCGGGCGCGTGCATCGCGATCGTGTTCGCCGTCACCGTGCGGGCCTGCAACATTGATCCGTCGATGGGGACTGTGTTCGGGCAATGTGAGGGCTGTGTGGGCCGGGCGCCCGGTTCCTGGTGGCAAGGCGGTGAGGCCCCGAAGTTCGTTGTTGCGCTTTTCAAGGGCTTCGGCGGTGGTGGGGAAGAGCGCTGCGGCGCCTTCGCCGACCTGTGCCTGGTTCAGTTCGACGAATTCGCGGATGTCGCGTTCGTAGGCGGCGAAGGCCGCGGTGTGGTCGCGATGGGCGGCCAGCGAGCCGGCGAGCACGTAGGCGCCGACGAGGGCGAGGCTGGACCCTTGCCCGGTCAGGAACGACGGGGCGTAGGCGGCATCGCCGACGAGCGCGACCCGGCCGCTGGACCAGCATGGCATGTGGACTTGGCTCACGGTGTCGAAGAACGGATCGTTCGCGTGGCGCATGGCGGCGACCATGGTCGGGATTTCCCATCCGTCGCCGGCGAAGGTGGTGGCGACGAGGTCGCGTTGTGCCTCGGGGTCGCGGAGGACCTCGTATGGTGGTTCGGGGTGAGCGAAGTTGAGGAATGCGTGTAGCTCGTTGCCGTCCCTGACCGCGTAGAGCGCCGCGGCCCTTCCGGGAGTGTTCCAGATGAGTGCTTCATGGGAGAGTCCAAAGGTGTTGGGCATGGTGAACAAGGCGAAGCAGTACCCCAGATAGCGGTGGAATCGCCGCTCGGGGCCGAATACGAGCTCCCGGGTGCGCGAGTGCAGCCCGTCCGCACCCAAGACGAGGTCGAAGCTGCGCTGGATGCCGCTGCGGAAGGTGACGTCGACACCGTGCTCGTGTTCCGCGAGCGCGTCGATGGAGTCGTCGAACACGAACTCCACCTCGTCACGGATGGCCCCGTGCAGGATGTCTGTCAGATCCCCGCGAGGCACCTCGACGTCACGTCCCTCGACCCCGCCGACCACCGCCTGTGGATGAACCACCGCTGCCTCGCTGCCATCGGCATCGAGGAAGGTCAACCGGCGCGACTCGATGTGCGCTTCCTGGAGCTGCGGCAGGATTCCCATCCGGCGAGCCACCTCCACCGCGGTGCCGCGCACGTCGATCGGGTACCCGCCGCCCCGCGGTCCGGTGGACTTCTCCACCACCGTCACCGCGAATCCGTACCGGTGCAGCCAGAACGCCACGGCCGGACCCGCGATGCTCGCGCCGGAAACCAGGACCGTGCCTTTCGATGCGGTTCTCATGTCCATTCGTCAACTCCTGAGTCCGTTGTGGGACGTTGAAAAATCAACTCGGATCGCCGTGTGCGCGAGGAAACTGCCGGCTCCTGCCGACATCTTCAGAGGTCCGTCACACCGCGTCCCGCGCGAGGTCGGGCGACGGCGAGTCGTGGCTGAGGCGGGTGCTTCGCACGAGCATGACGACCAGCACCGCGGCGATCGCGAACGCGCCGGAAGCGATCGCGATGTAGCTGAACACGCCCGTGGCCGAGTTCGTCGTTTCACCGTCGACGACCACGGCGGTCGACTCGAGCACGGCCGCGCCCACGAAGTTCAGCACCACCGACCCGATCGAGACCATGACCATGACCAGGCTGGACACGATGCCCTGCCGGTCGGCGGACGCCAAGCCACCCGCCATGTTGAAGCCGGATGTCCCGAGCGCTCCTACCGTGACACCCAGCAGGAATGCGGAGCAGAGCGCGGCGGGAAGCTGGGAAGCCCCGAGGAACATCCCGATGGTCACCACGGTTCCGAGCATGACCGCCCCGGCCAGCGTCGAGGCCGGTCCGATGCGTGCGGCGAGCCATCCGGCCGCCGGACCTCCGAGCATGACTCCGAGTCCCGGCGCCGCGAGCAACAGCGCCACCGACCCCTGGTCGGCCAGTCCGTACCCGAGTTGCTGATCCGCTGAGACGTCGCCGATGAGCGGGATGAGCTGAAGCATGCTCTGGTACGAACCGGCTCCGAGGAAGACGACGAGGAGCGTGAGCACCAGTGGTCCGCTGAGGTCCCTGACGTCGATCAGGGGGTCGGGCTTTCGATTCGAGACCAGGAACCACCTGGCCAATGCCGCGACGCCACCGACGAGGAGAGCCAGCGGGCCGACGGCGAGCCAGCCGAGGTCCGAGCCCAGGCTGATGTAGCCGAGCACCCCAGCGAGCCCTCCGCCGAGGAGGAGGGCACCGCCGACGTCGATCTTGCCCGGCGTCTTGATCGGGGATTCGGGAATGACGTTGCGCACGCAGATCGCCATCACGGCCGCGACGAAGGCCGATACGAGGAACAAGATCTGGAAGCCGAACTCCGTGGCCAGTTCCTCGATGAGGAAGCGGGACACGATGTTGAGCACCGCGGAGCCGGAGGTCACGATGCCCACGATGATCATCGCGATGCGGGGTGCGCAGGCACCTCGAACGATTGCGACGGAGAGGAACATGGCGGCCAGCGCCGCTCCCTGCAGCATGCGCCCTGGCACGAATACCCAGATGCTGGGGGCCACGGCGCACAAGAGGGCGCCCGCGCAGCTGAGGAGCAACGTCAGCACGAGCACCCTGCGCTTGCCGTAGATGTCGGCGCTCTTTCCGAGCAGGGGCGCCCACATCACTCCCGCCAGCATCGCGGTGGCGTTGAGCCACGCCGCCTGGTCGGTACCGAAGTGGTCGAGCATCTCCGGGAGGACGAGCAGCGGCGCGGTGATGGCGGAGTCGACCACGAAGTTCACCATGGCCAGGACGGCCACCAGGCCGATGAGCCGCCCGTTCCATCTCGTGTGCAGTCCGGCGTTTCCGGTCCTGCTCTGCTGCATCGAGGACTCCTTGCTTCGGGCTCGCGACGGTGCCGGCACGGCCTGACGTGTTGTCGACTGGAACTGGGGCGAGGCGGTTGATGCGATCCATCCCCGCGGTCGGCCGCGAGGCGAGCGGCGACCTCTTAAGATACGTTCTAGTTTCTTATCTGCCAGCGTAGGGTACACCGATAAGAAACGTCAAAGTGTCTAAGGAGTGTCGTGGGACGACGGCGCGGCGAAGCGCTCGAGGCAGCGATCCTCGAAGCGGCCTGGGACGAGTTGAGCGAGCGGGGATACGCGAACCTGACCGTCGACTCCGTCGCCCGGCGGGCCGGCACCAGCAAACCGGTGCTCTACCGGCGCTGGGCGGACAAGCAGAAGCTGGTCGAGGCGGCAGTCGTACGCCGCAATGTCATCCAGCTGATCACCCCGGCCGACACCGGGTCCCTGCGCGGCGACCTGATCGCCACCCTCACCGAGGCGAGCGAGAAGCAGGGGCCGTTCCTCGCCCAACTCAGCCTGCTGCTCTCCGGCTACTTCGCCGAGACCGAAACCAGCTTCGCCGAGCTGCGCGAGATGATCCTCGCCGGACGCCGCTCCGGACGCGACGAGATCATGGAGCGCGCCATCGAGCGCGGCGAGCTCGATCCGGCCAAGCTCACGCCACGGATCGCCTCACTCCCCTTCGACCTGCTTCGAGGCGAGACGATGATGACGCTGCGGCCGGTCGCACCCGAGGTGATCGAGGAGATCGTCGACACGATCTTCCTCCCGCTGGTCCGCTGGAGCCCCGGTTCACCGGACACAGGCCGAGGTCGCGGTGACCGCTGACGATGGTCACGCCCTCGGGGCGGTGAACGCAGCCCAGCACGAAGAGGACCGTCCCGGCGAGCGCGACGACCAGCGAGCCGGGTCCCGACGACTGGCCTTGTCGGACAGGATCCTTGCCAGCACGGTCAACGCCGTGACGGACAGCGCCGTTCCCATGTAGAGCAGGAAGTCCGTCCGGTCGACCGGTTGTCCGTCCACATTGGAATGGGCTGAGTGCAGCAGCAGAGGCTCCGGTGCGAGTACGTGGGCGAGCGCGTGTTGGCCGGAGCACCTGCCGAGTGCCGAAGGGACCGTGATCACCTGTTCGGTCGATGAAGGGATGTGGGCGTCCGAACCGACGGATGATGTGGACTGGCAGATCGTGAGGAGCTTCGCGTTGATCATCAGGATCGTGCAGCGGCGGGGTGGTGGGCGGGCGGGCGTGGCGCCTCCTGATCGCACTGTGTTCCTGCTGCTCGCGCTCTATGCGTGCTGGGGCTCGGCGATTCCGGCGATGAAGCTGATGGTCGACAGCGTGCCGCCGCTCGGTGGGGCGGCGCTGATCTTCTTGCTCGGCGGGGTCGTGCTCGCTGGTGTCGCGCGTGGGCGTCCCCGGCCTACGCGGGCGCAAGTGCGGCACCTGGCGGCTGCCGGCGTGCTGCTGCTGGTGGGCGGGCAAGGGCTCGCCACGGTCGCGCTGACCGCGGTGACCGCCAGTCTCGGGGCGATCCTCGCTGCGGCGATCCCGCTGTGGGTGGTACTCCTGAGCGGGTTGATCGGAACCCGTGTACCGGTCGCGTCGTGGGTGCGCCTCGTGGCGGGTTTCGGTGGCATCGTGGTCGTGGTTCTGACGGCGCCGGGTAGTGCGATCGGCGGGGCGCCGTGGGCGGTCGCGGCTTTCTGCGTTGCGCCGATCCTGTGGGCCGCGGGGAGCCTGTTGATGGCGAACGTCGCCGGGACGGTCGATCGAGTGGTCGCCAGCGCGGTTCAGTTGCTTGCCGGTGGGACCGTGTTGCTGCTGGTCGCGTTGTCGCTCGGTGAATTCGCCCCGACTCGGTGGTCGGACGTCAGCTGGGCCTCGGCCGGGGCGGCGGTGTTCCTGCTCGTCTTCGACTCGCTCGTCGGTTTCATGCTCTACACGCGCCTATTGGAGAGCGCGCCGGCGCCGCTGGTCAGTACCTACGCCTACGTCACGCCGCTCGTCGGCGCCGCGATCGGCGCGACCGTGTTCGGCGAGTCGCTTTGGGCCGGTGCGTTCGTCGGGGGCGCCTTGGTGCTCGGCGCGGTCGCACTCGAGCTGCGCGGTAGATGAGCCGAGACCGTCGACCCGGGACGCTCGGCAATCCGGTCGAGTGCGCTCACATGCGGCATGCCGACGAGCGGGCGCCACAAGGCTTCGCCGGCCCTGGCCTTTCACCGTCATGGCGCCCTGATCGAACTACTCCGGCGCAGGCAGAACGCAGACCCCTGGCTCCCGCGCAGCTGGTCACGAGGAAGCCGCACCTTTCCCCGCCCCGCCCATGTCGGTGACGGGGTCTACCGCCGGACCGTTCGGTTGATGTTGAGCTTGATCACGTCGGTGCGGTAGTACACCTCGGTGTGCAGGAGCACGCTTCCGCGGTCGGACAAGCAAGTCTGCGTCACGCACACGAGCGGGCGCCCCTGCTCGACAGCGAGCAGCCGGGCGGTGGTGGCGCTGGCTTCGACGGCGTCGAGGTGGCCTTCCATCCGGCTCAGCGGTGCGCCCGCCTCCCTGATCAGCGTGATCAGGTCGACGTCCACATCGGACAACGGGTGCGGGTCGAATTCCTGGTCCCGGTAACGGGTTCGGGCGTGGTCGCGCATCAGCACCGCCGGCGTGCCGTCGACGGCGAAGACCCGCTCGATGCGCCACACCGGGGTGCCCGGCTCGACCTGGAGCATCTCCGCGAGCCCGGCATCGCAGCCGACCTCTTCGATCGCGACGTGCGGCAACGTCGCTTCGTGCCCGTAGCCGTGGATGATCTCCCGCACCGGGATGATCTCGGTGAGGCTGAGCGACACCGGGCCGGTGCTCTCGCGCACGACCGTGCCAACACCCCAACGCCGCTCCACGAGCCCTTCGAGCACGAGATCGCCCAGGGCCTCGCGCAGCGTGTTGCGGCTGACCCCGATGCGTTGGGCGAGCTGACCTTCCGGCGGCAGGCGGTCGCCGGGCCGGTACTCCTCGCCGATCAGTTTGCGCAGCTCGGCGGCGGCCTGTGCCTTGAGCGTGCGAATCAGCGCCATCGGTCGCTCCTCAACTCGTCCTCACGGCATTCTCGTCGTCGACCACGCCCACGCCTTCGCGGGGGATGAGCAGCGACACGAGCAGTCCGGCCAGCGCGAGCCCGGTGCACACCCACAGCGCCCCGGTGAAGCCCGCGATGTTGCCGGCTTTGCTGCCGGAGATCTGAGTGATCACCGTCGAGGCGATCGCGGTCCCCAGCGAGGCGCCGACGCCGAATGCCGCGGTGTTCAGCCCGGTGAGCGAGCCGGGGGAATCAGGTGGGGAGAGCAGCACGCCCAGCCCGTCCAGGGACGTGAGCACCAGCCCGGTGTAGCAGCCGCCGAGCACGACGATCACCGCGAACACGACCACCGGGTCGCTCGCGAACAGGCTCAGCACGACCATCGCCGCCACCGTCGCACCGAGGCCGCCGACCAGCAGCCGCCGCCAGCCGACGCGGGGCGCCAGCCAGCCGGCGATCGGCGCGACGAGGAAGCCCACCGTCGACACCGGCATGACGTAGAGCAGCGCGGACAACGTCGCGGACATCCCGAACCCGCCACTCGTGGACTGGCTGAGCAGCGGAACCACGAAACCGGTCGCGGCGAAAGCGCCTGCGAGGACGAGGACGTTGGTCGCCAGCAGCGGCCATGACGCGCGTGAGGCGAGCCGGGAGGCGTTCATCAGCGGCTGCGGGTGGCGGCGTTCGACGACCGGGAACAACGCCAGGAACACCACGCCGCCGATCAGGAAGCCCAGCGTGCGGACGTCGCCCCAACCCCAGCTCCCGCCTTGCGACAGCGCGACCAGCACCCCGGTGAATCCGAGGCTGATGGTGACCGACCCCGGCCAGTCCAACCGCTGCCGCTCGACGACGCGCACCTCGGGGATCGCCCAGCGCGCGGCGACCATCGCCACGCCGGTGAAAGCGATCATGAACCAGAAGACGCCCCGGAAGCCGAGGAAGTCGGCGATCGCGCCGCCGGCCACCGATTCGAACCCGCCGACGCCGCTCTTGATCGCCGCGATGATCGCCAGGGCTCGGCTGAACCCCACCAGCGTCATGGTCTCCCGCAAGATCAGGAACGCGAAGGCGAAGACCGCGCCGCTGGAACCGCTGATGGCCCGTCCCGCGATGTACACGGCAGCGCTCGGGGCGATCGCGCACAACGCCTCGCCGAGGATCATCACGCCGAGGATCGCCAGCAGGGCACGGCGGCGTCCGACCCAGTCGCTCAGCCTCGTCACCACCACCGAAGCGATCGCCGACACGAGGAAGAACAGCGTCTGCGCGAGCCCGATCGCCGCGGTCGTGGTGCCCAGTCCATTGATGATCTGCGGGTTCGCCGGGGCGACCATCGTGTTGTTCAGCTGGTAGCTGCCGACCGCCAGGAGCAGCGCGACCACCAGCCAGGCAGGCCGTACCCGCAGCGTTCCGGGTGCTTGCAGTGCGGGCATGACGACCATCCTCCGATATCACCGGCGGGAGCGAGTGGAAGGGTTGGAGTTCCAGAGGTCCAACCTTTAGGGTGCTATTACGGGTCGCCGACCCGGGATTGTCAAGGGAGGAATTGCGGATGCCGTCGAACGTTCTCGTCGTGTGCACGGACGACCACGCCCAGTGGGCAGCGGGCTGCTACGGCAACTCCGAGCTGCGAACGCCGACCCTCGACCACCTCGCGGCGACCGGCGTCCGGATGGACAACGCGTTCACCCCGTCGCCGGTGTGCTCCCCGGCCCGGGCCAGCCTGTGGACCGGCCGGCTGCCCTCGCAGCACGGTGTGCACGACTACCTCGCCGAGAGCGACCCGGAGGTGATGGCCACCCCGTGGCTGGAGTCGGAGCCGACTCTGGCCCGGCTGTTCCACGACGCCGGTTACGCCACAGGACTGTCCGGCAAATGGCACCTGGGCCGCCCCGACGTGCGCCCCGCAGGATTCGACTACTGGTACTCCCACGGCGCGCCGGTCCGTGCTCCGCAGGGGTACGAATCGCCCTGGCCGAAGTCGACGCCCGCGCCGGGGCGCTACAACCCGCATGCGATCACCGACCACGCCGTGGAGTTCCTCCGCGAGCGACCGGCCGAGCAGCCGTTCTTCCTTTTCGTCGGCTACCTCGCCACGCACAGCCCGTGGTCCGGCCACCCCGAGCGATTGGTCGAGCCCTACCGTCGCGGCACCTTCGCCGACATCCCGCGGGATGCGACCTACCCCTTCGGGCGGCTGCGGTCGGAGGCCATGTACACCAGCCGCAACGATCCGCGTGAGGCGCTGGCCCAGTACTACGCCTCGGTGAGCGAGATCGACGAACAACTCGGGCGGCTCGTCGACGAGCTGGACGCCCAGGGACTGCGTGAATCGACCCTGGTGATCTACACGTCCGACCACGGCTTGAACGCCGGGCACCACGGCATCTGGGGCAAGGGCAACGGCACCATCCCCTACAACGTGGTCGAGGAGTCCATCCGGGTCCCGCTCATCATCAACCACCCGGAAAGCGTCCTGAGTGGACAGATCCGGCAGGAACCGGTGACGCACTGCGACACCTTCCTGAGCATCGTCGAACACGTCGGCCTCACGCCGCCCCGCGAACGCGATTACCCTGGCCGGTCGTACCGCGACCTGTGGCTCGGCAAAGCGGCCGTCGACTGGCCCGACGCGGTCTTCGGCGAGTACGGGAACCTGCGGATGATCCGCACCTCGCGCCACAAACTGGTCCGCCGCTACCCGGACGGGCCGAACGAGCTGTTCGACCTGCAGGCGGACCCGCGGGAGACGGTCAACCGGATCTCCTTCCCGGAGCACCGGAATCTGGTCGAGGAGCTGACGAACCGCATCGAGGAGTACTTCGGCGGTCACGAGCGGCCCGAACGCAGCGGCCTGCGGGTGCGCAGCTTGCCCCGGCACAACAAGGACGAAGCCTGGCGCGACCCCGGCGAGCACGAGCTCACCGCGGACCCGACGTGGCTGGCGCTCCTCGACAGCTGACGGGTGGTGGCCGTGCCGTTGCAGGACGTGATCGGAGCAGGAGGTGATCCGGGGTGTCCGGGTGTTGTCCGCCGTCGGGTACGAGTCGGCGGCTCGACGTGGCCGGGGCCGTGCCGTGTCGTGGCGGAGTCGATCTCGACGATCTGATCGTGCTGCCAGGTGGGACGTTCAGGATGGGCACCGACGACCGCGACGCGTTCCCCGCCGACCGCGAGGGACCTGTGAGGGAGGTGGCGGTGGCGCCCTTCGCGATCGACCCGCACTGCGTGTCGAACCAGCGGTTCGCCGAGTTCGTCGACGCGACCGGGTATCGCACGGACGCCGAGCGGTTCGGCTGGAGTTACGTGTTCGCCAAGTTCCTGCCCGCCGAGCTGCGAAAGGCATCACCGAGGCCGGAGCAGACACCGTGGTGGTGCGCGGTGTCCGGGGCGTGCTGGCGCCGGCCAGAAGGACCCGGCAGCACGCTGGAAGGCCGCTACGACCATCCTGTCGTGCACGTCTCGTGGCACGACGCGGCCGCGTTCTGCCAGTGGACCGGACTACGACTGCCGACCGAGGCCGAGTGGGAATACGCCGCGCGAGGCGGCCTGGACCAGGCCCGCTACCCCTGGGGCGACGAACTCACCCCAGGCGGCGTGCACAAGTGCAACATCTGGCAGGGCCGGTTCCCCGCCAAGGACACCGCCGAAGACGGCTACTCCGGCACCGCACCAGTGGATTCCTTCGACCCCAACGGATACGGGCTGCACAACGTGGCGGGCAACGTGTGGGAGTGGTGCGCCGACTGGTTCGACGGCAGCGCTCGGGCGCGGTCCATGCGCGGCGGTTCCTACCTGTGCCACACCTCGTACTGCAACCGCTACCGCGTCGCCGCCCGCACCGCCAACAGCCCCGACAGCTCCTCCGGAAACCTGGGTTTCCGCTGCGCCGCCGACATATCCCAACGCGACTGATCCCGCTGGGGGTCTATTGAGAGACGAACCCACTGGTTTCGTTCTTGGTTCGGGTCAAGCACGCTGCGGCGGCCATCGCACCCCACGCGGTGTGGCGCCTACAGTCGGAGGTGGGTGCGGCCGCCGCGGTGTGGCGGTGGTGTGCACGGATCGGCCGACGGACTGCGGGATGAGGTGCGAGCGCTGGTGCGCAAGGTGAAGGATCTGACCGGGCCGGGGCTCACGGATGGTTTCGGGATCGGGGGTACCGATCTCGGGGTCACCGCCGTCGCGCCGGACGGGCGGCTGGTGTCGGTGTTCGGCGACACGTTCGAGCGGGCGGGGGTGGGCGGGCCCGGCTGGCGGTCGCCGGTCGTGCTGTTCGGCGATCCGCGGACCGCCACGTCGGGGATCAGGTGGACCGGTTCGACCGGCGCTCACCCGTACGCCGAGCAGGCGCTGCCGTACCACCACGACTCGATGGTCCGCGGGCGGCGCGTGGGGACCGTGATCCCGACCGACGTCATCACCATCGGCGACGAGATGTACCTGCACGTGATGGTGTGCGAGGGGCTCGGCAACGTCCACTGGACCGAGGTGCACCGCTCGACCGACAACGGTGAGTCCTGGGCGCACACCGGTGCGTGGTGGCCCGGCGACCACCACGGCGGTCTGTTCCAGATGTTGACCTGGGAACTGGGCGACGACGGCTACGTCTACGCCTTCTCGACCGGGTTCCAGCGGGACAAGGGCCTGGTCCTGCAACGCGTCCCGGCCGACCGCCTCACCGATCCCCGTGCGTGGGAGGGCTGGGGCTTCCGCGACGGCGTCTGGGCGTGGGGAAATCCGCCGACCATCGCGCTCACCGGTGCCTACGGTGAACTGTGCCTGCGTCGTGTCGACGATCGTTGGTTGTTGTCGTTCTTCGATGCCGGCAACTACCGCATCGACGTGATGAACCTCGACGGGCCGACGTCGAACCTGTACGAAGCGGTCCGCAGCACTGCGCTGCAGGGCTGCTCGTGGCACGGCGAGAACCACGGCAGCGGGCATGTCGCGCAACTCTACGGCGGTTACATCGTGCCCGGCTCGACGCTGGACGACCTGCACCTGGTCGTCAGCCAGTGGAACACCGAGCAGAACTGGCCGTACCGGGCGATGCAGTTCGCGGGTAGCGCTCCCCGCGCTGGGGCTCGCCCGCTGCCCGGGGCGGAGGAAACGGGCAGCGGTACTGGTCGCCGGATCCTGAGGGCAGCTCAAGACCTCGTCCTGCGCCGCATGAGTTAGCAGTGTGCCGATTCGCCCGCCGGCGTTGGTCTGGGAGGTGCGCTCTGCACGCAACGGACCGACGTTGCGATTTGCGCCGGCGACGACAACTCCAGCTTCTTCAGCCCTCGCCGATCACGACGACTCCCCGCAATGACACGGTTTCGATCTGCTCGCGCCTCGTTCGGTGTCGGTGGAGGCGTTCGGCCGGTCGGTTTGCGGCGAACGGATCCCGTTGTTGGGCGCGATGGCCGAGTTGAGGACGGCGGTGTTGGGCAGCTTGATCATGCCGTCGTCGCTTTCCAACGTCAGGTAGACGAGGCCCACTTCTGCCACGCGGCCTTCCAAGGGCCCACCGAGAGTCCCCGAGTGAACGATCAGGTGGTCGCCGAGGTTGAAAGGGCGCGCGGTGGCGAGCATCAGGCCGGCGAACACGTTGCCGAGCGACTGCTGTGCCGCAATGCCGATGATCACTCCGGTGACGGCGCCGCCGAGGAGGAGTTGGTCCACGCGCACGCCCAGCTCTCCCAGCGTCAGGACCGCGACGAGGGCATAACCGGCCAGGGAGATGACCAAGCGGATCGCCCCGGCATGGCTTGCGCTGAGCCGAACCCTGGCGCGGCGGCCCGCTTCCCTCGCGAGGCTCTGCACGGCGACCGATCCCAGCGCGACGAACACGATCGCGCCCCCGATCGCAGCGGTTTTGTACAGGGGCTGGCCGTTGCGGAACCACTCGGCCGGATCGATCAGGGCTGCCGCCACCAGCATCACCACGGCTGACAACGTGGCGCCCACGCCGCGTTTCGTGTCGGCGGTGAGCCGTCGTGGCTTCAGGGCCAGCCGGATGTTCCGCCGCCGGCTGCCGTCACCGATGCTGGGGTCGTCGTTCGGGGAGTCCATGTGTTTCGATTCTCGGGGAGTCAGCCACGAGATCAAGGGGTCGGCCGCCTTGGATTTGCGGAATCGACCTCCCAGAGCTCCCAGCGAGCACTCGGCGACCACGGCGATGTCGTGCTCGGACAAGAAAGTTCGCAGCCGCACGGTTCATCGCGACCTGGCGGCGGGGAACCCGGCCGTCCAAAGGCCCTGGCGGTTGTCCTGCTATTCGCAGTGGCCGAGCCGAACAGGAGCGGCCGCCCGCTTTTTCGCGCCCTGAGAGCAGGACACTGCGCCGAGCTCGCCACGAAGGAGCAGCGAATCTCTTTCTGGAGCGCGAGTGCGTCGCGGTTCGGCCGCTGGTGGAGTGGCTGTTGGACGGTGCCGGTGACGATCCGCGTCTGCGGGCTCGGCGTTCGACCGGGCTTGCCGTTGTCCGGACGTGTTCGCAGGGATAGGCCCCCTTTTGAACCGCTGCACGGCGTGCGCGCGCCCCTGCAAGGACGCGAGCAAGCCCTACTGGCCTGAGCGCCACGTGGTGAGCAGTCGGGTCAGCGCCTCGGTCGCTTCGCGGATCGCCGTGACGGAGCACGTCTCGTCGGTGACGTGCGCCTGATCGGGATCGCCCGGGCCGTAGATGACGACCGCGGGCGAGCCGAGGGCAGCGGCCAGCACCGAGGCGTCGGTGAAGTACGTGGCGTACTCGGGTCGTCGGTCGGAATCCGCCGGGCGCAGGGCGTCGATGATGGTGCGCGCCAACGGGTTCTCGGGGTCGGTGGCGACGCCGGGCAGGTCCAGCTCGGTGGCGAAGTCCGTACCGGGCAGCGCGAGCTCGCCGATCGCGGCACGTGCTTCGGCGGCGGTGAACTCCGGCGTGGTGCGGATGTCGAGCACCAGCTCGGCCCGGTCCGGGACCAGGTTCGGCTGCACACCGGAGTGGAACGCGCCGACGTTGACCGTGGCGGGGCCGTGCGTCGGGCTGGTCGGCCAGCCCGCGTGCCGGTGGATGCGCACGGCGGTTTCGGCTAGTGCGGCGAGGGCGTTCTCGCCGAGTTCCGGGCGGGATCCGTGGGCGCTGCGGCCGTGCGCGGTCAGCCGCAGCCACAGGACTCCCTTGTGCCCGAGCACGATCCGGTTGGCGGTCGGCTCGGCGACCAGCAGCGCGGGGCTGGGCGCGAGCTCGGGGAGCAGCGCCGCGCCTTCGCAGCCGGTTTCCTCGCCGAAGGTGAACACCAGCTGCACGGCCAGGTCGTCGGGGCTGGTGCGGGCGCAGTGCATCGCGGCGGCGGCGATCGCCGCCACTCCGGCTTTCATGTCGCTGCTGCCGCGGCCGCGCAGCCGGTCGCCGTGGATCTCGCCGCTGTGCGGGTCGAACGACCACGTCGCCGGGTCGGCAGGCACCGTGTCGAGGTGTCCGGTGAGGGTGATAGGGGTGCCGGTGCCGAACCTGGCGACCAGGTTGGCGCGGTCGGGGCGCGGTTCGTCGACCGCGACCTCGAAACCGGCCGACGTCAGCATCGGGGCGAGCAGGTCGGCGGCGGCCTTCTCGCCGGCCGCGCGGGTGTCGAGTCGGACGAGCTGCTGGGCGAGCGCGATCGGATCGGTCACGGGTCCTCCGTGGTCAGTGCTGGGGCGGGGTCGCGGAACCGCGGATGACCAGTTGCAGCGGGAGGGTCCGCCGCACGGTGTCGGTCTCCGGTTCGGCGATGCGGGCGTGGACCAGTTCCAGCGCCCCGTGGGCCAGGTCGGCGACGGGCTGCTGCAGGGTTGTGAGCTTCGGGCGCAGCCATTCGCCGACCCGGATGCCGTCGCAGCCGATCACCGACAGGTCCTCCGGGATGCGCAGGCCGTGCAGTTCGGCGGCGCCGAGGACGCCGACCGCGGCGATGTCGCTGCCGACGAACACGGCGGTGGGCGGCTGCGCGGCGCCGGTGAGGTACGGGAAGGTGCTCGCGCCGAACTGCTCGGTGTAGGGGCCGTGCAGGATCAGGTCCTCGTCGACCTCCAGGTCGGCGTGCAGCATCGCGTCGCGGTATCCGCGGAGGCGGTCGCGGGTGGTGGAGAGCTCCCGCGGTCCGGCTATGTGCGCGATGCGCCGGTGCCCCAGCTGCGCCAGGTACGCCGTCGCCTGGTAGGCGCCGCCGTAGTTGTCGACTCCGATGGTGTCCACCCCGGCGGTGTCGGCGATCTCCTCGTCGAGCACGACCACCGGCAGCCCGTCGGCGATGGCCTGGAGCAGTCGCGGGTTCTCCCGGTGCATCCCGACGTAGATCATCCCGTCGATGTCCTCGGCGCCGGCGACGAAATCGCTCACCTTGGCTTCCCGCTGCGCCTGTCGCCCGGTCACGCCGATGACGAGCGAGGCGCCGCTGACCGCGGCGGCCGTGGCGATCTCCTCGGCCAGCGCCGCGAAGAACGGGTTGACCAGTTCCGGGACGATCAGCGCGATGACCGGGCCGTGGTCGCGCGCGGCGTCCGGGGATGCCGCCGGGCGCACCTCGTAGTGCAGTTCCCGGACGGCGGCGTCGATCCGGGCAGCGGTTTCGGACTGCACCTTCAGCTGGCCGCGCAGGTAGCGCGACGCCGTCGAGGTCGACACTTGCGCAAGTTGCGCAACGCGCGTCAACGTCATCGCCGCCCTTTCGTCGAGTGCTCGACCGCAGTGTATCGGCCGGTCTTCAGGGGATTGCTCTTGACGCGCCGAACGGGTCCGCTTATGTTTGCGCAACATCGAGCGCAAAATTTGCGCAACGTACTTTCACCAGGAGGCGGAATTGAGTCGGGTGCTGTTGGCCGGGGAGTCCTGGGTCGCCCGGACGACCGACGTCAAGGGCTTCGATGCCATCGACCGGGCCCAGCTCGAGATCGGCGCCGAGGTGTTGCTCGCGGCGTTGCGCGCAGAGGGGCACGAGGTGGTGCACCTGCCGTCGCACGCCGTGGCGACCGATTTCCCCGCCTCGACGGCGGAACTGGACGAATACGACGTGGTGATCCTGTCGGACATCGGCGCGAACTCGCTGCTGCTGCACCCGCAGGTGTTCAACCAGGGACGCCCCTTCCCGAACCGGCTCAAGCTGCTGGCCGAGTGGGTGCGGGGCGGCGGCGGGCTGGCCATGGCCGGCGGCTACCTGAGCTTCCAGGGGTTCCAGGCCAAGGCGAACTTCCACGGCACGCCGATCGAGGACGTGCTGCCGGTCGAGATCCTGCCCTACGACGACCGGGTGGAATGCCCCGAAGGCGTCGCCGGTGAGCTCACCGGAACCGCGCACCCGGTCACCGAGGGCCTGGACGAGCAGTGGCCGATCCTGCTCGGTTACCAGCGGCTGATCGCCAAGCCCGACGCGGCCGTGCTCGCCACGGTCGAATCCCGGCCGTTGCTGGCCGTGCGCGCCGAAGGAGCCGGCCGGACCCTCGCCTTCGCCTCGGACATCTCGCCGCACTGGGCACCCACCGAGTTCATGGAGTGGCAGGGGTACCGTCGGCTGTTCCACCAGGCCGTCACCTGGTTGGCCGGCGACCGGTAGCCCAGTCCGCGCCCCGCCGGGCTGCCCACGTCACCCGCGGTGTGCCTCGGACGACAACGACGTCCAAGCCTTGCCCCCGTCTCACCTAATCCGGTGCACCACGGACAACTAGGGAGTGCGCACCGCCATGACCAATACACCCGCTCCTCCGGTGACCCCGCCGGCGACGTCCGGCCGGGCGGCCCGCGGCGTCACCACGACCGCCCTGGTCATCGCCACGGTGCTGGCCGGCATGCTCAGCCCGCTGCAGTCAGCGGTCAACGGAGCGCTCGGCGAGACCGTCGGCGACGGCAACAGCGCGGCCGTGATCTCGTTCGGCAGCGGCTTGGTGCTGATGCTCGTCATCGTGTTCGCACGGCCCGGCACGCGCCGGCAGGCGCTGGCCATCCCGCGCCTGATCCGCAGCCGCCGCATCGGCTGGTGGAACTACCTCGCCGGTCTCTGCGGCGGCGCGGTGGTGCTCTCCGAGGGCGTCTCGGTCGGGGTGCTCGGGGTCGCGGTCTTCCAGATCACCCTGATCGCGGGCCTGATCCTCTCCGGGGTCATCTGCGACCGGATCGGCGTCACCGCCACGGTCAAGCAGCCGATCTCGGTCGCCCGCGGGCTCGGCGCCGCGCTGGCCGTCGCCGCCACCGCGGTCACGATCTCGCCGAACTTCCACGTGCCGCACGCGATCGCGCTGGCCGTCCTGCCGTTCGCCGCCGGGCTGCTCGCCGGGTGGCAGCCGGCGGGCAACGCGGCGGTGGCGCGGGAGAGCGGCTCGATGCTGGTGTCGATCACGTTCAACTTCCTGGTCGGCTTCGTCGTCCTGCTGGCGGGCCTGCTGGTCCGGCTGGCGATCGGGACGGCGCACTTCTCGCTGCCGCCGACCTGGTGGATGTACACCGGCGGGGTGCTGGGCCTGCTGTCGATCGGATTCATGGCGCTGCTGGTGCGCGGTCTCGGCCTGCTCCTGCTCGGGCTGGGTTCGGTGGCCGGGCAGCTCGTCGGTTCGCTGCTGCTCGACCTCGTCGTGCCCGCGGTCGGCCACCCCATCCACCTCGTCACCGTGATCGGCACCGTGCTCGCGCTGATCGCCGCCGGGATCGGGATGATCCCCTCCCGCCAGGCCGGTGAACCGGGAGCCGCGCGGTGACCGGCGGGTTCGTGCAGACCGTCACGGGCCCGGTGCCCGCGGGCGAACTGGGGCTCGTCCTGCCGCACGAGCACCTCTTCAACGACCTGTCCGGGGTGCTCGACCCGCCGAGCTACCGGTTCACCGAGTTCCTGGCCGATCGCGCCGTCGACGCATCGGCGGCGTGGGCGCTCCGGCAGGACCCGTACTGCTGCGCGGACAACCTGGCCGCCAAGCAGGTCGACGGCGTGGTCGACGACGTCGCGGCCTTCCAGGCGGTCGGCGGCCGGACCATCGTCGATGCCACGTGCAGCGCGGCCATCGGCCGCGACCCCGACAAGCTGGTGGAGGCGGCCCACCGCACCGGCCTGAACATCGTCATGGGCTGCGGCGCCTACCTGGAGAAGTTCGAGGGCGAGCGCATCACGGCGAACTCGGTCGAGGCGCAGGCCGCGAGCATCGGCGACGAGCTCGCCCGCGGCGTCGGCGAGCACCGGGCGCAGCCGGGGATCATCGGCGAGATCGGTGTTTCCCCGGACTTCACCCCGGCGGAGTCGGCCTCGTTGCGGGCTGCCGCGCTCGCCCAGCGCGAGCATCCCGAGGTGGCGCTCATGATCCACCTGCCCGGCTGGCAGCGCCGCGGGCACGAGGTGCTCGACATCGTGCTCGACGAGATCGGCGTCGACCCCGGCCGGGTGGTGCTGTCGCACATGGACCCGTCGGCAGCGGACACCGCCTACCAGACCGGCATCGCCGACCGCGGGGTCTGGCTGGAGTTCGACATGATCGGCATGGACATCACGTTCCCGAAGGAGGGCGAGGCCCCGGCGAGCCGGGTGAGCGCGGCGGCCGTCGCGGGGCTCGTCGAGGCCGGCCACGGCCACCGGGTGCTGCTCAGCCACGACGTCTTCCTGAAGCAGATGTGGACGCGCCACGGCGGGAACGGATTCGCATTCGTGCCAACGGTTTTCGCCGAGATGCTGCGGGTGCTCGGAGTCGGCGACGACTGGATCGAGACGCTCACCCGGACCAATCCTGCCCGCATGCTCAGCGGGCAGTAACAGGCCGGCTCCACATCCGGAGGTCCGTTCCGGCCTTGGCCACATGAGTGATCTTGCTGTCTCGGTCGTGTGGCTGACGAGTATCCGGAAGCTCTCAGGCAATGCGCTCGAACAGCCTGTCGTCGACTGCTCAGCTACCAGGTCGACCCGGTGGCACAGGACCAAAGCCCCAGGCTGATGCCCCGCCGCCGACGGCATGCTGGAGCCGGTCATGGCGTCAGCGGCCTCTTCCTGATCCTTGCCGTGCGACCGGTCATGCCAGGGGCGGGGCTGTTGAATCAAGAGCTGGTGAGGTGTCACAACCCGCGCTGTCCGGTCCTAGGAGCTGAGCGGACCCTCCGCTCCCATTCCTCGGGGAGGTCTTTTCATGTCGGACATCGAGTCGACGAACGACAGGCAGCAGCCACGATCGAACGCGTGGCAGTCGGCGGTCACCGTGGTGCAGGAGGCGGAGCCGCCCTTCATCCCGGCGGGTGCGCACGTGACGACCATCGTCGTCGAGTTCCCACCGGGCGACCCCGGCACCCCTGCGCATCGGCACCCCGGACCGGCCTTCGGCTATGTGCTGGACGGCGAGATGGTGTTCGAGCTCGAAGGTCAGCCGGCGCGTGTCGTCCGGGCCGGCGAGGCGTTCTGGGAGCCGGGTGGCGACGTCATCCACTACCAGGACGGCAACAACCGCGACGACGTCCCGGTGCGCTTCACCGTCACCATGTTCTGCGAACCGGGCAAACCCATGCTCACCTTGGTGGACGAGGAAGAGCTCGTCCGGCGCAAGAGCCGCCGGGCCCCGCGCACGAGCTGACCGCGAGACCCGTCGTGTTCAAGGCTCGGACATCTCATCTCCGAGAACGCGGAAGGTCGACGAAATGAAGATCGCTGTCATCGGTGGCACCGGCCTCATCGGCTCGCAGGTGGTCAAGCTCCTGAACGCCAGTGGGCACGAGGCGGTGCCGCACTCGCCGTCCACCGGTCTGGACCTGCTCAGCGGGCAAGGCCTGCCCGAAGCGCTGGACAAGGCCGACGTCGTCGTCAACCTGACGAACTCGCCGACCTTCGACGAAGCCTCGCTCGAGTTCTTCCAGAAGACGATGGACAACCTGCTGACGGCAGCCAAGGCCGCCGGCGTCGGCCACGCGGTAATCCTCTCGATCGTGGGCGCAGACCAGGTGCCGGGCCTGGTCTACTACCGCGCGAAGGTGTTGCAGGAGGACATCCTCAAGGCCGGCCCCGTGCCGTACTCGATCGTCCGCGCCACGCAGTTCTTCGAGTTCATCGACGCGGTGCTGTCCTGGACCGCCGACGAGAGAACCGTCCGCCTGCCCGCCACTCTCGTCCAGCCCATGGCCGCGGCCGACGTCGCCCGGGCCGTGGCCGACGTCAGCCTGGGCGACCCGCTGCAGGGCACCCGCAACGTCGCCGGCCCCGAGGTCTTCGCGCTCGACGAGCTGGGCGAGATCACCCTCGCCGCCCGTGGTGACCATCGCACCGTCGTCACCGACAACAGCGCCGGCATGTTCGCCGCCGCCCCGCGCGACGTCCTCATCGCCAAGGACGACGCCGTCCTCGCCAAGACCACCTATCGGGAATGGCTCGCGAGCTGACTCGGCTCGGCGACGACACAGCTGCTGCGCACCTTAAGCCGAACCGGCTGATGCCACCAATGCCAAACGGACGAAGTGGGTTTGCTGGCTCAGGCCTGGGCAAGTCCTCCGTCGACGAAGAGTTCGGCACCGGTGGTGAAACTGCTGGCGTCAGTTGCCAGGAAGAGCGCGGCCGCGGCCACTTCCTCCGGGTCTCCCAGCCGGCCGAGGGGCATGCCGGCCAGGAGAGCATCCTTGAAGTCGGTTTCCCGAGCCGGATCGGCCGTGACGCCGGAGAACATCGGAGTCTCGATCGGACCTGGGCTGATCGCATTGACCCGGATGCGGCGCCCCGCCAGCTCCACCGCCCAGGTCCGCGCGAAGTTGCGAACGGCGGCCTTGGCGGCGCTGTAGACGCTCGACGCCTCGACGCCCTTGGACGCGGCGATGGACGACGTCAGGATGACCGACGCGCCATCCGACAGCAGCGGCAGCGCCTTCTGCACCGTGAACAGCAGCCCCCGGACGTTGACGCCGAAGATGCGGTCGAAATGCTCCTCGCTGACGTCTTCCAGCCGCGCGAGCTCGGCCACACCCGCGTTCGCGAACAGCACGTCGATGCGGCCGCTGTGGTCCCCGACCCGGGCGTAAAGGCGGTCGAGATCCTCGAGCGAGGACACGTCGCTTCGCACGGCGATGGCTTGTCCGCGGTCGTTCTGCGCGTTGATCGCCTTCGCCGTGGTGTCCAACTCGGCCTGTCGCCGACCGGTGACGAACACGGTCGCACCTTCCGAGGCGAAACGTCGAGCAGTGGCCGCTCCAATACCCTCGGAACCGCCGGTGATCACGGTGACCTTCCCGTCGAGCTGCCCCATGCGACATCCCTCCCGCTCGCCGATGCTCCCCGTGCCCAAGCCCCGGTCACATGGCCCTTCGCCCTCAGAACACATGTGCGCGAACCCGGCTTCTACTCGCTTGCAGTGCGATTGCGATCAGCTTGTGCTTCGCGACGCTGGCCGCGCTCAACCTGGCCCGCAGTGAAACGGGCCGGACCTCGTCGTGGATCTTCCAGTCGATCGTCCTCGGCGGCATCATCATGCCCGGCGCGGTGTTCACCGTCCGCTACCTCGGAACCGCCTTCAAGAAGTCCGGTCACCCGGCGTGCAGGGCGTCAACGTCAAAGCCCTCGTCGGTGCCTCAGGCTTGTCGGGTGGGTCGTCACGCGCGGTCCAGGCGAGGTAGCACGAACTCGCGCAGGAGAAGCCTGATCACTGCGGCCATGGGAATGGCGATCAATGCCCCGATGACTCCCAGCAGGGCCGCTCCGAGCAAGACGGCGACGACCGTGGCGACGGCAGGTACCTGCGCGGTCCGGCCGATGATCTTCGGCACGAGGAGGTAGTCCTCGATGACCCGGTAGACGATGAGGAAAGCCACGGTGGCCAATGCGACCGGCACCGACACGGTCAGGGAGAGCATCGAGACGATCACACCGGCGGTGATGGGGCCGACTACCGGCAGCAGGTCCAGGAGCGCGACGAGCACCGCCAGCAACAGCGGAAACGGTACGCCGAAGATCATCAGCCAGATGAAGGTTGCGGTCCCCGCTATCAGCGAGGTGATCAGGTTGCCGAGCAGGTACCCACCGGTCTGGTCGAAGATTTCGTTGCCGATCCGGGTGGCGCGGGGCCGCCGCTGTGCCGGTACCAATTGGTACAGCGTCCGCAGGATGTGCGGCATCGCCGCCAGGAAGTACACCACGAGAACCGCGACCACGACCGAACCGGAAATCGCGTCGAACAGCAGCTGTCCTGCCCCGAGCAGTCCTTGCGCCAGCGTTGCGCTTTGTTCGCTGAGCAACTGCTGCACGCGCTGTTGGACCTCGAACTGGGCATTGAGTTGCCCGAGCGTGGACCGCGGGTCTTGCAGGCTGCTCAGATATCCCGGCACCTGCGCGGTGAACTGGCCTGCTTGAGCGATCAGGGGCGGAATCGCCGCCGCGAGGAATCCGGCCACCACGCCCAGAGCGACTACCAGCACGCTCAGCACCGCGGCCCATCTCGGCAGCCGGTGTCGTACCAACCACGACACCGTTGGTTCCAGGCTCATTGCCAGAAAGAAGGCCAGGCCGATGAGGATCAGCACTTGCCGTGCGGTGATGATCAGCTGGACTGCGCCGAAGGTCACCGCCACGCCGGCGGCCGCCGTCATGCCGGTGACGAAGGGGGAGCGCCGGTCAAGGGTACGTCCCGGTCGCTCGTCGCCCCTCGACCTGGCCGCCGTCGCCGCGTTGGGCTCCGGCTCGTCACCCGGCGACCCGGGTTCGTCTGCTGGTCGACGAGTCATTCCCGCATCACAACCGTGCTCGTCGCGATCTTCCGGCTCGGCAGTGGGATCCGTCGTCACCGTGTCCTCCCGCCGGTTGTTCTGCGTCAGCGGTCTTCCCGGTGAGGGCGGCGTTTTCGGTGGATGCGTGGGTCCTTCCTGCGCGTCTTGGGGCTTCGTGGCAGTTCTCGATTCGGTCTTGCTCGCGGAAGGCTTCGCCGTCGTCGAATGCGGTCCGCGTGTTGACTGCCCGGCCTGTCTTGCCGGCCGGCTTTCCCATGCATGCGCCGTTCGTCCACTATGGATCAGTTGGTGTTGTTGCGAGGAACATGCCTAGGTGCCCAGGTGCTGGCGTAGGAATTGACCGGCTTGCGCGATCGCGGCGCGTGGCGCGGGTGTGTCCGCGATGGGGTTGAGCAACGCGAAGTCGTGGATCGTCCCGCCATAGCGCACCTGAGTCACCGGCACTCCCGCCTGCGCGAGCTTGCTCGCGTATGCCTCGCCCTCGTCGCGGAGCACATCGTCGTCGGTGACCACCAGCGCCGGCGGCAGTCCGCGCAACTGGTCGATCGACGCCTCCAGCGGGGAGACCGTCGGCTCCCAGCGCTGCTTCTCATCGGGCAGATACGCGTTCCAGAACCACTGCATCGCGGCACGCGTCAGCCAAGGGCCCTCCGCGTACTGCCGGTAGGAGCCGGTATCCAGATCGGCGTCGGTGACCGGGTAGAACAGCACCTGGGCCGCGATCCGCGGACCACTGCGTTGCTTGGCCATCAGCGTCAGCGCCGCCGTCATGTTGCCGCCGACGCTATCGCCGAACAGCGCGATCCGCCTCGGGTCGCCACCGAAGTCCGCAGCGTTGGCCGCCACCCACTCGAGCGCGGTGTAGGCCTGCTCGTTCTGCACCGGGTAGTGCGCCTCGGGTGCCGGCGTGTAATCGACGAATACGACTGCCGCTCGGGCCGCGTTCGCCAGCTCCCGCACGAGGCGATCATGGGTGTCCTTGTCCCCGAGAATCCAGCCGCCGCCGTGCGAGTGGACGATCACCGGCAACACGTCGGTGGTGTGTTGGGGCTTGACGATGCGAATGCTCACCTCGCCGGTCGGTCCACCCGGGATCACGCGATCCTCGACATCGGCGGGCATCACCTCGACCGGGACGCTGGTCTGGGCTCCCCGAAGCACGTCGCGCGCGTCCTGCGGCGAGAGTTCATAAAGCGGCGTGCCCCCGGCAGCGGCGAGCTGGTCCAGCCATTCCTGCGTGCGAGGCTCGACGAGCGTTGTCCCGACGGGCTTGGCGCCACTGCTCATCGTGATCTTCTCCAAGGGGTTTTCGGGCTTTCCGCCCGTTACCGATGTCGATCTGGAACCGGCAAGCCCAGCACGTACCCGACGAGGCAGCCTTCGATGGCTGGCCGTGGACCGCCGATCGGCAGATGACGACTGACCCGTCGAGAGTGGATCGATGCAGCTCGTGCTTATAGAGCAGAAGGTCCTTGCGCCTCGTAAACCTGGTTCGTGCACGCGGGTTCGATCGAGCTTGCCGGGTCAGCCAGTGGTGAGCACCATGCGGAACCGGGCGGCGCCGGAGAGCATCTTTTGGTATGCCTCGTTGGCCTGGTCCAGCGGGAGGGGCTCGATCATCGGGCGGATCCCGTGCAGAGCGCTGAAGGCCAGGGTGTCCTGCACGTCCTGTGCGGTGCCGGACGGGTGGCCGCGGACGATCTTGCCGCGCATGACCAGCTGGTTCGGGCTGATGCCCAGCGGCTCAGCCACCGCGCCGATGACCACCAGCTCGCCGCGGTGGGACAGCCCGTCCGCGGTCGCTGTGATGGCATCGGCGTTGGCGGCGGTGGCGAGCACGACCTTGGCACCGCCGAGGGTCTGCAGCGCGGCTGCGACGGGGGTGTCGGCCGTGCTGTCGATGTAGTGGTGCGCGCCGAGCTGCTCCGCGAACTCGGCTTTCTCGGCTCCCCGGGCGATCGCCACCGTCTCGAAGCCCATGGCGACCGCGTACCTCACTGCCAGGTGGCCCAGACCGCCGATGCCGAGTACGGCTACCAAGTCGCCCGGCTGCGCAGAGCTGCGTCGCAGTCCGTTGTACGTCGTTACTCCCGCGCAGGCCATGGGGGCCGCATCGGTGGCCGCCAGCGAGTCTGGGATGCGGGCCAGGGCGTCGACCGGCGCGATGACCGCCTCGGCGAAACCGCCGTCGTAGGCCCATCCGGGGACTTTCAGGTTGTCGCACACGATGAAGTCGCCCTGCTTGCAGGGTGTGCAGCGGTGGCAGCTGCCGCCGAACCAGCCCACCGCCACCCGATCGCCCACCTGCCACCCGGTGTGCGTCCCCTCGCCGAGCTGCTCGACGTGTCCGGCGATCTCATGGCCAGGGACCAGCGGGAACCGGACACCTGGAACTGCGGCGTCGATGAAGAACGAGTCGCTGTGGCAGACTCCGCACGCCTCGACGGCGATGCACACGTGGCCGGGGCCCGGATGCGCTGCCTCGCGCTCGACGATCTCGAATGGTCCGCCGGCCGCGGAGACCTGCGCGACTCGATAGGGGCTCATCTGGATCTCTCCCGAGCACGGTCGCTGACGGCTTCCGGTACCAGCAGACCAGTTCCCGCTCCCACGCGCACGCCGACGGGAGCGGTTCACTGCCGCGACCGGGGTTCGTGGGCGGGTCGTGCTGGGGGCGAAAGCATCGCGGGATTTCCGCCGCACGCAGAGGCGCACATCGCCACTACGGCGCGCCTGCGCCGCCGGAACCGCTACGAACGGTCCACTTGGGACATTGAGATGATCACGGGAGAACCCGCGCGGACCGTTGAAGAATTCGTCGCCGAACGAATCACCTGTTCACCCCGTGAGCTCCAACAGGACCGGACCCCCGTACCGACCGAATCCGACATCGCGCGGACCCGCCGGTGGCAAGTGACCGTGGGAGGGGAGTGCCTCACGGTCCTTCTTGCCGGCTGTTGAACACTTCGCGCCGTTCTCGTACGTATTGCTCAACCGTTCGGGCTGGTTGGCCGGTGATCTGCTCGACGTCGGTGGTGGCGCGGTCGTAGCGGCCGTCGCGGTGCAGTTTCGCCATCGTGGCGATGTGTTGCTGCACGTGGGGATTCAGGTCGGTGCTCGTCAGCTGGTCGAACCACTCGTCGTAGGAGACGTGCGCGGCGGTGATGGGCCGGCCCAGCGCGCGTGAGTACTCGTGGGCGAGTTCGTCGATGTGCAGGGCCGCGGGGCCGGTCAGTTCGTACACCGAGCCGATGTGGCGTTGCGGTGCGCGCAGGACTGCGGTGACGACGTTGGCGACATCGCCGGCGGCGATGGGGGAGGTGCGGCCCGTTCCGAAGGGCAGTGCCAGCGTGTCGTGGTCGCGGATCGATTGCGCGGCGAGCACGGAGAACAGCGGGTTCTCGAGCAGCACCGTGGGTCTGATGTGGACCGCCGGGACCGCGGACCAGTCGATGACGTGTTCGGCCAGCCAGTGCAGGCGTTGCTGGTGGGATTCCGCCGTGCTCGTCGCCGTCATCTGGGAGACGGTCATCTGCGACATGTTGACCAGGACTTCGAGGCCGGGTGGTTCTCGGACCGCCGCGCAGACGACGGCGGTGGCTTCGAGGTAGTCCGGCGAGACGCTCATGCTGAAGAACATCCGGCTGATGCCGTCGGTGGCTGCGGCGACGTGCACGGGGTTGGTGAGGTCGCCGACGACGACATCTGCGCCGAGGTCTCGCAGGGCTTCGGCTCGGGCGTCGTCGTGGTGGACCATGGCCCGCACTGCCAGCCGGTGGGCGAGGAGGTGTTCCACGACGAGCCGGCTGATCCCGCCGACGCCACCACCGGCACCGGTGATCAGGTACGTGGGTTCGGTGGTCATCGAAACCCCTCAGGCTAGTCGCAGCGGCACAATCGATCATCATGTCGTGGCGTTCGGCAGAGGCGAGAGCGCTGGCTGTGCTGGGGCGGCGGACCTTGAGGCACGAAAGCGGCGGTTGTGCTGTCCAGTAGAAACGACAGCACAACCGCCCATATCTGTTTGCTTCCAGTCGGCAGCAGGGTGTGACTCCTTCTGGGTGGGAGCAACCGGTAGAGCACGCTGAGCTAGGAATTGGCTGAGCTGGATGCGGTCTCTGGGAGTACTAGGGCCTGGTTACCAGCCGCCCCAGCCCCAGCCGCCCCAGCCACCCCAGCGGCCCCAGCCGCCCCAGCCCCAGCCGCCCCAGCCCCAGCCACCCCAGCCCCAGCCGCCCCAACCTCCCCAGTTGGTGCGCTGACGACCGAAGACAGTGCTGATCTTCATGGCGGTTCCTCATCATCGCTGTTGGGCGCAATGGTTTCAGTGGATCTCTGTTTCAAAATCGTGCTGTGCGCAGTGACAACACCAGGCGCGCTCCTGATGGCGAATGGCGGGAGTACGCGGTAATTCCCCGAGCCATCGGCGGAAAGACATCACCGATGGCTCTCATGTACTGCGTTTTCGACAGTAGTGCCGGACTCCGGTGAGAAAAAGGGGACTTTTGCCCCGCGCACGTTCCGTGGTCACTGAGTGGCCGGCGGACCCGCTGATTCGCCGACGCGAAGGAAAGAGCGTTGCGCTGCGAACAGTCGGTCACCGGAGGCGACATCGACGACGAGATTTGCTGAACCACAGCTCAGGCAACCGGAAACCGCGGGGCTCAAACCACTCGTGCCGGGCAGGTGATTCCGAGAACCGCCTCCACCGTGGTGGACAAGCTTGGCCTCCCGGCGACCGACGACACGCACCGACACGACCTCGCGGTGATCACCTTCCTCGAGGTCCGCTGATCGACGGTGACCTGCGCGCACGAGGCGCGTGCATGCTTGGTCGTAGCAAGAGGATCAGCTTGAAGGGGCGGGCCGGTCGGCGAAGACACCGTGCAGCATTCCGGTGGCCTGTCCGATCTCGATGAGGTACCCGTCCGGGTCGCGGAGGTAGCACCGCAACTCGGCCTTGCGGTCCTTGGGCTCGGTCAGGAACTGCGCGCCTTTCGCGCGGGCATCGGCATAGAACGCGGCGATATCGGCGACTCGGATGTTCAGGAACGCCGACACCGGGTCCCCAGGTTGGGGCGGGGTCAGGCTGATGTCCGGTTTATCTGGTGTGGGGCCGCCTCCGGGATTCATGATGATCCAGCTGTTGGCGATCCGGACGGTGGTCGGGTTCTCGGCCAGCACGACCTGCCCACCGAAGATGTCGACGTAGAACTCTCGCGAGACGCTGACGTCACGCACGGTCAGGAAGTGCGTCACAACCAGCCCCTGCTGTGGCGCGGGGAAGTCGTCATGGTCCGTCACTGGTATCTCCTAACGATCGCTTGGTCGCGAACCGCTGATCGCCCCAGCGGTGCGGATCGCTCTCCGTTCCCTCGGTGCGGAATTTGTTGATCTCGGCGGTGTTGAAGCCGAGCTGGGGGAGGACCTCCTCGTTGTAATCGCCCAGGCCGGGGGTGCTCGCGTCGTCGGCCGGAGACCGCTGCTAGCCCAGGCGCCGTTTCTCGCGCGCTCTTCCTGCGGTTCCTCCCCGGCATCATCCAACAGGGGGCGCCGACCTGCCTCGCGGCGACCGGGCGGACACAAGCACCATTTCTCGTGCTGGTGCTGTGCCTGTTCGCCGCCAGCGCCCTCGCGTACGCCGTCCGCGTTGGTGACGGCCAGCTCCGACTGGGACGTGAACGGAGAGCGGCGGCCGCCAGCGAGCCCGAGGCAGATGATTGAGCAGCTGCCGACGCGACTTGTCCTTCGGCAGGACCGCGAATTTCGCTTGCGGTCAGCTACGCGCTCGACGAGGGTGGCGTCCGGATCATCAGGAGGAAGTCAGCATGTACGTACCGCCTTCGGCGCGACCGCTCAACGCGGAGGAACGCGAACTGGTCGAGCTCGCCCGCCGAACGATCGACGCCAACGCGGATTCCGGTCCTGACGAGGACGGCATCCACACGATGGGCGCCGCTGTGATGGCGGCCGATTCCCGCATGTTCAGCGGCGTGAATCTCTTCCACTTCACCGGCGGCCCATGCGCCGAGCTGGTCGCGCTCGGCGCGGCTCGGGCCCAGGGCGCGCGGGAGATGAAGTGCATCGTCGCGGTCGGCAGCGACGGGCGCGGTGTCACGGGCCCGTGTGGGCGTGATCGGCAGGTGTTCGCGGACTACTACCCGATGATGCGTGTTGTCGTGCCCACTTCGGGCGGGTTGCGCACTGTGGTGGCAGCCGATTTGCTGCCGCTGTTCCAGAAGTGGACCCCGGAAGCCGGCACGGCCGCCTTCGACGCGTCGAGCTACGACGATCCCGAGCATCGACCCTGACATGACCACCGGGGCGGCTGCACGGCTTCGCATTCGGCCTTGTCCGTCGGTCGACTGCACGAGCCGATGGTGGCCGCTCGCTGCGGCAGTTGCCCGTTCGCGATGTTCGGTTGACCTTGCGGAAGTACCGGGAACAGCTGGGGAAGCGCGCCTCGACCACGCGCGGGACTACCCGGCCGGTGGGCGGGTCCCCACCCCGTCCACCGGCCGCGGCAGGAGAAACTCGTGTCAGTGGAAGACCATGTGGTCGGCGACAACGGTCTTCCCGTCCTGCTGCACCTCGCCCGAGGCGGTCACCTCGTCACCGACCTCGGGAGCGCCGTTTTCGAGCTCGATCACGGTGTCCGGGGTCAGGACGAACTCCAGCTCCGGGCCGCCCGGGTGCGCGACGACGGAGAACACGGTCACTTCGCCCCACACGACGTCGCCCCGCTTCTCGATCTTGCTGACCTGGCCCTCGACCCTGATGTTGTGCGTCTCATCGGACGGCTTCACCTGCCGGGTCTGGCTCGGGTGGCTCTTCGCGACCTGGCCGTCCGCGGACGCGGCAACGGCGGTCCCACCGAAGACGAGGGCGGGCAGCAGGGCGAGGCCGGCGATGGCGCCGACGCGGCGCGTGCTCTTGGCAGACATGGGTTTCGCCTTTCGCGTTGTGTGCACCGGTCCTCGAGGACCGGATGAGCACAGCGTGTCCGGCCCGTTTGAGCGATCTCGGAGAAGATCTGGGAGAGTTCTGAGAATCCGAGGGCTCGCGGGGAGAGGCGAGCCCGTTCTCGCTGGAGAGCACCGCCCGGTTTCCAGGGAACTCCCAGAACTTTCCGGGATTTCACTCAGCTGCGTCGGAGCTCGCATCATCGACGAGCGGCAGCAGCACCCGGAACGTCGCGCCGGCTCCTGGTGCCGTATCCAGGGAAATCGTTCCGCCGTGCGCGGTGACCAGGGAATGCACGATGGCCAGGCCGAGTCCGGCGCCGCCGCCGTCGGTGCGGCTGCGCGAGTCGTCCGCGCGGTAGAACCGGCCGAACACGCGCGCCTGCTGTTCGGCGGTCAGCCCCGGACCTTCGTCCGCTCGTGTCGGTCTGCTTCCGGAGTCGCTGGATCACCTCGAAGCCGTCCATGTCCGGCAGCATCACGTCCGGCAGCACCAGATCCGGGGTGCTGAGTCGTGCCTGCTCCAGCCCTTCGTCGCCACTGGCAGCGGACGTCACCGTGAAACCGGCGAATACGCAGTGTGGCGGCAAGGAGTTCTCGCACCGTGGGTTCGTCGTCCACGAGGAGCAGATTCGTTCCGGGTTCGGATGCCACGCTGAGCCTTTCCGGGTAACCAGTCGCGACGTTGGTAGCGGTGACAGAGGATGCGCAGAAGGGTGGTGCGGTACAGCACGAAGACGCGGAACCCCGGTATGAAGAGGGTCCTTCCGAGATCAACTTCAGCCGAGCGCCGAGCCCGTTCGAGCAAGCAGTCCTGATCCTGCGCTGGTTCCTCGACAACACCCGCGTGGCGCAACTGGCCTGCGACAACGCGATCAGCAAGTCCACCGCGCACGACTGAGCCAGGTCCTCGCCACACCGGATGACTGGCCACTGTGGACTTCCGAAGTGCGGTCCGGCGAACACGACACCACCGCGCTGCGGACCCACGCCGAGATCCTTCGACATCCACGTCGAGGCGACGGTGTTCCGGGCAGGGCTGATGGGTCGGGATCGCTCGCCGACCGCGGTCAGGGCTTGCGCGGGCCGCACGCCCTACCTGACCGACTGCGCTTGCCGGCGGGTCGACTGGGCTGTCCCGGGTTGTGGGTGTTGAAGGGAGCTTCCGGCTCGCAGTGGGACCGGAATGCGGTCCGCCGGTCGGCTTCGAGTCCCATCCGTGTCCATTGGTCTCGTGAATCCGTCACGGCGCGTGCGGCGCCGCATTCACACGAGGCACCGCGTGCAACGGGTGTCCCTTTGTACTCTCGATAGCCGAGAGAACACCCGCGGTGAATCCCCCATTCGGGTTAACGCCATTAGTCGTCGTAACGGGCAGTATCGCCCGGAAATTGCACACGAACCCCCAGCTCCTGGCGTTGTTCATCCCCCGGGACGCCGGCTGGGGATAGGAGGAGAGAGAACATGCCCCGAGGTTCTCTGGTCCGAGGCGTTCTTGCGGTCGCCGTGACGATCCTGGCCAGCCTGGCGCTCGCGGCGACGACCGCCGTGGCTGCGCCCTTGGTCATCGGCGGTAGCCAAGCGACTCAGACCTACGGCTTCATGGCGTCCATGCAGTCCACCGACGGCAAGCACCACTGCGGCGCCTCGCTGATCGACAAGCAGTGGCTGGTCACCGCCGCGCACTGCGTGGACGGGCAGCAGCCCGGCAACGTCCAGTACCGGATCGGGACGACCGACCGCACCAGCGGTGGTGAGGTGGTCAAGCCGGACAAGTTCGTGGCCCACCCCAAGTCGAAGCAGAAGCAGGCCGGCAGCGACGTCTCCGCCGGCTACGACCTGGCCCTGGTCCACCTGTCGAACCCGGTGCAGGAGCAGCCGATCAAGATCGCTACCACTTCACCGGAGGCCGACACCGCGCTGCAGCTGCTCGGCTGGGGCCAGACGTGCGGGACGCCCAAGTGCGGCGAGCCGCCGGTGAAGTTGAAGGAGCTGGACACCAAGACGCTCGCCCCGGCGAACTGCAGCAGCTCGCAGGACGGGTTCGATTCGGCACGGGAGCTGTGCATCGACAATCAGTCGGGCAAGGTGAACGCCTGCTATGGCGACTCCGGTGGCCCGGCCGTGGTGCAAGACGGCAGCGGTCTTGCACTGGTCGGAGCGACCAGCCGCGGCATGGCCGAGAACTGCGCGGAGAAGCCGGGCATCTACAGCAACGTCGTGGCGCACGCTGACTGGATCAACCAGACCATGAGTTCTGGCGGTTCTGGCGGTTCTGACGGTTCGTCCGAGGTGCCCGGCAAGTCTTCCGGCGGAGGTTCCGACATGCCTTCTGGCAAGCCGTCGCTCCCGCCGGGGACGCCGCGCCACCGGTGAATCCATCGCCTGCGGCGGACACCCTCGGCCCCGAGGTCGCATCTCCATCGTGGGCTCCCTCGCCATCCCGCAGCTGCCGTGCCACGAGGCGCGGCAGCTGCGGGACGGCAGCCGTCTCCGCGCTCGCCGACCGACGCCCGGATGCACCGATTTGGCCTGGAGTTCCTCGGTTCTAGCTGGTCAGTCTCTTGTGGACTGCCCGAGGAAAGGCGTCGCAGGTTCAAATACCACCACCGAACTCGCGGAACGTCGTACGCCGGCGGGAAACCCGCCCGGCTTGGCCCGGTTCTCGCGAAGCTCCGGCGAGTCGCGCTGATCTGCGAACCTGCGCTCAGCCCTGGTCGGTGGAGGCTCTGATCACCAGGGTCGGTGGGAGGCGCACGGATTCCGGTGTCTCCCCGGCCATGGCTTGCGCGAGCATGTCGACCGCGGCCTTGCCCATCTGCTTCACGGGAGTCCGCACCGAGGTCAGCGGGATGGGCAGTTCGGCGGCCAGCGGCGTGTCGTGGTAGCCGGCGACCGCCAGGTCTTCGCCGGCTCGGATGCCGTGGTCGCGCAGGGCCCCGATCGCGCCGATCGCGGCGAAATCGTTGACGGCGAAGATCGCGTCCGGCGCCGGGCCGTGGGCGAGCAGTTCATCGGCGCCCTGGTGGCCCTCCTCGACATCGAGTCCCGCCTGGACGATCCGATTCCCGGGCACCTCGATGCCCTCTTCGCGGTAGCGGTCGACGAATCCGGCCGTGCGGTCGCGGGCCGTGCTCGCGAACTTCGGCCCGGCCAAGACCGCAGCGCGTTCGAAGCCGCGGTCCAGGAAGTGCTCCGCGACCAGCCGGCCACCGAGGTAGTCGTCGCAGGTCGCGGCCGGGAAGCTGCCCGACCACCTGTTGACCAGCACGAACGGGACGCCGCGATCGGCGAATTCGGTGAGGAACGCGCTGTCGAGGTGGGCGTCGCCGAAGATCATCCCGTCAACGCGGCGGGCGAGCATCACCTCGGCCGCGTTTCGCTGCCGCTGCGCGAGGTCGTCGGTGTTGGTCACGAACGTCGACAGGCCGACATCTGCCGCTGCGGCGTGGATCCCCTCGTAGACCATGGCGAGCACGAGGTCCGACAGGCGTGGGACGAGCACGCCGATCAAGCCGCTTCGCCGGGTGCGCAGGCTGGCCGCGTGCGGATTGGGCCGGTAGTCGAGCTCCTCGGCGATCTGGCGGATCCGCTCGGCGAGTTCGGGCGAGGCTGCCGCGCGCCGCTCCTGCGCTGTTCCGTTGAGCACGCGGGAGACCGTCGAGGAGTGGCTTCCGACGGCCTCTGCGATGGCGCGCAAGGTCGCGGGGCGGCGCGGCTTGAGCGGCGCTCCGCGAGGGGCGTCTTGCGTCGACATCGGAGGAACTCTACCCAGCCTCTTGACGCCTGGTGGACAAGACCAGCATAGTCACCCAAACGTTTGGGGCAAACGTTTGGGTGACCGGTCGGTGATGAGCGCGTTCTGCCCGGACGCGCACCGGAGGTGATCGAGTGAACGTCGAACTGCTGGCGCCCGACCGCGAACGGCTGTGGTCCGATCTGCACGATCTCGCGCGGCTGAGCGAGCCGGATTCGGAAGGCTGGACGCGCCGCGTTTTCAGCGAGCCGTACCGGGCGGCCCGGCATTGGGTGCGCAACCGGATGCGCGATGCCGGGCTGGAGGTCTCCGTCGACCTCGCGGGCAACATCGTCGGCCGGCTTCCGGGCCTGCACGGTGGCGCTCCGCTGGTCACCGGCTCGCACACGGACACCGTCCAGGGAGGCGGGCGGTTCGACGGGATCGTGGGAGTGCTCGGCGGCATCGAGGTCGCGCGGCGGCTGCGGGAAACGGGGACCCGGCTCGACCACGATCTCCTCGTCGTCGACTTCCTCGGCGAGGAGTCCAACCCCTACAGCGGCAGCTGCCTTGGCAGCCAGGCGGCGGCCGGGGTGCTCACGGCGGAGAACCTGGACCGGGTGGACGTGGCCGGCAACCGGCTCGGCGACGTGGCGACGGCCTTCGGGCTGGACCCCAACGGGATGCTCACGCCCACCTGGGCAACGAGGCCGCTGCACGGTTACCTCGAACTGCACATCGAACAGGGGCCGACGCTGGAACAACGGGGCATCGGCATCGGGATCGTCACCGCGATCGTCGGTATCGAGCGCTTCCTCGCCACGTTCACCGGTCGGTCCGATCACGCGGGGACCAGGCGGATGGATGATCGGCGGGACGCGTTGGTCGCGGCCGCCAGGACGGTGCTGACCGTCGAGCGCGAGGGGTGCGCGGCGCCCGGGAATGCGGTCGCCACCTGCGGTGACCTGCGGGTCGAACCGGGTGCGGAGAACGTGGTCCCGGGCCGGACGCGCCTGGCGGCCGAGTTCCGCAGCGAGGACCAGGTCTGGCTGTCCGGTGTTCGCCGGCGGATCGTCGAGGAGATCGCTCGGGAAAGCGCCGAGAACGGTGTCGAAGTGCTGATCGACTGGACCGTGGACAACCCGGTCGTCCCGACGAATCCGTCCGTGCAGAACCTGACGTCGGCCGCCGCCGACGAACTCGGCCTCTCGTGGATGGCAATGCCAAGCGGGGCCGGCCACGATGCCGCACATCTGGCTGCGCGTTGCCCGGCCGGGATGATCTTCGTGCCCTCCCGTGACGGTCGCAGCCACTGCCCCGACGAATGGACCGACTCCGACCAGATCGCCACTGGCGTGCACCTGCTGGCGGCCGGCCTGGTCCGGATGGATCAAGAGGCCACCGTGGACAACGATTTCGGGGCTGGCCGATGAAGAACCGGAAGTCTGCTGACGGCGACATCCGCTGAGCGTTGGCGGTAGGCGAAACCGCGCCGCCAGGAGGCTGCCATCGCATTGTGTCCAGGCGCGGCGGCCGTGATCGACGCCCGCCGCAGAATCACCATGCGATGATTCCTGCCTGGTGAACCCCGCCCGCGGTTGACCGGTCGGTGAATTCGCGCTCGCGCCCGTGTTCCACAGTGGACATTTTGTCGGTGTCGGGTCGATGTGTGCGCCGTCGAACCGCCGCACGGCAGCCTTTTCCTGGTGTGCCCAACCTGATCGCCACCCCGAGCATCGCGGTATTCGTCGACCAGGCCAGCGTCGGAAGGGGCGTTGCCGTCGTTCAAGGCGTCGCCCGGGTGCTGCGCGGCGAGGATCCCGCCGACGGGGTTGTCCGACCGCGGTCGAGTGTGATCACTGGTCATTCGCCGACGATATCGACGAGCCGCACAGGGCATTCATCGGCAGGTAACCGGTGGCGTCGTACCGGCTCTCCGTCGCGGTCTTCATCGACGGTGTTTTTGGGTATACCATCTGACGCGATCGAGCGGTCGGAGCTTCTGATCGAGTGGCCCACCGGGACTGGATAGCGCGATCCCGCAGTGGGTGTAAACCGCTTCGTCGTAGGAACATCGGCGCTCATGGTCGTCGGCTCGGCGGGGTGGTCCCGGTGTCGGCGCGTTCAAGCAGGTCAAACATTTGGTATACAGATTGCCGTCCTTGATGTACCGTCGCTTCACCTCACACCCCTGAGCACCGAAGGATCGATGTGCCGGATCCGCATGAGTCGACGAGTCGAGCGCGCCGCGCCAGCGCATCGGAGCACGTTGATGGGCAGGTGTCCACCCTGCCTTCACCGGAATCCGCGGCTGCGAAGGCCGATCGCGGGCCCGCTGCGGAGATCGCCACCGCGCGGTCGCTGCTGGGCACGGCGTGGCTGCGGATCCGGCGCAGCCGGATCGCCATCGCCTCGCTGGTCGTGGTGGTCCTGATGGTGCTGTTCGCGGCCCTGGCCCCGGTGCTGGTGGCCATCGAGGGCTCGGATCCGTTCACCACCCGGATCGGGCCGGACTACCTGGACGACTTCTACGCGCCGGGCTTGCCGCTGCCGTACTACCGCTACCCGTCCGGTGAGCATTGGCTCGGGCTGGAGCCGGGGCTCGGCCGCGACATCTTCGCGCGAATGGCCTACGGCGCAAGGATTTCGCTGACCATCGCGCTGCTGTCCACAGTGGTGTCGGTGGTGCTGGGCACCGTGCTCGGCGCTGCCGCCGGGTACTTCGGCGGCAAGGTCGACATGGTGATCAGCCGCGTGATGGATCTGTTCCTGGCGTTCCCGCACCTGCTGCTGGTGCTGTCGCTGACCCCGATCATGCAGTCCCGGCTGCAGGGCACCGCCCTTGACTCGGGCAGCCTGGTGCCGATCGCCTCGTTGGTGATCATCCTCGGCTTCTTCGGCTGGGCGTACCTGGCCAGAGTCGTGCGCGGCCAAGTGCTCTCGATCCGGGAGCAGGAATTCGTCGAGGCCGCACAGGCTTACGGAGCCTCGCACCGGAGCATCATCTTCCGGCAGATCATCCCGAACGTCATGGGGGTCGTGCTGGTCTACGCGACCATGATGATCCCCACCAACATCACCGCGGAGGCGGCCCTTTCGTTCCTCGGCGTCGGGGTCAAGGACCCCACGCCGTCGTGGGGTCAGATGCTCAATGCGGCCCAGGCCGGGAACTGGTACCTGTCCGACCCGTGGTTCCTGGCGGTCCCGGCCGGCGCGCTGGTGATCACCGTGCTGGCGTTCAACCTGCTCGGCGACGCGGTCCGGGACGCGTTGGACCCGCAGTCCTCCCGAAGCTGATCCACCCCTTCCTTTCCCATCCGCGAGGAGATGCAGTGAAACGAAGCACCACGGTGGCGCTCGCCCTGACGGTGACCACCGGGCTGGTCCTGACCGCGTGCGGCGGTGAGAAGCCCGCCCCGGGTTCCGGCTCGGGCTCGCCGGCCGACGCCTTCACCCCGGTGAAGATCGGGGACGGCTACACCACCAAGGGCGGGAACATCAACGTCCTGATGTCCTCGGACTTCCAGACGCTGGACCCCGGCAACAGCAACTACGTGCAGACCGCCAACGTGGGGCAGCTGTACTACCGCACGCTGACCATGGCCAAGGAGACGGCCGGCCAGCCGCCCACCATCGTGCCGGATCTGGCCACCGACCTGGGCACGCCCTCCGCCGACGGCCTCACCTGGACCTACACCCTGAAGAAGGGGCTGAAGTTCGAGGACGGCACGCCGATCACCAGCAAGGACATCAAGTACGGGGTCGAGCGCACCTACGCCCGCGACGTCTACACCCAGGCGCCGCAGGAACTGAACTCCGCCTTGGCCGACGACGGCTACAAGGGGCCGTACACCGGCGGCGACCTCAAGGCGATCGACACCCCGGACGACAACACCGTCGTCTTCCACCTCAAGCAGCCGTTCGCCGAGTTCCCCGCCCTGGTTTCGCGGTCGAACACGGCGCCGGTGCCGCAGGCCAAGGACAGCAGGCTCGACTACACCGCGCACCCGGTCTCGTCGGGCCCGTACAAGATCGAGTCGTACGACCGCGGCCGGTCGATGAAGCTGGTCCGCAACGAGCAGTGGGACCCGGCCACCGATCCGAACCGGCCCGCCCTGCCGGACACGTTCACCTTCACCCTGTCCACCGCGCAGGCCACCATCAGCCAGCAGCTGATCGCCGACTCGGATCCGACGGCGATCACGTTGGACAGCAACGGTGGCCTGCAGGCGTCCGACGCGGCCAAGCTCAACGAGCCCGAGATCAAGGCGCGCACCGCGGCAGGTCTGCTGGGTTGCACGGACGTGCTGAACCTCAACACCGAGACGATCAAGGATCCTCAGGTGCGCAAGGCGATCGCGCTGTCCATCGACCGGAACGCGATCCAGTTGCAGTACGGCGGCGCACGGTTCGGCAAGGTGACCCAGTCCTACATCAACCCGGCTCAGCGCGGGTACGTCGAGCAGCGCACCGACCTGGACCCGGCGGGCGGGCCGAAGCTGGACGAAGCCAAGAAGCTGTTGGAAGGCAAGGACGTTCCCAAGACCTTGGTGTACGGCTACGCGGACACCAACACCCGGTACAAGAACGTCGGCACCGTGCTGCAGCAGGACCTCAAGGCGCTCGGCATCGACGTGCAGCTGCGTCCGATCCCGGCCGCCAACTACTACACGGTGCTGGCCGGTGACCAGATGCCGGACATCGCCCGGAGCGGCTGGTGCGGTGGCGCGGACAGCGGTTCGGTGCGCACCACCATCGACCCGAACGTGGGGCCGAGCCTTGACGGCAAGACCTACGGCTTCTCCAACATCCCGCGGTACTACGACCCGAAGATCTCCGGCGAGATGTACCAGCTCCGCGGCGCCAACGGGTCGAGCGAGGAACTGGGGAAGAAGTGGGCGACCCTGTTCGACCAGGCCATGCAGTCCTACCCGCTGGTTCCGCTGGTGCGCACGTTCACCAACAGCGTGGTCGGTTCCAAGGTCCGCAACGCGCAGGTGGGCTACTTCTTCGGCTCCATCGACCTGTCGATCGTCGGCGTCGAGCGGTGACGGTCCGGGCACGAGAGAGGTAGAGCGGTGAGTCCATCCCGAGCTGGCAGGTTGCGCCCATGACCAGGTTCGTACTGCGGCGGTTCGTCGCGATGATCGTGCTGCTGTTCGTCATCAGCTTCGTGACGTTCAGCTTGTTCCAGCTCGGTCCGGCGGACCCGGCCGCGGCGGCGTGCGGGCAGGAGTGCACTCCGGAACGCATCGCCGAGGCCCGCGTCGCGCTCGGGATGGACAAGCCGTTCCTCAGCCAGTACTTCGCCTACATGTCCGGACTGCTGGGCGACCGCGCGGTCGGAGCGCCGGGCACCGAGACCCTGTGCTCTTGGCCGTGCCTGGGGAAGTCGTTCCAGACCAACGAGGACGTCACCACGATCATCGGGCGGGCCCTGCCGTACACGGTGTCGGTGGCCAGCGGTGCGATCGTGCTGTGGACCATCGCCGGCGTCGGGCTGGGCCTGCTGGCGGCGCTGCGCAAGGGCCGGCTCACCGACAAGGTGATCGTCGGCGCCGCCTCGATCGGGGTGTCCCTGCCCATTCCGGTGACCGGCCTGCTGCTGCTGTTGTTGTTCGTCAGCACGCTGGACCTGTTGCCGTTCACCACCAATGAGATCGTCTCGCCGTTCGGCGCCGCGGGTCCGGGCGGCTGGTTCCTGAACTACCTGCTGCCCTGGGTGGCGCTGGCGGTGCTGTTCAGCGCGCAGTACATCCGGGTCACCCGCAGCAACATGCTGGAGACCTTCGGCGAGGACTTCATGCGCACCGCGCGCTCGAAGGGCATGCCCCGGCGGCGCGTCGTGTTCAAGCACGGTGTGCGGGCCGGGATCACGCCGGTGGTCACCATGCTCGGGATGGACATCGGCGTCCTGCTGGGCGGTGCCGTGCTCACCGAGCAGATCTTCTCGGTGCCTGGTGTCGGATTCACCGCGGTGCACGCCGCGCAGTCCGGCGACCTGCCGGTCACCATGGCCATCACCATGATGGCCGCGTTCTTCATCATCGTCGCCAACGTCCTGGTCGACGTCGCCTACGCGGTGATCGACCCACGAGTGAGGGTCGCCTGATGACCACGCCTGAAGCCGCGCCCATGCTGGCCATCCGCGATCTGAGGGTGAGCTTCCCGACCGACGACGGCGTGGTGCACGCGGTCAACGGGATGGACCTGACCCTGGCGCGCGGGGAAACCGTCGGCATCGTCGGCGAATCCGGTTCCGGCAAGACCGTCACGACCCAGGCGCTGATGGGGCTGCTCAAGGACACCTCGGCCACCGTCACCGGTCAGATCCTGCTGGACGGACAGGACCTCAACGCGCTCACCGAGGCCCAGATGCGCGTCTACCGGGGCAAGAAGATCGCGATGATCTTCCAGGACCCGCTGTCGGCGATGCACCCGTTCTACCCGGTCGGGGTGCAGATCGCCGAGGCGTACCGGGTGCACAACGAGGTGTCCAAGAAGGCCGCGGCGGCGGTCGCCGTCGACATGCTCGGCCGGGTCGGGATTCCCGACCCGCGGCGCCGGTACTCGGCGTACCCGCACGAGTTCTCCGGCGGCATGCGGCAGCGCGCGATGATCGCCATGGCGCTGGTCTGCGAGCCCGAGCTGCTGATCGCCGACGAGCCCACCACCGCACTGGACGTCACCGTGCAGGCCCAGATCCTCGATCTGCTCAACGAGCTGCAGGCCGAGACGGGGACCTCGGTGATCATGGTGACCCACGACCTCGGAGTGGTCGCCGAGGTCTGCCACCAGGTCGTGGTGATGTACGGCGGGGTGCACGTGGAGCAGGCGACGGTCGCCGACCTCTTCAGCGACCCGCGGCATCCCTACACCCAGGGACTGCTGGCTTCGATGCCATCACTGGCGGGGGAGTCCGAGCGGCTCACCCCGATTCCGGGCTTCCCGCCGTCGCTGTTGGCGCTGCCCGAGGGCTGCCTGTTCGCGGACCGCTGTCCGAAGGCGCACCTGGTGCCGGACAACGCCTGCGGCACCCGCATGCCGACGCTGATCGGCCCCGACGGGCACCCGTCGCGGTGCCACCTGGAGACGCTGCCCCCGGCCGGAGAGGTGGTCCGATGACGCCGCTGCTGCAGGTCACCGACCTGACCAAGCACTTCCCGATCCGCTCCGGCGTCTTCAGGTCCGCCGGCGGCGTGATCAAAGCCGTCGACGGGGTCAGCTTCTCGATCGACGCCGGGCAAACCCTCGGGCTGGTGGGGGAGTCCGGTTGCGGCAAGTCGACCACCGGCCGGCTGCTCATGCGGTTGCTGACCGCCACTTCCGGGAGCATCCGGCTCAACGGCCAGGAGATCGCCGAGCTCCGCCGGTCGGACCTGCAGGAGTACCGGCGCCGGGTGCAGATGGTGTTCCAGAACCCCTCGTCCTCGCTCAACCCGCGCCAGTCGGTGGGCAGTGCGATCGCCGCGCCGCTGCTGGCCCAACGGGTCACACCGGCCGGCGGCGTCAAGGCCAAGGTTCGGGACCTGATGGACCGGGTGGGGCTGCGTCCCGACCACTACAACCGCTTCCCGCACGAGTTCTCGGGCGGCCAGAAGCAGCGCGTGGGCATCGCCCGGGCGCTCGCCCTGGACCCGCAGCTGATCATCTGCGACGAACCGGTGTCCGCGCTGGACGTCTCGGTGCAGGCGCAGGTGATCAATCTGCTGGAGGACATCCAGCGGGACACCGGGGTGGCGTACCTCTTCATCGCGCACGACCTGTCAGTGGTCAAGCACTTCGCCGACCGCGTCGCGGTGATGTACCTGGGGAAGATCATGGAGCACGGGGACAGCGCAAGCGTTTTCGGCGCTCCGGAACATCCCTACACCCAGGCGCTGTTGTCCGCCGTCCCGCAACCGGACCCGGCGGCGGATCGGAGCGGGCGGATCCGGCTGTCCGGCGATCTGCCCAGCCCGGCCGACCCGCCGCGCGGCTGCGTGTTCCAGTCCCGGTGCCCGGCGCATCCGTTGCTGGACCCGCAACGTCGGCAGTTGTGCACCGACAGCGTGCCGAGCGGCGACATCGCCTGCCATCACACCGATTCCGCAGGAGAGGCGCTGGCCGCCGTGCGCCGGTGAGCCGATCTGAACATCCGTACCGAGCAACAGAAAGGTGACGACCGTGTTGATCCGCGACATCCGTCCGTGGGGTGGCGAGCGCAGCGATGTCGAGCTGGCCGGCGATCGCATTGCGGGGATCCGCCAGCACGATCCGGCCGCGCAGCCGGCCGGCGAGGTGGTCGAGGGCCGTGGCCGGCTGTTGCTGCCGTCGTTCAGCGACGTGCACGTGCACCTGGACTCGACGCGGATCGGCCTCCCGTTCCGGCCGCACACGGGCGGTCCGGGAGTGTGGACGATGATGCTCAACGACCGGCAGAACTGGCGCACCGCAGAGGTTTCCATCGAGGAGCGGGTGGCCGGCACGCTGGAGCGGATGATCGCCCGCGGCACCACGCGGGTGCGGTCGTACGCCCAGGTGGATGTGGACTGCCAGCTGGAGAAGTTCGATGCCGTGGTGGCCGCGAAGGAGAAGTTCGCCGGTCAGGCCGACGTCCAGATCATGACGTTCCCGCAGGCCGGCATCCTCCGCGAGGAGGGCACCGCCGACTACCTGGAGGCCTCGCTGAAGGCCGGCGCCGAGGTGATCGGCGGCATCGACCCCTGCAGCCTCGACCGGGATCCCAAGGGGCACTTGGACGTCGTGTTCGGGCTGGCCGAGAAGTACCAGGTGGAGGTGGACATCCACCTGCACGAGCCGGGGCATCTCGGGGTGTTCTCCACCGATCTCGTGCTCGAACGCACCCGGGCGCTGGGCATGCAGGGCAAGGTCACGATGTCCCACGCCTACGAGCTGGGCTCGGTCTCCGAATCGGTGAGCCGTCGCATCATCGACGACTTCGCCGAACTGGACATCGCGATGGCCACCGTGGCACCGGCGGACCGCAACCAGCTGTCCCTGGAGGCGCTGACGGAGGCGGGCGTCCGGGTGGGCCTGGGCGAGGACGGCCAGCGCGACTACTGGAGCCCCTACGGCAACTGCGACATGCTCGACCGCACCTGGCAGCTGGCCTTCACCAACAAGTTCCGCCGTGATGACCTGATCGAGATGTCGCTCGCGGTCGCGACCATCGGTGGGGCCTCGATCATGAGCCACGACGTCGCCCGGCTCGCCGGGGTCGCCGACCGGCCCGGTCTTGCCGTCGGCGACCGTGCCGACCTGGTGCTGGTCGACGGCGAGACGCCGACCAGTGCCGTGATGGACCGCGGCACCGACCGCACCGTCCTGCATGACGGTGTGGTCGTCGCCGACCAACTGGCCCTGGTACGCCGCTGAGCCCCTTGCCGGAAGCCGGACCGGATGGGCACACCGGCGACTTCCGCGAAGGGACTCCGCTCATCGTCGGCGCGGACGATCGACCCTGTCGCCGTTCCGGGAAGTGATCGCGGCCTTCTATCCGTCGACGTCCGCCAGTCCTTCGTGGACGCGTAGCAGCAATCCTTGGAGCAATTGGCGCTCCTTCGCGTCCAGCGGCTTGAGCACCTGGTCCTGGACGGCTCGCGCCTCGGCGTCCAGGTCCGCCAGGACGGCCCGCCCGGCGGGGGTGAGGGAGACGGAGACCCGCCGCCGGTCCGCCATGTCGCGTGCCCGGTCGACGTACCCGGCGGCGGCCAACTGGTCGACCGCCTTGGCCATGTCGCTCGGGTCCACGCCCAGCCGGACGACCAGGTCGCGCTGGGCGTGCGGCCCGAAGTCGGCCAGCGCGGCGAGGGTCGCCATGTCCCACAGCCGCAGGCCGCGCTCGGCCAGCCGCTCGGCCAGCAGGCCGCGGGCGGTCTTGCCGACCCGGGAGAGCAGGTAGGTGCTGAGATCCAGCAGGGTCGGTGGAGTGGATCGATCGGCGGACATGGTGCGAGTCTAAGGTGTCCACCTATAGTGGGTGTAGACCCACTAATTTGTCGGCCATCGACCTGGGGAGCCCTGCTGTGGATGCCCTCTACCCCCGCCTGCTCGTCACCCGCTTCGCCGAGTGCTTCCGCTTCTACGAGGCGATCCTGCCGCCGCTGGTCGGCGCAAGCCTCGTCAAGGGCACCCCGGAAGGCCCCTATGCCAACTGGGACGTCGACGACGAGGCAGTCCTGGTGCTGTTCGACCGCGGCGCGATGGCCGCAACCATTGGCACCAGGGCGCTTCCTGCGCAACCCGGCCCGGCGCAGGACACCGCAATGCTGGTCTTCCGGGTGGAAGATGTGGACGAGCGGCTGGCCCTCTGCCTGGAGCACGGTGGCCGCCTCGTCATCGGCCCGGTCGACCGGCCGGAGTGGGGTCCGAACCTGCGCAGCGCCCACCTGCGCGACCCCGACGGCCACCTGATCGAGCTTCAGTCCTACTAGGGTCTAGTAGCTGGTCACGACATGGGGGATACGGGTGATGACGAGGTTGGGTGGGGCAGCGGTTGTGCTGGGCGCCGGAGGGGTGGTCGGTACGGCGTGGCTGGCTGGGCTGGCCGCCGAACGGCTCCGCCTGGCCTGGTCTGAGGACGAATGATTCGTCGGGGCCACGAACGCGATCCGGATGGGACGGATAGCGGCTGCAATGACACGGCCTGCTGCCCACCGCATCCGCGTCTGGCGGGTGATGGCCGAAAACCGGATATCCACCTCGTTCGGTCACGACGAGCCGGCGGGATCGAAGTGGGCGTGCGGGTCTTTCTCCAGCTATGAATCAACTTCAGCAGTGTCGTGAGTGGACAGTTCTATATAGACCATTTTTGGGGCGAGGCTTGGTGACTTGCTTGAGGAAAGCCAGGAAGTCCTCGCTGTCGTGGGGGCAGGGCCGTGAGGCTTGCCCGTGCCGCTGCGCATGAGGAGAGTCCGACCGCGGTGTCGGAGTCGGCCATCCTGCCGACTTGATTCGGCACTGCGAGGGCGATTCCGCGCGGGACATCGGTTCCGTTGCCGCATTAGTGCTCGCGTGGACACCTCAGGTGTGCGTATCGGCTATGATGTCCTTATCGCAATTGTCGATCCACTGGACGTCGAGCAAACAGGGACTGATTGATGGCAACCGAGCGGAAGAGTAAGCCTGCGGCCCGAGGAAATCGGCGGCTTGCGGAGAAGGTTGCCGAATCGATCGAAAAAGACATCATCGACAGTGGCTGGCAGATTGGTTCGGTGCTCGGTTCCGAATTGGACCTGATCGAGCGCTACGGTGTTAGCAGGGCGGTGTTCCGCGAGGCGGTCCGGCTCGTGGAACACCAGCAGATGGCCAGCATGCGGCGAGGCCCGGGGGGCGGGCTGGTGGTCACCGAACCCGACCCCGGGGTGGTGCGAAATGCCGCTCGACTGTACCTGCGACATGCTGCGGTGAGTCGGCAGCAACTGTTCGAGGCGCGCATGGCGCTCGAACTCGCGGGGATAACCAGTGCTGTCGAGAAATTGACCGAATCGGGAATCGATGTGCTGAACGAGGCGCTGCGCGTCGAGCAGGAGCTCATCGATCAAGGTGTGACTCGCGGTCATGCGAGAAACCTGCACCGGGTAATCGCCGAACTGGCCGAAAACCCCGCGATAACACTTTTCGTGGAAGTGCTGGCGCAGCTCGATCAGGACATCGTTCAGCGGGAATGGGATGCGACGGAAAAGAAGGACGACGGGCACCACGATGCCGCGGTCGAGTCGCACGACGCGCATCGCGCCATCGTTGCGGCCATCGTCGCCGGGGACGCGCCGCTGGCGCAGTACCGGATGCGGCGACACCTGCAGGCGATCGCCGCGCTGTTCGAGTCGGAGTCCTGACGATGCGGGCGGTGGCACCTGGCCGGACCCGCCCGCCGGTTTTCGTTCTAGCGGTGCAGGGCCTTGCCGCTGAACTCCATGTCCGGCAACCGGCTGTCGGGCAGGTGCCTCTCGGTCATCCTGGACTTCCTTCCGGTGATTCGGCTGTGGCGGTACCGGTAGGCGGCCCGCCGCACCGGGGTTTGAAGAACGGCAGGACCATGCCCTCCGGCATGCGCGTGAAGGTCGCTTCCACCGGCATGCCACAGTGGACGGACGAGGCGTCGCAGTCCACGATGTTGCTCATCATGTGGTAGCCCTCGCTGAGTTCGATGATCGCCACCACGTAGGGAACCTCGAAGGCGGGGGTCTGTGGCCGCCACACCACGGAGAAGCTGTACACCACGCCGATTCCGGAGCCGGCCCGCCAGGTGAGCCGTTCGGACAGGCACTGCGGGCAGTGCGATTGCGGCTTGAACACCGCCGCCCCGCACTGCGTGCAATGCTGGTAGCGCAGCTCACCTTCGGCGCAGCCCTGCCAGAACGGTTCCGACAGGGCAGTGGGGATCGGCATCGGCCGGCTTGGTACGTCAACAGGCACTGATCACTCCGAGGTCATGAGCAGCAGGCCCTTCGTCCAGTTCGCCAGTGCGACCTTCGCCCCCGTCGCCTTCCTGGACCGCGAGCTGGCCGGCTGGGAGCGATCCGAGACCGGCCTCGGCAGTGCGGTCTACAGTGACTTCTCGCGTGCGTTCGTGCGCAAGCTGGCCGACCGGGGATGGCTCACACCGCACTGGCCGGAGGAGTACGGCGGTGGCGGTCAAGGTGCGTGGCAGCACTTCGTGCTCGGCGAGGAGATGTGGAAGCGCGGGGAACCACGCGGACCGCAGTACATGAACGTGAACTGGGTCGGCCCCGCGATCATCAAGTACGGCACCGAGGAGCAGAAGCGCAAGCTGCTGCCGCCGATCGCGCGCGGCGAAGTCTTCTGGTGCCAGGGCTTCTCCGAACCGGAGGCCGGTACCGACCTGGCGGCGCTGCGGACGCGGGCGGTGCGGGACGGGGACAGCTACGTCCTGGACGGACAGAAGATCTGGACTTCCTACGCCAATGCGGCGGACCACTGCTTCCTGCTGGCCCGGACCGGTTCGGTCGCCGCCGGACGCGACGGCATTTCGGTCTTCCTGCTGCCGTTGAAGACACCCGGGGTCGAGGTCCGGCGCATCGACGGACTCGTCGGTGATCACTCGTTCAACGAGCTCTTCCTGACCGGCGCCCGGATTCCTGCCGAATGCTTGCTCGGCGAGGAGAACAAGGGCTGGGAGATCGTCCGGCGCACACTCGCCTACGAACGCGTCGGGGCACCTCGGTACGCGCGCGCCGCACTGGTGCTCGACCGGCTGGCCGAGTCGTGCGGGGCGGCCGGCCGCCTGGCCGACGTCGGTGTCCAAGAACAGTTCGGCCACGCGCGGGCGCTGTGCGAAGCGGCCAGGGTTCTCGTCTACCGCGTGATCGACGAGCGAGCGAAGGCGAAGGAACCCTCGCCGCTGGCGTACCAGGCCCGCGCGGCGATGGTGCAGGCCGAACGGGCCGTCGGCGACCTCGCCTTGGACGTCATGGGCAGCGAAGCCCTGGTGGAGGGAGAGCTGGGCGACGCGCAGTTCCGCAACTCGCTCGGCGCGGGTATCGCAGCGGGCAGCTACGAGGTCCAGCTCAACCTGATCACCCGTCTCATCCTGAACCTGCCGAAGGACTAGCCATGGATTTCGAGCCGTCGTCGACCCAGCGCGCACTACTCGACGCCCTGGGCACCTTGCTGAGCTGGCACGCCGGAACAACTCGTAGCCGTGAACTCGCGGTGCGTGGCGAGTACGACCACATACTGGAATCCGAGCTGCGGCGGGCCGGCTTCCTCGACCTGTTCGGCGCTGAGGAAGCCGGTCCACTCGGCGCGGCGCTCGCGGTCGAGCGGATCGCCGCCGAGCTTGGCGCCATCACGCCGGTACCGCACCTGCTGGTGCTGCCGGCGCTCGGGCTCGATCAACAGGAGGGGCCCATCGCCATGGCGGTGGGCGGGGATCCCAGCCCGGCCCGCTTCGGTGGCGAGGCCGGGCGGATGCTGCTGGCCGACGGCGACCGATGTGTCGTCGCCGAGGTCGACCCGGCTGCCGCCGAGCCGGTGCCATCCGCCTACGGCTACCCGCTGGCGCGGGTGACTCCTGCACGGCGGCACGAGCTTGCTCCCGGAACTGCCGCGATCATGGTGAACTGGTGGCGCGTCGGAGCGTCGGCGGAAGCAGTGGGGATGATGCGGCAGGCCCTGGACGTTGCCGTCACCTATGCCAAGGACCGCAAGGTGTTCGGCCGATCGCTCGGGTCGTTCCAGGCGTTGCAGCACCGGTTGGCCGAGCTGAGCGTGCTCGTCGAGGGTGCGCGTTGGCTGGTTTACGAGGCTGCTTTCCGCGGTGCGCCGACGGAGTCGGCCGCGGTCGCTGCGGCGCACACGATGGCCGCGCTGAGCCGGTTGACGCGGGAAACGCACCAGATCATGGGCGCCGTCGGGCTCACCAAGGAACATGACCTGCACCTGTGGACGCTGCGCATGCAGGCGCAGCGGGCCGAACTCGGCGGCCGGCGCGCGCACGAACGCACGGTGGTGGCCGCGCGCTGGGCGAGGGCGTCATGAGCATCGCGCTGACCCGCACCGCGGAGCAACGCGCGTTGGCCGACTTGGTCCGGAGCTATTGCGCGGCGCGCTGCACGGAGGAGGTCCGGGGCGCTGGTCCCGGGTCCTTCCCGTGGCCGTTCTGGCGAGGGCTGGCCGAGCTGGGCGTGCTGTCGCTGGCGGTGCCCGGTGAGGGCGGCGGGGCAGGCGAGATCGCCGCGGTCGGTGCGGAACTCGGGCGAGCCGCCGCACCCGGGCCCCTTGCGGCGACCGTGTTCGCCACGCACACGCTGCCTGCGGGAATGATCGACCCCCTCGCCAGCGGCACCGGCCTTCCCGCGTTCGGGGAGCCACCGCTGCTGCCCTGGGCCCCACTGGCGGAGGTGTTCATCGAAACCGACGGCGAAGGGGCGTGGCTGGCCCGTCCGACCGGGACGGTCGAGCCGGTCGAGACGCTGGGCGGCGAGCCGTGGGGCCGGGTCGTCCTGGAGCGCGTGCGGGCGTTGGAGCGGGTGCGCGCCGGGATGGCGTTGTCCGATGTGGCCCTTGCGGCCTACCTGTGGGGCGCAGGCCGGCGACTGCTCGACGCGGCCGCCGAGCACGCCAGGACCCGCGTTCAGTTCGGCCGGGCGATCGGCTCCTTCCAGGCGGTCGCGCATCCGATCGTGACCGCGGGCGTCGCGTTGACCTCGGCCGAGAAGCTGACCACAATGGCCGCGCTTGCGGTGGACGCCGGTTCGCAGGACGGTGGCGTGCTGGCGGTTTCCGCGAGGCTGTCCGCTTCCCGGGCCGCGGTCGAGGCGGCGCTCGTCGCTCACCAGACCTTCGGTGCGATCGGGTATTCCGTGGAGGGGCCGATCGGGCAGGTGGCGCACCGGATCAGGCAGTTGGCAACGCTGCCCGGCTACGCGAACGGCTTGGGCGAACAGGTATTGGCGAGATACTGCCGGAAAGGTCAGGAATGATGCGCGAGCAGGATGAAGCGGTTGCCCCCGAGGTGCTCTTCGACAAGCGTGACCACGTCGCGTACATCACGCTCAACCGTCCGCGCAAGGGAAATTCGCTGACCGGGTCGATGATGCCGCGGATGAAGGAGATCTGGGGCGAGGTGCGCGACGACCCGTGGATCCGCGCGGCGATCGTCACGGGTGCCGGCGACCGGCACTTCTGCACCGGTGCGGACGTCAACGCGGTCGCCGAACGAGGTGGCATGAGCACCGGCACCGGGCCGCTGACCGACGAGGTGTACTGGTCGCCGAAGCAGAACCGGGTGTGGAAGCCCGTGATCAGCGCGGTCAACGGCCTCGTCGCCGGCGCGGGACTGCATTTCGTGGTGGACGCCGACATCGTGCTCGCCGTGGACCACGCGGCCTTCATGGACACCCACGTGAACGTCGGGCTCGTCGGCGCGATGGAGAACATCGGGCTGGCGAAGCGGCTCCCGCTGGGGTCCGCGCTGCGGATGACGTTGCTGGGGAAGAGCTACCGCATGCCGGCCGAGCGCGCCTACCAGCTCGGCCTGGTCGACGAACTGTCCACAACGGACGGTCTGATGGACGCGGCCGAGGAGATGGCCCGCGCGATCGTGCGGAACTCGCCGGCCGCGGTGTCGCTGTCGCAGCAGGCGATCTGGGGCTCGCTCGAAATGGGATACGCGCAAGCGTGCGAGTACGGCTGGGCGTTGCTGCGCATGCACTGGGCCCACCCCGACGCCAAGGAAGGGCCGCGCGCGTTCAGCGAGGGCCGGGAACCGCGGTGGACCACCGGCGCGGAGGATTGAGATGGATTTCGGCTTCACACCTGAAGAAGAGGCCTTCCGCGCCGAGGTCCTCGAGTTCCTGGACAACTACCGCGACGTGAACGGCTACTTCCATCGCGGGGTGAACACACCCGACGGCGTCCGGCGCGTCTACCGGGCGCTCGGGGACCGGGGCTGGCTGTCGCTGTCCTGGCCTGTCGAGTTCGGCGGCGCCGGCCGCTCGCCGGCCTACGAGTTCATCTTGTGGGACGAGATGGCTTACGCCCGCGTGGCTCGGCCGCCGATGGGACCCGGCCTGGTGGCCAAGGCGCTGATGTCGCACGGCACCGACGAGCAGCGCAGCCGGTTCCTGACCGAACTGCGGCGCGGCCGGATCAACTTCTGCCTCGGCTACTCCGAACCGGACGCCGGCTCCGACCTGGCGACGGTGCGCACCCGGGCCCGGCGCGACCGCGACGAGTACGTGGTCGACGGTGCGAAATGCTGGACGTCCAACGCGCACTGGTCGGACTACATCTGGCTGCTGTGCCGGACCGGCACCCAGGACAGCAGATCGCGCGGGCTCAGCGTGCTGATCGTGCCGCTGGACAGCCCCGGGGTGTCGGTGTCGCCGATTCCGACGCTCGACGGCGGGCGGCTGAACGAGGTCCGGTTCGACGGCGTGCGGGTCCCGGTGGGCAACCGGGTGGGCGACGAGAACGAGGGCTGGCAGGTGGTCAGCTCGGCGCTCGCGGTGGAGCGGCACGTGCAGTTCCCACCGAAACGGCTGCGGCGGGACCTGCACGACGTGGTGACCGGGTTGGAGGCCGCCGGTGCCCTCGGCGACCCGGTCGTCCGGCGTCGGCTCGCGGAATTGGCCGTGCGCGTTGCGGAGGTCGAGGCGCTGGCGCTGGCACTTCTCGGCGAGGTGATCAGCGGTGAGCCATCGGCGGTGCCCGCGGCCTACCACAAGCTGGCGGGGACGGTCCTGGCACAGGACATCGCCCGTGCGGGACTGGAGTTCGGCTCGGCCGAGGCGCTCGTCAAGGGAACCGACGCCGAGTTCATGTGGCGCCAGTCGATCCTCGAAACCATCGGCGGCGGCACCTCGGAGGTCATGCGCGGGCTCATCGCCCGGCAGGAATTCGGGCTGCGCGCCTGAGACCTCGCACTGGATCGACGTTCGCTCACCGGCCAGGGAAAGAGGCGCTGTCCATGCCAAAGCGGTCCAGCAGCTCCGCCGAGGACCTGGTCCTGACCGAAAGGCGCGATCGAACCCTGATCGTCACGATCAACCGACCCGGATCCCGGAATGCGGTCGACCTGGCGACCGCCGAGCAGATCGAGCGGGCGATGGACCTGCTCGATGACGACGACGACCTGTTCGTCGGCATCGTCACCGGCGCAGGCGGGACGTTCTCCGCCGGGGCGGACCTGAAAGCGGCGGCCAGGGGCGAAAAGGCGGTCACGCCGAAGCGGGGTGGTTTCGGTGTTTTCCGGCGGCCACCGCGCAAGCCCCTGATCGCCGCGGTGGAGGGGTTCGCCGTCGGCGGCGGGTTCGAGCTGTGCCTCTCCTGCGACCTGATCGTCGCTGCCGCCACCGCTCGGTTCGGGCTGCCCGAGGTCCGGCACAACGTCGTGGCGGCCGGCGGCGGACTGTTCCGGCTGCCGAAGCGGTTGCCGTACCACGTGGCCATGGAGCTCGCCTTGACCGGTGTGTTCCGCGACGCGGAGTTCTTCCACCACTGGGGCGTGGTCAACCGGGTCGTACCCCCGGGAGCCGCCTTCGAGGCCGCATTGGAACTCGCCGAATCTCTGCAGGAAAACGGGCCTACGGCAGTGATGGCCTCGAAGGAGATCATCTTCCGGTCGTCGTCGTGGGTGACAGAGGAGGAGGCGTGGGAGGCGCAGCAGCCGATCGCCGCCAGGGCGCTCGACTCCGAGGATCGACTTGAGGGGCTGGCAGCGTTCGCGGAGAAGCGCAAGCCGATATGGACGGGACGCTGAAGAGTCATGGGGCGGGAACTTTTCGCCACCGGTGCGCGACCACCTGTTCAGCGCCATGTCGATCGGCGCAGCTGATCGAGTCCATCGCGACTCGGTGTGCAGGAACAGACGAAAGGTTCGCTCTTCCGTGAAGTCATCGACCTCCGACAGCACCGGCGCCGGACGGCGCGTGGAGTTGTCGGTGAGCGGCATGACGTGTGCCGCTTGCTCCGCGCGCATCGAGCGCAAGCTCAACAAGCTCGACGGTGTGCACGCCACCGTGAACTACGCCGCCGGGCGCGCGAGCGTGACGGCGACGTCGTTGGTGGACGATGCGCTGCTGGTGGACACCGTGGAGAAAGCCGGGTACCAGGCTGCGGTGCTCGCTCCGGAAAGCGAGGCGGAACCGGACGATGACCGGGCACGCGATCTCTGGCGCCGCATGGTGGTCTCGATCGCGTTGTTCGTGCCCATTTGCGACCTGTCGCTGTTGTTCATGTTCTTGCCCCAGGCGCGGTTCACCGGTTGGCAGTGGCTGCTCCTCGTGCTGGCCCTGCCTGTCGTCGGGTGGGCGGCTTGGCCGTTGCACCGAGCCGCCCTGATCAACGCGCGGCACCGGGCGTCCTCGATGGACACTCTCGTGTCGCTCGGGATCACGGCGGCGACGGGCTGGTCGTTGTACGCCATGTTCTTCCAGACCGGGAGTGCCGGCGATGCGGTGGGGTGGCGGCTTCTGCTGCGGCCGGAAGGGGCGATCTACCTGGAGGTGGCGGCCGGGGTCGCGGCGTTCGTGCTGGCCGGTCGCTACGTCGAGGCCAGGGCGCACCGCAACGCGGGTGACGCGCTGCGCGAGCTCGCCGCGCTCGGTGCCAAGGCTGTGACCGTGCTGCTCGACGACGGCTCGCAGCGTCAGGTTCCCGTCGATGAACTGGGCGTCGGCCAGCGGTTCCTCGTGCGGGCGGGGGAGACGATCGGCACCGATGGTCGCGTGGTCGACGGGCAGGCCGCGGTCGACTGCAGCGCGATGACCGGTGAGTCGGTTCCGGTCGAGGTCATCGCGAACGACGAGGTCGTCGGGGGCACGGTCGTGCTGAACGGCTGGCTGGTCGTCGAAGCGACCAGGGTCGGTCAGGACACCCAGCTGGCGGCGATGGTGCGGATGGTCGAGGAGGCGCAGTCGGGCAAGGCCGCGGTGCAGCGGCTCGCCGACCGCATCTCCGCCTACTTCGTGCCCGCCGTGCTGGTGGCGGCGGCGGGCACGTTGCTCGGATGGCTGCTCGCGGTGGGGTCGCCGCAGGAAGCGTTCACCGCGGCGCTGGCCGTGCTGGTCATCGCCTGCCCGTGCGCGCTGGGACTGGCGACACCAACGGCCCTCATGGTGGCGTCAGGCCGGGCGGCGCAGCTGGGGATCTTCATCAAGGGCTACCGGTCGCTGGAGTCCACGCAGGACATCGACACCGTGGTTCTGGACAAGACCGTGCACCGTCACCGACGGTCGGATGACCGTGGTCGAGGTGAGCTGCGTCCCCGACGTCGACGTGCGTCGTGTTCTGCGCCTGGCCGGCGCGGTGGAGGATGTCTCCGAACACGCCGTCGCTGCGGCGATCAGCTCCCACGCGCGCGCGGAGCTGGAGACTCTGCCGCAGGTCGAGGGGTTCACAGGCATGCCGGGGCTGGGGGCCACTGGAACCGTCGACGGCCACGACGTGCTTGTGGGACGCGCCAAGCTCTTCCACGAGCATGGTCTGGTGTTGCCGGAGGATTTCGACCGAACACGCCGGAAATGGGAGCAGCAGGGCAACACGACGGTCGTCGTCGGTTGCGACGGGAGTGCGGTTGCCGTGATCGCGGTGGCGGACCGGGTCAAACCGTCGGCTGCGGCCGCTGTGGCCGAACTGCACCGAATCGGCCTGCGCACGGTGATGCTCACCGGCGACAACGACGCCACCGCGCGGAAGGTCGCCGAGGAAGTGGGCATCGGCGAGGTGATCGCCGAGGTCCTGCCGGACGAGAAGGTCGAAGTCGTGCGGCGCCTGCAGTCCGAGGGACGTGCGGTCGCGGTCGTCGGTGATGGCGTGAACGACGCACCGGCCCTGGCATGCGCCGATCTCGGGCTCGCCATCGGTTCGGGCACTCACGTCGCGATCAACGCCGCCGACATCGTCCTGGTCCGCGAGGAACTCACCGCCGTCCCGGATTCGATCAGGCTGGCCCGCCGCACGCTTCGCACGATTCGAGGCAACTTGGTCTGGGCGTTCGGCTACAACGTCGCGGCCTTTCCGCTTGCGGCGCTGGGCCTGCTCAATCCGCTCATCGCCGCGGCCGCGATGGCCCTGTCCTCCGTGCTCGTCGTGTCGAACAGCCAACGACTGCGCCGCTTCTCCGGTAGCACGGCCCACCGCGACGGTGATACCGCGCTACCGGAGGAGTAGCTCCACTCGTTTCAGGGGCTACAGCGACGAGAGCAACATCGCGAGCGCCGCTGGATCTGCTGCACGGTGTACGCACCGCCGTCCGATGGCGGGGTGATCTCGACGGGCCCGGTCAGGCCGTGCTCGGTGGCGGTCTGCAGCACGCGGTCCACACCGACGTCTGCCGCGCCCGTGCTTCCGGAGTTCGCCGTTGGCGCGGGTGAGCACGTTGCGGGTCGCGGTGACCACGTCGGCACAATCCATGTCACGGCTCACGGCGGGGGCCAGGGGCTGCAGGTCGTCCTCGGTCAGCATCGCGGCGGCGCATGCGGTCACCGCCTCGACGCAGTCCTGCAGCGCGTCGACAGCAGCGGCAAGATTGTCACTGCTCAGCGTGGGCTTGGCAGTCACGCCGGCGCGCTGCCGGTGCTGTCGGGCACGGCGACAGAGCTGGGTGGTCAAGGTGCCGCAGGTTCGAATTCTGTCGGCTCGACGTTGGTGAGGGCCCGCTGGTCGGCACGCAAGTGCAGTTCATAGGGCCTTCTGCCATGTGTTGTGATTCTTGGTCTGATCGCCGAAGCTCGATCGAATCGCCGAACCAAGAGCGAAATCAGGCCGACCGGCCAAAGATCCGGTATTGCACCGGAGTTTCTGCTGCGGCATGTGGGGTACTCCCCGCACGGAAATGGTTCTTGACCGGGGGATGGTGACCGGGATGAGGAAATGCGCTGCGGCAGCGTTCGGTGGTGCGGCCTTGGTGGCGGCGTTGGCTGTGCCCGGCGTTGCGGCGCACGCGGCTTCGCCGTCGACAAATCCGGCGCAGTCGTCCGGCATCGCGGCCGCCGAACCGGCGGAACAGGACAAGTCCTTCATGACGCAGGCTGCGCAGGTGAATCTGGCGGAGATCACGATAGGCAAGCTGGCGCTGCAGAAGGCCACCACGCCGCAGGTGCGGTCGCTGGCGCAGGAAACGCTCGCCGACCACCAGAACGCGCAGAGCAAGCTCGAGCAGTTGGCCGGTCAGAAGGGCGTGACGCTTCCGTCGTCGCCGAATGCGGAACAGCAGAACACCGGGAAGCAGCTGGAGAGCGCGTCCGGCGCTATGTTCGACACCACCTATCTGCAGGCGCAGATCTCCGGACACCAGGAGGCGAGCACGCAAACGCGTGCCGAAATCGACTCCGGCCGGGATGCTGACGTGCAGGCTTACGCGAAGGACTTTCTCCCGGCGGTCCTCAAGCACCTGAGTCATGCCCAGGCGGATGCGAAGGCCCTCGGAATTCCGCCGAAGGGGGCCAACACGGGTTCCGGCGGCCTGGCGGAGCGAGTACGGTCCCACGCTGCCGACCTCGGCCTGGTGGCGGGAGGTCTGGCGATGGCCGTGGGTGCAGGCGTGGTGCTGCTGCGTCGGCGCCGGCAGCTCGGGTGAGCTCATGGCGGCGCCGGGCGCCGGAGGCTCTGCTGGCGCTCGGTCTGGTGACTGCGGCGGCGGGACTCGGCGACGTTCTGGCCGGCGGTCCCACCCTGCCGCATGTCGGAACCGTCCCGCCCGCCCATGCGGGACCTGCTCCTGCTGCGGAGCAGGACGCGCTGGAGTCGGTGTCAGCGAGCGAGGTGCCGCAGCGGGTGCGGCTGTCGACATTGGGTGTCGCCGCACCGGTACAACCGGTTCTGCCCGGACCGGACCAGCAGCTGGGCGTGCCCGAATCACCCAGCGTGGTCGGCTGGTGGAGCGCCGGCGCCGCACCGGGTTCCCGGCACGGCACAGTCGTGCTGGCCGGGCACGTCGACACCCGCAATGCCGGTCCAGGTGCTTTGTTCCAGGTGGCTGATCTCCAGCCGGGCGATCCTATCGAGATCGCCTCCGCGCACAGCACGACCCGGTACCGGATTGCGGCAGTGCGCAGCTACCCGAAGGCATCCCTGCCGGCGGACGTGTTCGACCGCACCGGCCATCCCCGCCTGGTGTTGATCACCTGCGGAGGCCCCTTCAACGACAGCACCCGCGAATACGATCACAACATCGTCGCCTACGCCGTCCCGACGTAGGCGCATGGCATTCCCAGGCCATCCACACAGTCGGCGGCTGGTTCTGCCCGGGCTGGGGTGGTAGATCAAAGCCATGGGGGAGGTCCACAACCAGTTCGCGGGGAACGCGACCTACGTGGTGCAGGCCGGGGAGATCATCGGTGACATCGTGTTTCCGGCCGTCACGGATTCGGCTCTGGACACGGCGGCGAGGGGGCTTGCCGGGATCGTGCACGCGCAGTGGCGGGACGAGGCCGTGGCGAGAGGTCTGGCGGGCGCGGGAAAGCTTCCCGTGCAATGGGTGGCGGACTGGTCGGTGGCCGACCATCGGGAGAACGTGGGATCCGGGCCGGCCGGTGGGCTGGCCGAGCTGACGGAGGCGTTCCGCGAGATGCCCGAGCAGCGGCTGGCGATCATCGGCGGGCCGGGCTCGGGCAAGACGTCGCTGGCGATCCTGCTGGCGCTGGAACTGCTGCGTGATCGCGCGGCGGACCAGCCGGTACCGGTGATCTTGTTGGCGTCGTCGTGGAATCCGGTGAAGGAGCACTTCGACGTCTGGTTGGGGCGCCGCATCAAGGAGGAGTACCTGGGGCAGGGCGAGGATCTGAGCCGTGACCGGATCCGGGAGCTGGTGCGCGACCGCAGGATCCTTCCGGTTCTGGACGGCCTTGACGAGATGCCGGAGTTCCTGCTCGAGGAAGCGCTGGCCAAGCTGAACAGGGCACTGGGCGACGGCTCGCCGGTGATCCTCACGTGCCGGGCCGCGGAGTACGCCGAGGCGATCACTGACAAGAGCGTGCTCGGCGGTGCCGCCGTGATCCGTGCGCAGCCAGTGGATACCCAGACGGCAGCAGGCTATCTGCGCAGGACTTCCCAGCCGCGGCAGCTGGACCGGTGGGAGCCGGTGCTGTCCGAGCTCACCACGAATCCCGACGGACCGGTCGCCAAGGCGTTCGCTTCGCCGCTGATGCTGTGGCTCGCGCGCACCGTCTACAGCAGCAAGGCGAACGATCCCACCGCATTGCTCGACAGGAAGCGCTTTCCAGCTGCGTTGGCGATCGACCGGCACCTGCTCGACGCCTTGGTGCCGGCGGTCTTCCCGGCTGGGCCGAGGTCGCCGGATCAGCCGAGACCCATTCGGGATTGGGGGCCGCTGCGGGCCCAGCGGTGGCTGGCGTTCCTGGCCGCGCACGTGACGCGCTTGCACAGCAGGGAAATCAAGTGGTGGCGGCTGAGCCGGGCGAATCCGGTCCCGCTCGTCGAGGTACCCGCTCTGGTCGCGAGCTATTTCGTCCTGGTTCAGGTGATGGACCTCCTCATCGGTTGGTATCCCACCCCGAACGCATTCCAGTCGTTCGAGATCGTTCTCGGCTCGGACGTTGCGTTGAAAACCGCGCTCGCCGGTGGGGTTGTCATCAGCTTGCTTCGGTTGTGGAAGAGCGAGTTGCCACGGAGACCGAGGCTGAAGGGGCGGCTGGTCGGCATGATCACGACGCTCGCGATCGTGCTTGGGCTCGTGCCGTTCTTGCCCAGTGGCGCGGACATCTTGTTCTTGGGCGTCGGCGTCACAGCAATCCTGATCCTTGGATTCAGCGCGCCGATGCAGTCTGCTCAAGTACTGGGGCCCCGTGCGTTGCTCCGCGGTGAGCAGGCGTGCACCGCACTGACGGCGGCGCTGGTCAGCCCCGCGGTCGGAGCGACGGTGGCCTGGCTGCTGCCGACGTCGGGCTGGGCGGCGGCGTCCGGGATCTGGGTGATCGGCGGGCTGGCGTCCGCGGTCGTGGTGGTCGTGCTGAGCCCGTGGTGCCAATGGCTGCTGGCGAAGGCGGTGTTGGCAGGAATGGGCCGCCTGCCCTGGTCGGTCCTGACCTTCCTCGAAGATGCCCACCGCGCCGGGGTGTTGCGCCGGGTCGGCGGCGTGTACCAGTTCCGGCACTCCCATCTGCAGGCCCGGCTCGCGTCGGCGTGGACCGGGAAGGACGCCGCACAGGTCGCGGGCCGGTACGAGGCGGACGAGCTGCGGATCCACAGCCGCGGCGGAACCGGGTTCAAGCTGCAGGTGGTCGTGGTGCTGCTGCCCGTCATGGCGGTGGTCTTCATCGTCCAGTCCGGGAGCAGCTTGACGGACATCCAGGCGTGGCTGAGCATGGGCGCACTCCTGGGCGGGCCCATGCTGGTCGTCTGGGGCCTGCTCCGCCTCCTGAGCCGGAAGATCGAGCTGCATCTGACCAGCGAGGTCATCGAGGCAACGGTCGGCCGCCGGACGCTCACCTTCCCGTGGGACGAGGTCGCGGAAGTCGCCGTGCGCAAGTTCGAGCCGCCGTTCGGCAAGAGCGACGAGTTCATGCTGCACGTGCGCCCGGCGCCCGAGGCCGAGCTCGCCGCGTGGGTGCGGGTCAACTCCGCCGGATGGATCGCGATGTACCACTTGCCGACCGACGGCTCCGTGCCCGCTCAGCTCGAGCAGGCGCTCGTCCGCTTCGCGGGAGAGCGCTGGAAGCCGTTCAAGTGATCCGGTGCGGTGAACGAATACCCGCCGCAGCGGGTCGAGCGAACAAGTGTCAGCGCGGCCTCGCTGTCGGGGTGGTGGTTGCCAACACCGCCGCGCCCGGGGGCGGTGGGAGCTGATTGGGGTCGCCGTAGGTCCCGATGGGGATGAACGGCATGAACGCCTCGGCCGGCCTGGGCTCCAGGTATGCCTTCATGAACTGCCGCCAGATCCGGTTCGGGTACACCTCGCCCATCATCGAGCCGCCGGACCCCACCACCGGTTGCGGTCGGCCCTTCTCGTCGCTGGCGCTGACCGACACCGCGACGGCGATCTGCGGCGTGAAGCCCGCCGTCCACGCCGTCAGGGTCTTGTCCGGAGAACCGCCGAACTGGGCGATGCCGCTGTTCCCCGCGACCGGCCGCTCGGTGGTGAGCCCGCCGGTGACCGGATCGTTGAGGAGCATCGAAGGGAACGACCACCGCATGGATTCCGTGACGTTCCCGGCGATGTCCCTGCTCTCCGAGGGATTGTCGGAGAAGGCGCTCTCCGGCTCGGTCGCGAAGTCGGCCAACTCGTTCCCGTTGCTGTCCAACACCTTCTGCAAGAAGTGCGGTTGCGACCGCATGCCGTCGGCCAGCGTCGCATACCCGCGCGCGATGTCCACGGTGCTCACCGGGTAGTCGCCCATCGCGATGCGGATCCCCACCTCGCCATCACGCTCCTGCATCGACGGTTTCCCCCCGGCGGTCGGGGAAATTCCCGCACGCAGGGCGGCATCGCGGACCTTGCCAGGACCGAACTTCAGGGTCATGTTCAGGAAGGCCGTCTCGACCGACTCCGACATCGCCGCACGGACGCTGCAGGTCGAGAGGTCGGGGCAGGAACCGGTGTTCCGATAAGTGGCGCCGTTGATCTCCTGCGGTGATCGCCCGCTGTAGACCTCGCCGAGGCCGTAACCCTGCATCAACCCCGCGGCCACGACGAACGGCTGGATCGTCGTGCCCGGCGGCTGCACGGCCTTGGCCCAGTCGAAGCCGCCGATCTGGCGGTCTCCGCTGTGGTAGGCGCGAATTGCGCCGGTGCCAGGCTCGATCGCCACCAGCGCGGCCCGGATGTTCTGCGGTTGATTCGCGGTCTCCGCGGCCATCGCGGACTCGGCCACGCGCTGCGCGTCGCGGTCGATCGTGGTGATGACCGTGCTTCCGTTCTGATGCAGTTGCTGGGCGCTGAATCCGGCTTGCTCCAGCTCTTGCAGCACCCGTTCCCGGACGTGGAACAGCGGACCGGACATCTCCTCGCCCCGCCACGCGAACCGCTCCCGGGTCTCCGGCATCCGCATCGCTGCCCGCTGCCCGGGGTCGACCATCCCGTTGGCCAGCATCTGGTCGGCCACGTAGGTCCAGCGCCAGTTCGCCTGATCCGCGTCCACCCGCGGGTCGTTCTCGTTCGGCTTCTGCACCACGCCCGCCAGCAGTGCCGCTTCGGATGCGTTCAGGTCGCGCGGCAGCTTGCCGAAGTAGGCGTTGGCGGCGGCGTGGACGCCCCAAGCACCGCGCCCGTAGTACGCCGTGTTGAGGTAGGCCTTGAAGATCTCGTCCTTGGGCTGTTCGTTGGTCATCTTGAACGCCAGCACGATCTCCTTGAACTTGCGGGCGTAGTTGTGCTCGTCGTCGCCGGTGGCGAGCTTGATGTACTGCTGCGTCAACGTCGAACCACCCCCGGCGCTGCCCGTGATCTGCGCGAACACCGCGCGCACGATGCCGGACAAGTCGAACCCGCCGTTGGTGTAGAAGGACGCGTCCTCGGCGGCGAGGGTGGCCTGCCGCATCGGCCCGGAAACCTCCCCCAGGTCCTGGATCATGATCCGGTTCCCGCTCTCCGGCACGATCCGCATCATCTCGGAACCATCCGCGTACTTGAGCACGATCGACTGCTGCGTCCCGGCGGCGACCTGCTGCGGATCCGGCACCTCCCAAACCAGGTACCCGATGCCGAAAGCACCCGCCACGGCGAGGACGAAGCCGCCGATGACGAACAAGCCGATCCGCCGAACGCGCCGCCAGCGCCTGCGGGTCTTGGGAAGAACCACGGTGGGCTCGTCGTGCACGGTTCCCGCCCTTCGGAGTCAAGGAGCTACCAGTGATCAAGACGCGACGAATCCGACCCAGGTTGCACAAGCGGCTCCCGAAAACCGGGAATGTCGGCTCTGTCACGAAGTCCGTGATTCGCGGATCGGGGTAGTTGACCGGAAAACTTCAGGGTCATCAGGGGTATGAAGGTGTGGCCCAGCGGCTCATGCGCGCTGACCACGCGGCTTCCCGGACATCGGTGTTGGGGTGGTTCCGCAAATCCACGAGCCGTTGGGCCCAGCCGGTGGTCCATCCTGTTCAGCGAGCGGTCGTCGTGACGAGCTGGACCGCGAGCAGCCCGGGTACTGATCCGTCCTGTGATCAAGCGGCTGCCCAAATATCCATTTTGGACACGCGAACCGGTGAGGGAAGACGCCGGATGCACACCGGCGCTGCGGAGCCAGTTGGGTGGGAGAGTGGGCGATGGTTCTCGTCGCCTGACGTGGTAATGGCTTTCGGGTATCACCTGCCGAGCAGGTCCTGGATCGCTTGTAGTACGGCGTCGGGGCGCCGCCAGTGGATGGAGGCGTGTCCGGCGCCGTCGACGAGGCGGTTCTCACCGCGCCGGACCGATGCGGCCAGCGCGTCATGGAGCCGCCGCTTGCCGTCGATCTCCTCGGCGAGCAGCGACTCGGATTCACCGATCAGCACCGCCTTCTTGAAGTCGTCGATGTCCATGGCGGTGAGGACGATCAGCGGAACATCGGGCAGCGGCCCTGTGCGACGCATCTCGTCGAGGAACCGGTCGCGGTAGGGCACCAGCTCGTACCCGTCCATGATCCATTCCGGGCTGACGTGGCGTTCGATGAGCGAGTCGCGGATCTCCTCCGGCCAGTCCGCCATCATCTGTGCGAACAGACCGCGGTAGAGCGCAACGGCCTCCTCCGGCAACTCGTCGGGCAGCTCCTGGTCCGGATCCCATGCGCCCCGCATCTCCGTCAGCTGTCGGGGCATGTAGGCGTCGTAGTCCTCGTGGTCGGTGTCCATCAGGACTAGGCCGGCCACCTCGTTGGGAAAGCGCGTCGCGTAGAGGCGGGCGTAGAGGCCGCCCAGGGAATGGCCGACCAGCAGGTAGGGGGCGGGTATGTCGGCGGTGCGCAGCAGGTCGCGCAGCTCGTCGGTCACCTCGGCGCAAGTCAGCGGCGCGTCGGTCCGGTCGCTCCAGCCCGTCCCGGTTCGGTCGTAGATCACGCTCGTGGTGAGCTCGGCAGCCCGCTCCTGCACGTTCCAGTAGTCCAGGCCAACCGCGCCGCCCCCGGGTAGGAACACCACCGCTGGGCTGCCGGTGCCCGAGCGGTGCAGCAGTAACCGTCGACCCCCTACCTCGTAGTACCGCCCCAATGGTGGCGGTGCCCCGGTCGCGGTGTCGGGGCTGTCCCCGGACGGTTGGTCGCGCATCTGGTCTTGCATCGCCGGCTCCCTCGCGGTCAGTGCACATCCGCTGCTTTCCCAATTTTGGGAACGGTACCAGATGTGGGATCGTGGCTTGGTGGACACGCTTGACCTTCTCCTGCATCCGGTGCGGGTGCGCATCGTGCACGTCATGTCCGGCGGGCGTACCCGCACCACATCCGATCTGTGCGCGAGCCTGCCCGACGTTCCCAAGACCACCCTGTACCGGCACGTCGGCCTGCTGGCCGAGGCAGGACTGCTGGAAGTCGTCGGCGAACAGCGGGTGCATGGTGCCGTCGAACGCCGCTACCGCCTGCGCCGCGAGCGCGCGACGATCGACATCGACGCGGCCGCGTCGATGTCGCTGGACGACCACCGCTACGGGTTCACCGCCGCCATGGCCGCCCTGCACGCCGAATTCAATGCCTACCTCGACCGGGATCACGCAGACCCGACTGCCGACTCGGTGGGCTACCGGCAGATACCGCTCTGGCTCAGCCAGGACGAACTCGCCGAACTCATAAGCGAGTTGCGCGGGGTCATCGCATCCAAGATGGACAACAAACCCGCACGAGGCCGCAGCCTTCACCTGCTGAGCCCGATCCTGTTCCCGATCGAGGAACGACCGCAGCAGGACTGACCAGCAGGAGGACGACCGCCAGAGCGCCCGACGCGCAGCGCCGGGCGTCACGCATCCGCCCGGAAGGACCACGGCGGCGACACCGCCACTCGGCCGATGTGCCGTGCTACTGGATCATCTCGACCGGAAGCGCCGGTTCCCCCAGTCGCCAAGGCCGATGCTGCGGTCGTCGAGGAGGCGCAGACACCGTCCGCGCACAGATGTCAACTGGACGTCGCGTCGTAGCGGGCACGTGCCTCGTCGATCTCGGAACCGTGTTGATCGGCCCAGTCGGCCACTGTGGACAGAGGAAGGAGGAAGGTCCTGCCGAGTTCGGTCAAACCGTGTGGATGCTGCCTACTCGGGGGCTGCGGCAGACCCGTGATGGGTGCCGCAGCCTCCGCCTTCGTGGTGACCGAGCCGGCCAAGCGTCATGAGCGACCTTGCTAGTGTTGCGATGTGACGGAGCTCTCATCGGCCGGGGCGGCTGGCTACGACGCTTTCATCTCCTACGGCCACGCGGACAAGAAAGTGGCCACCGCGCTGCGCAACGGTCTGACCCGGCTCGCCCGGCCCAACTTCCGCCGCAGGGCGATGCGCGTTTTCCGCGACGCCGAAAGCCTTTCGGCGGGATCGTTGCCGAAGTCGATCGAGCGCTCGCTGCTGGATTCGCGCTACTTCATCCTGCTGGCGTCGCGGGCGGCGGCAGAGTCGAAGTGGGTGCGGCAAGAGGTCGCCTTGTGGCAGGAACACCGGTCGTCGGAGAACTTCTTGATCGCAGTGGTCGACGGCGAGATCCACTGGGGGGTCGACGACTTCGACTGGTCGCGGACCAACGCCCTGCCGCCGGGGCTCAGCGGTTGGTTCGACAGCGAGCCGCATTGCGTGCCCTTGGTGAAGGCTCGGCAGACGGACTCCTTGTCCTTGCGGCACACCGAATTCCGCAGTGCGGTCTGCAAACTGGCCGCGCCGATCCACGGTGTGCACGCCGACGACCTCGACAGCGAGGACATCCGCCTGCACCGCCGCCGCAAGCTCGTGGCTCGTTCCGGCGTCGCCCTGCTGTGCGTGCTCACCGTGGGCGTGACCGCGCCGTCGATTCTCGCTGTGCAGCAACGCGATCGAGCCGAAGGGCAGGCCCGGGTGGCGCTGTCCCGAGCGCTGGCGGCAGAAGCGCTGGCACAACCCAACTCCCGGCTGGCCACCCAGTTGGCCGGTGCGGCGTACCGCTCGGCGCCCACCGCGCAGGCGAGTGGTGCGCTGCAGTCCCTGCTCAACCGCAATCGCCACGTCGTGTCCTTCGTCCGGCCGCAGGAGAAGGAAGTGATGGCGAACCGTCCGGCGTCGTCGCCACCACCGGCACACCTCAGGTGTGGTCCGGCCGGCCCGACCAGTGGCTGTCGGCCCTGTGCGCCCTCGGCGCCGGCGAAATCGCCGAATCCAACCGCGGCCAATACCTCGCCGGCATCGAGCTCCCACCCACCTGTTCGTGAGTGGTAGCCGGCCGGCGCGTGAGATGTTCTCGTACCCGCTCAGCCTCCTGGGAGGCAGAAAGGCAGTGGCTCCGCCAGGCGAGCCCAGGTTCCTGATGACCGACAAGATCGACTTCAAGAAGACCCTCGACTCCTACCAGGCGCAACGTGGCCGGTTCCGATTCGTGGAGGTGCCCGACATGCAGTACCTCATGGTCGACGGTCACGGCGACCCCAACGCCTCGCCCGCTTTCGCCGAGGCGGTCGAAGCGCTCTACCCGGTCGCCTACAAGCTGAAGTTCGCCAGCAAGCAGGGGCTCGGCCGCGACTACGTGGTCCCGCCGCTGGAAGGCCTGTGGTGGGCCGAGGACATGGACTCCTTCACGGCCGCTCGTGACAAGTCGCAGTGGGACTGGACGATGATGCTCATGGCCCCCGGCTGGATCGACCAGGCCATGTTCGCCACCGCTGTCGAGCAGGCCGGGAAGAAGAACCGGCCAGCGCGTCTCGACGACGTTCGTCTGGAGGCGTTGTCCGAGGGGCGGTGCGTGCAGACGCTGCACATCGGCTCCTTCGACGACGAGGCGGACGTGCTCGCGCAACTGCATCACGAGTTCATCCCCAGCCACGGGTTGTGCATGGCCGGCAAGCATCACGAGATCTACCTGAGCGACTTCCGCAAGGTCGCACCCGAGAAGCAGCGCACCATCCTCAGGCAACGGGTCCGTTCCGCGAACGCTGCGGATGTTCGGCACCGCTGAACCAGGCCACGAGCTCGTTCTCCAGTCGTGTGGTGTCGATGGGGCCGGGCGCGGCGACGAGCTGGTGCGCGGTAGGTTCCACTGAGGACATGTCTCGCAGGTCAGGTCGTTCGCCCGCGCAGTGCTGAACCCGGAGCGCAACGGGGCGGCGTCGACCGACGCGAACCTCACCGCACCCGGGTGAGGCGTCGGTCCGTTGAGCGGTCGTGGGTGCGAAGACCGGTTTGAGCCGGTTTCCGGGCTCGCGGCAGAATGCGGCATGCCCGAAGCACGTCCGCGGTGGCGGAAGAAGCGGTACATCCTCGGCGCGGTCGTCGCGTTCCTCGCCGCGTTCGCCTTCGTCAACAACACCCAGCTGTTCGCGGAGGTCGGCGGGGAATCTCCGAAGGTGCTGGCACATCGCGGTGTCGCGCAGACGTTCAGCACCGCCGGCGTGGAGAACGACACGTGCACCGCCGAGCGGATCGATCCTCCGGCGCACGGGTTCCTCGAGAACACGATCGCCGGCCTGCGCGCGGCGTTCGACTCCGGGGCCGACCTGGTCGAACTCGACGTGCACATCACCAGCGACGGGCAGTTCGCGGTCTTCCACGACTGGGAGGTGGACTGCCGCACCGACGGGGCCGGCACCACCCGGGACTTCCCGATGGCCGAGCTGAAGGCGCTCGACATCGGCCACGGCTACACGGCGGACGGCGGCCGGACCTTCCCGTTCCGGGGGCGCGGTGTCGGGCTCATGCCGTCGCTGGACGAGGTGCTCTCGGCGTTCCCCCAAGAGCCGCTGCTGATCCACGTCAAGAGCGAGGATGCGGCCGAGGGCGCTGCGTTGGCCCAGCGGCTGTCCGAGCTGGACGCGGCTCGGTTGGCCGACATCGCCGTCTACGGTGGTGATGCGCCGGTGCGGGCCGTCCGGGATCGGCTGCCGCAGATCCGCGCCGCGTCGAAGGGCAGCATGGCCGACTGCCTTCTGCGGTACGAGGCGATCGGGTGGACCGGGATCGTTCCGGACGCCTGCGCGAACACCGAACTGCACATCCCGGAGTCTTACGCGCCGTGGCTGTGGGCGTGGCCGTCGAAGTTCGTGAGCCGCATGGAGTCCGCGGGCAGCCGCGTCGTCCTGGTAGCCGGATCGGGTGGGTTCTCCGAAGGATTCGACACACAGGAGTCGCTGGCGCGGATTCCCAGTGGTTTCACCGGCTACGTCTGGACCAACCGGGTCGCCGAGGTGGCGCCGCTGATCGACCGCTGAAAGCGGATCGACGAATGGTCCTGATCGACTTCGATGCGGACTCGAGTGGCAGAACTGCTGTATAGGTTGGTTTTGTGCGAATTCTGTTCAGTGCGACCCCCGCGTACGGCCACGTTCTGCCGTTGGGGCCGTTGATGCAGGCAGCGGTCGAGGCAGGGCATACCGTTGCGCTGGCGACCAGCGCCGGCGTGCGGGATGAGGTCGGTCCGGAGCTCGCCGCCGAGGTGGCATTCCTGGCCGCAGGTGCGATGCCGATGGAGTTCTCGGAGGACGCTGCCCGCCGCACCGGCGCAGACCCCTTCCACCCGGGGCCCGAACTCATCGGGGAGATCTTCGGCGGCTCCCGCGTGGACCTCGGCGGCGGTGAGACGATCGGTCTTGGCCGCGAGTGGGCGCCCGACCTGATCGTGGCCGAGATGTTCGACGCGATCGGCCCGATGGTCGCAGCAGATCTCGGCATCCCCTGGTACCAGGTGGGTATCGGCCCCGCGACGCACGCCGTGATCACCGAGATCGAGCGCGCCGCGGCTTCGCGCTATCGGGACGCCGGGCTGGACCCCGTTGGGCCGCTGAGCTACATCGACCCGTGCCCACCACAACTGCAGGACCCCGACTGGTCGAGCCGCGTTCCCGTGCTGCCACTGCGCACGCAAGCCCACCGACGCCCCCGCGACATGGCATTCGAACCGCCGGCCTTCGCGGACCCGGCCAAGCCCACGGTGCTGGTCACCCTGGGCACGATCTTCTCGGACCCGGACGTGCTCGACACGACCGTGAGGGCGATGGCAGGCCACGACGTCAACGTGATCGCCACTGTGGGCTCGTCGATGAGGAACCCGGCCGCGGGCGATGACGGCTCCCGGCCGAGCCGGCGACCCGACGGCGTCGAGGTGCACTTCGTGCCGTTCGTGCCGCTCGGCCAGCTTCTCGACCGAGCGGATCTTGTCGTCGGTGCCGGCGGTTCCGGCACGGTCCTCGGCGCCCTGGCACACGGTCTTCCCATGGTGCTGTGGCCGCAGGGCGCCGATCAGCCGATCAATGCCGCCCGGGCTGCTGCTGCCGGAGCGGCGATCACCGTTGACAGCGGGGACGAGATCTTTCCCGCGGTGCGGCGGGCGTTGGGAGAGGGAACCTTCCGCGACCGGGCCCAGGCCGCCGCCGCGGAGAACGACGCTCGTCCCAGCCCCGCCGATGTCATCAAGGAAATCGCCCAGGGGCCCGTCGCCGGCTGAGGGTGACCGCTCTGTTGGCTCGACGTCTGCGTTAGCAGGTCGGCGTCCCGACCTCGACCAGCACGCTGCCGAGGAAGTCGACGAGCTCGTCGTGGGCGTCGAGGGGGAGGACGTTCGCGACGTACTGGTCCGGCCGGACGACCACGAGGGCTCCGCGGTCCCGGTCCAGGCCGCGCAGATCGAAGATGTCGGTGGCCGGATCGGGGCAGAAGACCTTCTCGTAGTCGATGAGCTCGAACGATCCCTTGCGGGGGAGGAGGACCGGCGGCAGGTCGTCGACGGTGACGTCGCGATGTCCCTGCTGGAGGACGGCCCGGACGTCGATCACCGAGTCGGGGTCGGCGCCGGGCGGGGTGAACCGGGCGATCGGTGAGCCTTCCGAGGCCAGGAACCCGGCCAGATCCCGCAGCCGGGAATCGGGGCCGCCGGGATGGGCCCGGTCGGCGAACGCGTAGAGGCGCCAGGCGCCGTCGGCCCGGGCCGCGTGGCCGAGGTGCATCGGCTTGGCGTCGGCCAGCCGGATGACCGGCGCGGAGTGGAACCGCATCCCGATCGGGAAGCCCTCCGCCAGGTCCTGGTGGGTCGGTGCCGCGGTGAGGACCGAGGGCTCGTAGCGGACCGCGACCCCGGCGGTGAACCGGCCCTGCTCGCGGAAGTAGTGCTGGAACCGCGCCGGGTCGGCGTCCTTGTCGCTGTCCGGCCGGGTGCTGAACAGCGCAGCGAATTCGCGGTCGAAGTCGATGAGCTGCTGGGCGACCTTCTGCCGTTCCGCCGAGTAGGTGCGCAGCACCTCGGGCCGCGAGGTCCCGCGGAGCACGGTGCCGAGCTTCCACCCGAGGTTCCAGGCGTCGGCCATCGAGACGTTCATGCCCTGCCCGGCCTTCGCGCTGTGGGTGTGGCAGGCGTCGCCGGCGATGAAGACGCGAGGCTGGCGGGTGTCGGTCTCGGCGTCGGGGACGTCGTCGAAGCGGTCGCAGAGGCGCTGGCCGATCTCGTAGACCGCCCACCACCCGACGTGCTTCACCTCGAGGGTGTAGGGGTGCAGGATCCGGCCGGCGACTGCGGCGAGTTTCTCCGGGGTCACGCTGCGCTCGCGGAGCATCTCGGCGTCGCGGTCGTTGTCGAGCTCGATGTAGAGCCGGACCAGGTAACCGCCTTCGCGCGGGATGACCAGGATGCTGCCCTGTTCGGAGTGGATGGCGGACTTGAGCCGGATGTCGGGGAAGTCGGTGACGGCGAGGACGTCCAGCACACCCCATGACTGGTTGGCCGTGTCGCCCTCGAGACGACGGCCGATGGCTTCCCGGGTGCCGCTGCGCGAGCCGTCGCAACCGACGACGTACCGGGCGCGGATGGTCGAGCTCTCTCCGGTCGGCTGGAAGTCCTTGACGTGCTGAAGCGTGACCGTGACCGGGTGTTCGGCGTCGGCGTCGGTGTCGATCCGCACGTCGGTGGCGTGCAGCCCGTAGACGGGTTCGGCGCGGGAGGCGGAGCGGCGCATGTGGTCGCGCAGGTAGGCCAGCATCCGTGCCTGGTTGACGATCATGTGCGGCATCTCGGAGATGCCGTCCTCGACGTCGTCGATGCGTCCGGTCCGGACGATGGAGGTGCCGTCCTGGGGGTCCGGTCGCCAGAAGGTCACTTCGTTGACCTGGTAGCCCTCGTGGATGAGCTGGTCGGCCAGGCCGAACGCCTCGAACATCTCCACCGTGCGGCACGCCACGCCGTCGGCTTGGCCGACCTCGAGCGGCCCGTCCCGCCGGTCGACGATCACGGTGTGGATCTCGGGGAACTCGGCGAGCTGGGCCGCCAGGACCAGTCCGGCCGGACCGCAGCCGATGATCAGAACATCGGCCGTGTCCGGCAGGCCGCCTGGACGGTCGGCCAGGGACGGGTGGGGGTCCGCGACGAACGGGTCCCCGGGCTTGTAGCCGTCGAGATAGAACTGCACTGGTCTTGCTCCTCTGGGCATCGGACCACCCTGGGCCGTGAGGGCGTGGGCTGTCGAGCCTTGCCGCGGACTACCGGGTAGCACGTTCCATCGTGCGGCAGTGACGCCCTGGCGGAAAGTCTGTTCTGCTATGAAGAACGCCAACGGCCGTGGGCTCCACGAACAGACATGTGTGCGCGAAGGCGGCCGGCCGTTCCTGAGAAGAGCCGCGGAACGGGTGTCAGTGCTTTCACGCGGATAGCCGTTGGGGTTCCGGGAAGGTCCCTCGCGGTCTCTCCGAGTCAAGTCGATCAGGGGGTTGGTGCCCTTTCGGGCAACGTTGCTCGAATCCGCGCGGTGGACGCAACCCCGGTGGTCATGGGGCGTCTTTCGGGATGACAAAGCGGTGAGAAACCGCTGATACACCTGAAGAAAAGGGGAGCACGATGCTCAAGCGCTACCGCATGACGACGGCCATCACCGGCATTCTGGGTGGAGCACTGCTGATCACCGGCTGCGGAGCCGCCACCGCTCTCCAGCCCGCGCCCGAGCGCGGCGCGGTCAATGCCGGTCCGGCCTCGGGCGGGGGCGGCGGGGACATCGGCACGTCGAACTGCTCGGAGGCCGATTTCCTCATCTCTGCCGCACCTGTGGAGGGCGAGCCCGGCAGTTTCATCGTGTCGTACGGGAACCGGTCGGACAAGACCTGCACGATCAACGGCGGCGTGCCCAACCTCCAGGGCCTGGACATGAGCGGCTCGCCGATCGAGGAGCTGCCCGTCGAGGACGTGCGGCTTCCCGACGCGCCCGAGGAATTCACCCTCCAGCCCGGCGAGATCGCGTACGCCGGCATCGGCATGATCCTGGCCGACAGCGGCGACCCGAACGCCAATGTCCTCACCGGATTCCAGTCCTCGCTGCCGGACATGTCCGAGCCGCAGCCGGTCCATCTCGTCGGCGCCGACGAGATGCGATTCGCCGCGAAGCACCTGCGGGTCAGCTCGCTGGTGTCCACCCCGGAAGAGCTGGGCTGACGGCGATGGATCTGGGGGTCGTCGCAACTTGATGGCGACGAATCGCGTGGCAGAACGCTCGGCTGGGGTGCCTCGGTCGAGCGTTTTCAACTGGCGGGGCGACTGCGCCGGCCACATGGCCGGCGGGTGGAAAGTCTTGCGGTAGCAATCCTTCCCACTCGCAGCGCAGAAGTCACTGCTGCTGCAGGGCCTTGAACTCGTCGAGCCAGGCGTAGTTGGGAGCGGGGGTGCCGTCGGGGAGGGGCTGCACCGTGCGCGAGGCGAACAGGCTGTTCAGCAGCCAAGGCTTCTTGTCCGGGCCGAAGCTGTTCGACATGGCGGCGTCCTGACCGACCCCGTAGGTGGCCACGGCGAGCTTGCCGGTGGCCCGGAACTTCTGCGTCTGGTCGTGCAGGAAGTTCTTGTTGTTCTCGAACCACGGGCTGGTGCGCAGGAAGTCATACCACCGTCCCTGCGGGAACGGCCTGTCGAGCGCGTTCTTGATGACCTGCCACGCCCGGGTGTCCGGCGGGATGTCGTACTTGTCGGCGTACTCGCGGGACACCCGGTCGGTGAGATGCTTCTCCCAGAGCTGAACGAGGGAGAACTCGGTGGCGAGGAACTTCTTGTCCGGACCCAGCCGGGGCAGGATGTAGTCGAGGTAGGCATCGGCGTCGTGCAGGTCCGCAACGTGCGGATGGATGTCCGTGCCCTCGATCTCCGGGGTGTTGCGGACGTGGGCCATCCAGCGCTCGGTGCCCTCGCCTGTCCACTCGGGATCGTCGAGGTGGCTGAGCGAGCCCATGTAGAGCCGCGTCTTGCACTCGTCCGGGAAGTGCGCGGCACGATACTTGATGACGTGGTCGGCGATGGCCTCGTAGAAGGCGTTGATCGCCCCGTTGTTCCATTCATCGTGCGGGGATTCGATGAACGGCTCGTTGCCGATCACCAGGATGTCGACCTTGTTCAGCACCTCCGGCAACATCTTGTCCAGCCGGCGGAGTTCGGCGTTCATCGCATCGGTGCCGGGGCGCGGCAACGGCTTCTCGCGTTCCGGGAAGTAGGGGAACTTCAGCGACAACACGGTTCCGTAGCCGTGCGCGCCGGCCTGCAGCAGGGTGCTGATCGCGGGGGCATCGGCCGGCTTTCCCTTGCCCGCATCGGGCATCGCGAAAAAGCCGCGCAGCCACGTCGCCTCGGCGGTCTTGAGTTCGCCGAAGGTCATGATGTGCGGGTCACCGTTGAAGTTCACACCGAGAACGCCGTTCGGTGGTGGCGCGGTCACCTGCGGAATGAGCGGTTGCGCATAGACGTTGCCCTGTCCTTCCCGGGGGGTGCTGCAGGCAGCTGCGCCGAACACGGCGAGGCCGGCCGCCGTGGACAGCTGGAGCAAGCGACGTCGAGGCAATGGGCTCATGCGCTCGGATGCTTCACCGACCGCCACATGATTGTCAATCGATGCAACGAAGTGCAGCGCCCAAGCGCAAAACCGGCAACAGATGGACAAATCGCACGTCAGGCCGTTGTGTCTTATAAGCCTGTTTCATAATGATCGGCGTGTCCTATGTGGATAGCGGATCACCTGGATGCAGTTGAGCGCACCCGCTCGACGGCACAGTTCTCCCGAGCCTCGGCGATGACCGAAGAGGCAAGACTCCTGAGTGTTCAGGCAGCACCACGGTTCGCGGGTACCCACCAATCCTCCGAGGCCGGTAGGAATGCTCGCAGATGCATCGCGTCGATCGCGGCCAGGTCCTGGTGACGAACCCGACACGGAAGGACAGTGCGTGTTCTGCGCTGATAACGCATGAACTCGGCAGACGGGAATCCGTCATCCGTCGCTGACGGGGCCGATCCGCCGCCGGGAACGGCCGGCCCCGGATCGCGGGCGGTCACGGCGAGACCGCTGAGAATCCTGTTCACGTCACTGGCCCTTCCGGCCCACATCCGGCCGCACGAACCGTTGGCACGAGCGCTGCTCAGGCGCGGGCACGACGTGCGGCTGGCGACAGCGGCGTCGATGGAGCGCCTCGTGACCAGGTCGTACGGCATCCCCCACCTGTCGGCCGGGCTCGACTGGACGGCGGACCCGGACATCGAGCGGCGGCTGACGTCGGCCTTGGCCCGGGATGGCAACGAAGCCTTCTGCCAGGTGCTCTACGGCGACGTCCTGGCCGGACAGTGCGTGCTGCCGATGTTCGAGGACCTGCTGGAACACGCGAGGCACTGGGCCCCCGACGTCGTCGTCAACGACTGCGCGGAGTGGGCGGGACCGCTTCTGGCGCTGTCGCTGGGAATCCGGAACCTCTCCGCCGACAACGGCCTGCTGCGCAACGTCTGGGATCACCACGCCGATCACATCCGCCCGAGGCTGACCGAACACCGCTCGGCACTCGGCCTCGGCCCCGAACCCCGGACACCGAGCAGCCTGGACCACGTGGTGCTCACCCCCGCACCGAGGGAACTCTTCCTCGCAGACCTACCCATTCCGGCGGTTCAGCCCTACCGGCACGAGAATCCCAGGCAGGCCCGCGAAGTGCTCCCGCGCTGGGTGCGCGAGCTGCCGGACGACACGCCCTTGGCCTACGTGATGCTCGGGAGTTCCGGAAACTGCGCGCCCGGCATGGCGGCCGGTTTCCACCGGGCGAACCGCACCGTTCTCGAAGCCCTCGCGGATTTCGACGGCACCGTGATCGTCGCGGTCGGACGCGGCAACGTCGCCCAGTACCTCCCACAGCCTCGCCATGTCCGCGTGGTGGAATACGCGCCGCAAACGCTCGTGCTCCGGCGCGCAAACGTGTTCGTCACGCATTGCGGGTTCGGTGGATCACGAGAAGCGATCGAGGCCGAAACCCCGATGGTGATGCTTCCGTGGTTCGCCGACCAGCCGCTCAACGGAAGAGAAATGGCCGCGCACGGCATGGGCCTGCTGCTCGACCGGTCCACCGCAACCCCTTCGCAGGTCCGGGACGCGATTTCCGAGGTTCTCGCCGAAACGCGGTACCGCGCCGCGGTATCCGCGGTGCGGAGGCGAATGATGGCCCTCCCGAAGCTGGAGGAGATCGCCGGCGACGTGATCGAGTCGTGCGCCGAGCCGGTACCGGCATGATCCCCGGCAGCGGCCCCGGGGGCCGCCCACCCAGGAGGGCCGCCGCAACGCGTGCGTGTGGCCGACACTGGGTGACCAGCGTGTTCAGCTGCGGATAGTGGCTTCCCGGTTCGGTCCGATCGCAGCCCGCCCGTCGGGGTAGGGGAGCCCGCAGGGAACTGCGTCCCCGCATCGCGGGGCCTTGGGGCTGGATCGGGATCCGCGCCCTGCGCGCTGACGGGATCGCCGACGACGAGATCCACGCCGCCTGCCGACGCCGACCTCGCATCGAACCTTCGCTGGGCGTGATCGCCTTCCTCTGGATTTTCATAACGACTGTTGCGCAAAATCTCGAGGGCTCGGTATGGTCCTCCCCAGTCGTCTGGCGCTCGCGACCAACATGCACGACGTTGCGGCGGGCAGGTCCTGGCGACGACCGAGGCAGCTGAGTCGGGAGCGTTCGGCTTCCGCGCCCGGGTCGACGCCGCTGGCGGCGTCGGCCCAACAGCAGAAGAGGTGCGATGTGACCGTCGGTGGAATCACCTACTCGTCGTTCAGCGGTTGGATCGATCCCCCCGCGGAAGTCGTGCCGGCGCTCGAAGGTGAACTCACCTGCGATGTCGCCGTCGTCGGTGGCGGGTACGCCGGCATGGCGGCCGCGCTGCGGCTGGCCGAACGAGGCGCCGACGTCGTCTTGCTCGAAGCCGAGTTCTGCGGCTTCGGGGCGAGCTCCCGCAACGCAGGCCAGTTGTCTGCTTCGCCGGCCGGTGATCCCCAGCTCCTGGGCGCGCTGCACCCGCACCGTCTTCGCGACATCGTCCGCTTCGCGCAGGGATCAGTCCGCTTCACGGAGGAGCTGCTCGACCGGCTCGAGATCGACTGCGAGTACGAGCCGACGGGCAACGTGGGGGCCGCGGTCTCCAGAGGACAGCTCCAGAAGGTGCGGCGAATCGCGCAGATCCTCCAGAAGGCGGGGGCGGACGCCGAGTTCGGCGACGGCCGCGAGCTCGGTCTGCCGGAAGCGTTCCTCGGCGGTCTCTTCGAGCCCCTCGGAGGACTGATGAACCCGGGGAAGTTCGCGCGCGGGGTTCGTGAGGCGCTTCTCGGCTCGGGTGCGAGGGTTTTCGAGCGCACTCCCGTACGAGCGGTGGAGCCCACCAGTGCGGGAGTCGTCGTCAGCGTGCCGGGAGGCCGCGTCCGTGCAGAGCGGGTCGTGCTCGCCACCAACGCCTACTCCCGCGACCTCGCGATCGCCCCGAAGCGGCTGGCCACGCCCATCTGGGTGCGCATGGTCGAAACCGAACCGATCGAGCCCGAACGCCTGGAAGCGACGGGTTGGACGAGTCGTGCCGGCATCGCGACCAAGCACAACATCATGGAGAGCTACCGCCTCACGCCGCGCAACACGATCGTCTTCGGCGTCCGTCGGCTCCAGGTGGGGCGGGGAGCGCTGGAGACCCGTGGCCCGGACCCGGCGGCCGTCGCGGACCTCGCCCGCGGCTTCCGCTCCCGGTTCCCGTCGCTTCGCGGCGTCGCGCTGGATCGGACGTGGGGCGGGTGGATCGCGATGACGTCGCCCTGGCTGCCCGTCGCCGGTGAAGCGACGGGGAACGTCTTCTACGCCATCGGCTGCAACGGCCACGGCCTCGCCCAGGCGCCCTACCTCGGCACGTTGCTCGCCGACCGGCTCGCCGGCGACGAACTGCACGACGACCTCAGCGCCGTCTGGCGAGCACAGCCGCGGTTCGCGCCCACGCCCATCTCCAACCCGCTTGCCTTGCGTGCCATGTGGATGATCGACCGGATGTCGGACCGCCTCCACGGCCGCAAGGGCTGAAAGGTCCTCCAAGCACTCACGACAGGAGTCCGTGACATGTATGACGTTGCGGTAATCGGCGCCGGGTTCGCCGGCGTGATCGCGGCCCGGGACCTCAGTGTCGAGGGCTGCTCGGTGATCCATCTGGAAGCGCGCGACAGGATCGGCGGCCGGACCTTCTCGGGTGAAGCCTTCGGCCGCTCGGTGGAGTTCGGCGGCGCGTACGCGCACTGGACCCAGCCGAACGTCTGGCGCGAGCTGGAGCGCTACGGCATCGGCCTGTCGACACCGCTGGAGATCGAGAAGATCTACTGGCTCGCCGACGGTGGCGTGCACTCCGGAACCCCGGTCGAGTACACCGGTTTCGGAGGTCCGTTGCTCGCTCAGTTCGTGGCCGACGCGCGGCAGCGGTTTCCCCGGCCGTTCGACGTCGCTGCCGGCGACACCAGTGCGATCGAGCAGGAGACGCTCGGGGACCGCCTCGACTCGCTGAACCTGTCCACATGGGACCGGGACGTGCTCGACGGCGCGTTGTCGTCGCTGGTCCATTCCTACCGCGAGCAGGGCGTGGCGCAGTTCCTCTTGTGGGTCGCGGCCAATTTCGGCGATTGGGGCGCGTTCATCGAGACGGCCGGTCACTGGCCGATCGAGGGCGGGACCAAGCGCCTGCTCGACGCGATCACCGGCGATTCGAAGGCCGAGCTGCGCCTGTCCACGCCGGTGACGGCGATCGAGGACGACGGAGCCGGGGTCGTCGTGACGACCCGCGACGGCGAGCGCATCCGAGCACGGCGCGCCGTCGTCGCGCTCCCGCTCAACACCCTGAACGACGTGACCATCGCGCCTCCGGTCGCGCAGCCCGTGCGCACCATGATCGACCAGGGGAATCCGATGAAGACGACCAAGATCTGGGCGCGGGCCAAGGGCGAGATCGAACCCTTCGCCGCCAACGCCCCGGTCGGCAAGCACCCCATCAACACGGCCAAGACGGAGGGCCACCACGACGGCGACACGCTCATCGTGTGCTTCTGCTCCGACGCCTCGACGATCAGCGCCGAGGACCGGGAGGCGGTGCAGCGGGCCCTGCGGATCTTCGTCCCCGACATCGAAGTGGTGGCCACCGCCGCTCACGACTGGGTCGGCGACGAGTTCTCGCAAGGCACATGGGTTCACCACCGGCCGGGGAACCTGACCCGGGCCGCGCCGCTGATGCGCGAGCCCCACGGGCGCATCCACTTCGCCGGTGGTGACATCGCGGCGGTCGGCGTCGGCGGCATCGACGGCGCCATCGCGACCGGCGCCAAGGCGGCCCGGGACATCGCTCGCGCACTGGCCGACGGCGGCTGATCGCGCGATGTCCCGCCACCGCGAGGAGTTCGCGGACTACGAGCCCGGGGTGGGAGCGATCAAGGTGAGGGCGGCGTCCACGAGCGCCCGGACCCGGCTCGGCGTGAACCTCTCGGGTTCGAAGGGGAACATCATCATCCAGCCGTCGCCCATGGCGGCGAGCTGATCGGCGAGCAGGTCCGCGGGAATGTCGTCACGGACGGTGCCCCGTTCCTGCCCGGCCTCGAGGATCGTGGCATGTACCGCGCGGTAGCGCGCGTAGCGCTGCTCGATGACGGCGGAGAGGGCCGGTTCGTAGCGCGCGTGAGCGAGCAATTGGGACATCACCGGCCAGAACTCGGGATCGCCGGTCGTCAGATCCAGCCACCGCTGGAAAAGCGCCTTGATGTCGGTCTGCTCCCGGACGGCCTCCAGCATCGCGTCGTAGGTGTCGAACCGGCTTTCGGCCAACGCGGTGACCAGTTCCTCCTTGTTCGCGAAGTAATAGGTCACCGCCCCGGTCGTGCACCCCGCGCGCCGGGCCACCTTGCGCAGCGACGCGTTGGCGTAGCCCTCCTGCGCGATCACCGACGTCGCCGCCTTCAGCAGCTCCGCCCGCTTCGCGGCGTGGTCCCCGGTCGGGCGGCCACGCTGCACGACCGGCTCGGTTCCGCCATCGCCACCCGGCAGCCGGGCCTTCGTGTTCGGCACCCCGTCGATTCTGCCACACAATTTTCATAACGACTGTTGTGTAAAACCGAGCGGACTCCTACCGTGTTTCCCATCACAGCCGATACGAGAAATGGAGCGACTGATGGACGAGTCAGTGCGGGAAGCGTTCCGGAACGACGGTGCCGTCCTCATCGAGGACTGCCTCGACGACGCGCAGCTGGCGCAGTGCCGCGAGGCGTTCGACTGGGCCGTCGCCAACCCCGGCCCTTACGTGTTCCAGGGTCTCGACGGGACCAAGCTGCAGACCCACATCGACAACGCCAACCCGCTCGCCAAGGACCGGCTGGACGACCTGGTGTCGTCGCTGCCGCTCGGTCGGCTGTTCGCCGACCTGTGGGGCTCGGAACACGTCTGGTACTTCGCCGAGGAGGTGTTCCTCAAGGCCGGCGGGAAGAGCGGTCGCGGACCTTGGCACCAGGACACGGCGAACCTGCCGTGGGCAGGCGAGCACTGGGGCAATGCCTGGATCTCCTTCCAGCACATCCCCAAGCAGAACTCGCTGGAAATCGTCCGCAGCTCTCATCGCGGCATCCAGTACGACGGGGCCAGCTTCGCGGACCCCGACGATCCCACCGATCCGCTCTACGGTGACGGCACCCTGCCTCGGCTGCCGAACATCGACGCCGAGCGCGCGGTAGACCCCGACGCCTACGACGTGATCTCGTGGGAGGTCGATCCCGGCGATGTCGTCGTGCTCCATCCCCGTTCGCTGCACGGCGGCGCCGGCGTCGACGCCGGGTGCCCGGACCGGCACACGCTGGTGCTGCGCTTCTTCGGCGACGACGCCACGTTCCGGCCCCTGCCGGAGTCGAACCCGCGCTACGCACGCAACGGCGTCCTCTTCGCCGAGGAGATGGCGAAGCTCAACGCGGGAGACCCGTTCCGCTCGCCCATCTTCCGCAAGGTCGTCTGACCGATCCCGCCAGGAGGCGACATGAAGCGCCGATCGATCAACCCGCCCGCCACCGAAGAGATGTACGACAGGCTGCACTTCTCGCAGGCGACCCGGGTCGGCGACCTGATCTGGGTGTCCGGCCAGGTCGGGATCGACCCCGTCACCACGACGCCGGGCGATGGCATGGAAGCCCAGGCCCGACTCGCGTTCGAGGGCGTGCAGAACGTCCTCGAAGCCGCCGGCGCAAGCCTGGCCGACATCGTCGAACTGACCACGTTCCACACCGATCTCCGGGGCGACATCAAGGAATTCACCCGGGTCAAGGACGAGTACGTCCCCGACCGGTATCCATCGTGGACCGCGGTCGGGGTGACCCAGCTGGCCCGACCCGAGTTCCTGGTGGAGATCCGCGTCGTCGCCGTGGCGGGCAGCGGAGAGGGCTGACCTCGAGGCACCTTGCCCGGCCCGGCACCAGCTGCGACCGAGGGACTCCGATTGCCCTCGGTCGCAGTCGAACCGCACTGACGCACTACCGCCGCTCCGGCGACGGCCCATCACGTTGCCCGGGGCCCGAGGCGTCCTGATCTACACGTGCGTGCGCGTGCTTGCTCCTCCCCACTCACGAGTGCGACAGCGTTGTCGCATGGAAAGGGAGAACAATGGGTCTTCAAGACAACGCGGACACGGCTGTCTGCCCGAAGAGCCCCACCGACGTGCCTACGCGGCTCGACCGCTTGCCCGTGATGCTGCCGCACATCGTCTGGATCTCGCTCCTGACCGCCAACCTCACGCTCGAGTACTACGACAACGCACTCTTCGCCTACGTGATCCCGGCGATCATCGAGGACACCACGTTCGATCTCGGGCAGATCGGCCTGATCGGCAGTGCCTTCTTCGGCGGGATGATCGTGGGCGCCCTGGTCGGTGGGCGCCTCTCCGACAGGTTCGGCCGCCGGTGGGTCCTCGTCTGGTCGACCGCCCTCTACTCGGCCGGGGCGCTGACGACGGCGCTCGCGCCGAACTTCGAGCTGATGCTCGTCGCCCGGGTGATCACGGGAATCGGAGTGCAAGCCGCGACGTCGGCGCTGCTCGTCTACATCGCCGAGATGTTCCCGACCAAGTCACGCGGCCGCTTCGTGTCGATCGTGACCCTCGCCTTCGTGATCATCGCCCCGGTGGTCGCGCTGCTCGCGTTCGCCGTGATCCCCAACGCCGGACCGAACGCCTGGCGCCACCTGTTCATGTGGGGCGGCGTCGGTCTGCTGATCGCCCCACTGGTGCGTCTCCTCATGCCAGAGTCCGTGCGCTGGTACGTCATTCGCGGGAATATCGGCAAAGCGACGGAGATCGTCGAGCGGCTCGAGGCCCGTGCGCTCCGTCGAGGGCCGCTGAGCGAGCCGCAGCCCGTGCCGACAGGCCCGAAGGAGCTCACGCTTCGCCGGCTCCTCGCGAACAAGGGAGTGCTGCGCACCACCGCCGTCCTTTCCGCGGGCTACTTCGGATCGACCCTCGGTCTGTACCTGTTCCAGAACTGGGCGCTCTACGCACTGGTCGACGGGCTCAAGTACCCCGAGGTGGAGGCGTACGAGATCCAGCTCATCTGGAACGTGGTCTACGTCATCACGCCCGTCATCGGACTGCTCCTCATGGACCGGGTGGAACGGAAGACCCTCGTCTTCGCGGCATCCCTCGTCACCGCGATCCCGCTCCTCGTCCTCGGTGTCTCGACCAACAGCTGGGCCGTCGTCGTGTCAGGGGGCCTCGCAGGCATCGTCACCGGACTCGTCGTCACCGTGTACTACGCCTACATCCCGGAGGTGATGCCCACGAACGCCCGCGGCCTGGGCAGCGGGATCATCATGAGCATGGGGAAGTTCGGTGGCGCTGCCTCGGGCGTCCTCGGCGCAGCGGTCTACGGCGGCTGGGGCGTCGCCGGGCTGATGATCATCGCGGCGGTCTCCTACATCGTGTTCTCGATCGTCGTCCTCGTGTTCGGCCCCCGAACGATGGGGCGTTCGCTGGAAGGAGTCGTCGCCGAAGAGCTCCGCGCAGCAGAACAGCCAGAGTCACCCCGGACCCCGCCGTCGCGCTGCCCGAGCCGGCGCAACACCAGCAGTTGACGCAGGTCGTTCTGGCGCGATACGGGCTCACGGACATCGACGATGACGGCCCGGCTCAGCTCGCGCTGGCGAAGCGGCGGGAGCCGTGGCCGCCCTGCTGCGGGCCGAATCGTCCGTCGTGTCAGGGCACGGTGATTACGATCTTGCCGCGCGCGTGGCCAGTGGCGCTGACGTCGTGAGCTGTGGCGGCCTCCTTCAGCGGGAACACGGCGTGCAGCGGGACGGTGAGGCGGCCCTGGTCGGCGAGGTCGGCTGCCAGTGGCAGTCCTGCCCAGCCCGGCGACTTTCCTGCTTCGGAGCGGGAGAAGCGCACTCCGTGCCGGGCGGCGTCGAAGTCTGCGATGGTCACCACGCGGTGCGGGTCGCCGGCGATGGTCACCAGATCGGCAAGAGAGCCCTTGCCGGCCGCGTCCAGAACCACGTCGACACCGTGCGGAGCCAGTGGGGCAAGGCGATCGGCCAGTCCTGGCCCGTAGGTGACCGGTACGACGCCGAGCTGAGCGAGAAAGCCGTGGTTGCCTTCGCTCGCGGTGCCGATCACGGTGAGGCCGCGGGCCTGGGCGAGTTGCGCGGTAGTGGTGCCGACGCCTCCGGCGGCACCCTCGATCAGCAAGGTCATGCCCTCGGCGGCCTCGAGGGCGTCCAGGACACGCGTGGCAGTGTCGATGTTGCCCGCGGCGCCCCCCGCTTCCTCGAAAGACCATGACTGAGGTTTGGACGCCCATGCCTCCAGCACGGCGTACTGGGCCGTGGCGCCTCCCTGGTCCGCAACGGGGACGAGGCCGAAGACCTCATCCCCCACGGCGGTGCCGGTCACTCCCTCTCCCACCTCGTCGACGGTCCCGGCGGCATCCATGCCGGGGATATGGGGGAAGTCCACGGTGGCGATGTCCCGCAGCATCCCTGAGCGCAGATACCAGTCAGCAGGGGTAACGCCGGTGGCACGTACGGCGATGCGGACCTGACCGGGCCCGGCGTGCGGTTCTTCGACTTCCTCTACGCGAAGGACTTCGGGACCGCCATAGCGGTGGTATTGCACAGCAAACACGGACAACCTCCGTATACATGGCATGTCGGTGAATAGGAGAACTCGCGGCCGCTCATTTCTGCGGCCGAGATCTGGCCGCGGGATGCCGCGGTACTAGTTCACGCTAACCCGCTAAACGAATGACGTCTTCCACTTGTGCTTAAGTGGGAGACATGCCCGCTCAACCGTCTCGGAACCCGCCCCCTCCGCCTCCGGCATCCCCGGACCGGGGCAAGAGAGCCGACGCCCGGCACAACCGCGCCCGGCTCCTCCAGGCCGCCCGCGAGGCGTACGCTCTCAACGGCACCGACGTACCATCCAGCACAATCGCCCGCAGAGCGGGCGTGGGTGCCGCCACCCTCTACCGGCACTTCCCGACACGCGGCTCGCTGATCGCCGCGGCGTTCTCCGAACAACTGGCCCAGTGCGTCGCAGCCCTCGACGAGGCCCTCCAGGACGACGACCCCTGGCGCGGTCTTCGCGCCGTCCTCACCAAGGTGTGCAGGATGCAGGCCCAGGACCGCGGGTTCAGCGCCGCGTTCCTCTCCCAGTTTCCCGACGCGCCCGACGTCCATCGTGAACGCGCCCGCGCCGAGGCAGGACTCGCCCAGCTGGTGCAGCGCGCGAAGGACACCGGTCAGCTGCGCAAGGACTTCGACCCCAGCGACGTCACCCTCCTGCTCCTGGCGAACAACGGGGTCGTGCAGGAGTCCCCGGAGGTCGCCACGGCCGCTTCCCGCCGTTTGCTCGCCTTCTTCCTCCAGTCCTGCCAGACGACGGACGGCGTGCCCCTGCCCCAGCCCGCGCCACTCCGCCTTGACGACCTCTACAAGCCACCACATCGACCGGGGTGACCGTCGGCGTCCGCCCCGGGGCACGCGCCCTCTCACCAAACGATTGCCCCTGCTTCGACAGATGAGCTAGCTGACTACGACCTCTCGTCGGCTGTCCCACGTGGACTTCTCGTCCTTGTCATGCTGCAGCTCCTGCTAGTGGAGTGACGCCTGCCAGCTGGAGCCTCGGCGGCGAACGTGAAGCGCGATGACTTGCCAGCGCTAAGTCTCAGCGCCGGCGGCAAGCCCGCGCACCATCTGACCAACGCATCAGCGGCCTCCGGCTCAGCCCCTACTCGCTGCCGTCCAACACGTTTGGTGAGCAACGAGCCGCCTCGGCTCCGCCGAGCAGATCCAACGCGGTGCAATGGGCGCCCTCGTTCATCGCCAACCTTGTCAGACGATTGCGGCTGGTCAACAGGACGAGGCAGGAAGCGGTACCTGGCAGCAGCGTGACCGGCTATTCCTTGAGCGACCACGTCAGGTTCGACGAATGCACGCACCCCTGCCCCTCCTACCCACCGTCCACATGAGAGTTATTACCCAGGAAGCGGGAGGTCGCGCGACTCGCCACCGGATTCGGATGCTCCCGGTATAGTCCATGGTGGACAGTGGTGAGCTGCTTGTTCAGTTTCCTGTGGGACGAACGGCATCCTCAGGTAGGCGCAGAAGAGGTCGACGACGGGTTGTCGGTGGTCGGGGCTGTTCTGAGCGAGCCGTTCCAGGTGAGCAGAGCGGTGATGCTGTTCGCCTCGGACTTTCCCGCCTTCGAGAAGCTCGTCGACTACGAGCAGTGGGTGGAGGTGTTCCGTTCCCCGGATCCGGCAGTGCTTGATGCGGCAGGGGTGACCTTCACCGACGACGAGCGTGCACTGGTGCTCGCCGGCAACGCCCGCCGCGTGCTCGGCATATAGAGGCGGGCCATGGCGCGGCATGGGCCAGGCTGCACCAAGTCGAGAGGGAAGACCACTGCGAATGCCTAGGCGCCCAATGCCACGAACAAGATCTGCGCCGTTATGGTCAGAACCAGTGCAGGCAGTGCGGGGAGCGTTCGGCGCTGAAGAGGGCGTCAGCGAGCATCGCCGCGCCCGGGCGGTGGGCCCGGATGTGTCCGGCGCGCACGAGCGTGCTCGGGGCGGTGCCGCCGAGGTAGACCGAGCCCAGGTCGCTCACGTCCAGGGACAGGTCGGGCTCCCGGTCCGTCGGGACGCAGTCGGCCTGGCCGTCCAGGACAGTCAGCAGGTAGCGGCCGTGCTCGCCGAGGAACGGATCGTCGACGTCGAGGACGAGCTCGCCGTCCATGAACCAGCCGCGCGCGGTCAGCGCACGCGGGACGTCCAGCAGCCGCACCCAGAGCCAGTCGGTGTCGTCGCTCACCTGGCCGGCGCGGAAGTCCGCGAGTTGCCAGCGCAGCGGGTGCCCGGGCGGGAACTTCTTGAACTCGACCTGAGCGACCAGGTCGTGTCCGAGCACGAACTCGGCCAGGGCCGTGAAGACGGCGTCGTCGGTGGCGACGGTCTCGTCGACGGTCAAAGTGCCGGGCTCGCCGAGCGAGTAGCTGGCGTACCCGTCCGGGACGCCGTCGGCGTCCCGGTGGACGGCGACGTAGCGCGGCGCCGGAGAGACCGGGGGCTGCCCCGCGCCCAAGGCCCACCAGTGGTGCGGCCGGGACAGCGCGCCGGGCTGTGCGCGGCGGTACCGGTCGTAGATCTCTTCCAGGATCTCGCCGCACTCGGCACGCCGCAGCAGCTCGACCGATCCGGTCGCTGGGGCGCCGGCCGTTCCGCGCGCCCGGGGGACGGCGAGGGCTGCCTGGTGGCGCGGCACCACCAGCCGCTGCGTGTAGGTCGCCGGTCCGTAGCCGAACCTGCGGTAGATCAGGGCCTCGGAGGCCAGCAGTGCGGAGAGGAACTCCCCTCGGGCCCGCAGCTCGGTGAGCTGATGTCGCATCATCGCGCTGAGCACGCCCTGGCGCCGGTGCGAGGGCAGGACGCCGACGGCGGTCACCCCGGCGGCCGGGACGAGGATCTCCCCGGGCAGGGTGAGCTCGAAGGAGTACGCACCGGCGGTGCCGACGGGCCGCCCGTCCGCCGCCGTGGCGAGCAGGTTTCGGTCCATTTCGAGCGCCGACCACCAGCCCCCGCCGCCATCGGGCGGGGTTTCCGGGAAGCGCCCGAACGCGGCATGGACCGTGTCGACGAAGACGTCGAGGTCCTGGTCGGTCGTGGAACGGATCTCCATTGCTGCCGCTGCCTCCCCGGGGATACCGGCACCACGACTCGTGGTGTCCCGTCACAGTGCAGCGTCGACCCGTGGCTAGTGCCGCATCAGGCAACGTTCGCCCTGTCGACTACGGCTCGTAGTCGTTGATCGTCAGCGTGACGGTTTCGCCAGATGATGTATCTGCCGGTTCCCGTCTTCAGCTACGCTGCCTGCCGTGTCCGTACAAACATGGTCACCCGATCCTGGGACGCCCGTAGTCGAGTATCGATCCGGCCGGGCGATGTTCATCGGCGGGCTAGCCATGTTCGTTTTCTTCGGGATGGCCTTCGTCTTCCCTGACATCGGGAACCCGTCGGGGACGTCGAAAGCCGATCTTTCTCCGGCCCTTGTGTCGTTCCTGTTCGGCGCGCTCGCGCTGGGCGGCCTGCTGGTGATGGTCGGCTCCGTCCCCCGCACGCATCGCTTCGCCGTCGATGAACGTGGACTGTGGTGGCGGGCCGGTCGCAAATCTGACCTGATCGCGTGGGACGAGCTGCGTGCCGTGCGCGGCCAGGAACCGCGCCCGCCGGTCAAGGACGACCCGAACTCGAGGGCGGTGCTGTCGGCCCTAGTGTTCACCCCCGTGGACCGTCGCTTCGTCACCCGCCACAGCGCGCTGGTGCAACGCCTGCCCACTGCCGATCCGGAAGTGGAACTGAGACTGCCGGACACCACCACGGTCCGGCAGCTGGCCCAGGAGATAGCCAGAGTCCGGCCGGACCTACTCCGCTAGGTGTACTGACCTGTGAGGTTGGGGACGCGGGTGGCGGGTGGTAGGCCGCCGAGTGCGGTGTGGCCGCGGTGGTGGTTGTAGGTGTGAAGCCAGGCGGGGTAGGCGTTACGGCGTTCGGTTTCGGACTGGTAGGGCCGTGCGTAGGCCCATTCGTCGAGCAGGGTGCGGTTGAAGCGTTCTGCTTTGCCGTTGGTTTGTGGCCGGTAGGGGCGGGTGCGTTTGTGTGTGATCCCGGCTGCGGTCAGAGTGTCGCGCCAGAGGTGCGATTTGTAGCAGGAGCCGTTGTCGGTGAGCACGCGCTCGACGGTGATCCCGCAGGTGGTGAAGAACGCTTGGGCTCGTTGCCAGAACGCGGCCGCGGTTTCCTTGGTCTCATCAGGCAGGATCTCGGAGTAGGCCAGCCGGGGGTGGTCGTCGACGGCGTTGTGCAGGTAGCTGTAGCCGACATGACTGTTGCCGTTGCGGTCCAGTCGTTTGCCGGGCGTACGGGTGCGATGCCGTTGGCCGGCTTGGCGACCCACGGCCCGGTGGCCGCCGCCGTCGGGGATGTTGCCCAGCTTCTTGATATCGACGTGCCCCAGCTCGCCTGGTGCGGCGCGTTCGTAACGACGGATCACCCGCCCGCTCGCCCGATCGAGGTGGGACAGCCGGGCAATTCTGTATCGGGCCAGAACCCGGTGCACCGTCGAGGGATTCAGACCAAGCAGATAGGCGATGCGGGCAGGTCCCCACCGGCGCAGCACTCGGACTTTGATGATCCGCCGCTCGGTGCGGGTCGGGGTTCGACGTGGACTGACGTGCGGACGGCTGGACCGGTCGGCCATGCCCGCTTCACCCTGCTGCCGGTACCGGTCAGCCCACCGTTTGGCCGTGCTGACCGAGACCTGGAATCGTTCCGCTGCCCGGCGCAGCGGCCAGCCGTTGTCCACGACGCAGCGCGCCAGACGCAATCTGCCGGTCTCGGTCAGTGGGGCGTTACGGTGGTTCATGAGGACCTCCGGGGTACTGGTGTAGACGTCGCAATCCACACCGCACCTGGAGGTCCTCCCTCATTCCAAGATCATCGAACTGCGTGTCCGCCCGTTCGCAACCTCTCTGATCAGTACAGCTAGGGCGTGTATCGAAGTGCTGGCCTGTTGATGTTGGGGATGGCTGTACTGACAGCGTGTCGTTGATCAGATAGGTGAGGGTCTCCGGTAGATCAGTCATCGACCACGACGATGATCTTTCCGGAGATCTCGTGGCCAGACACGCCCTAGTGCTGCGTCAGGCTACGTTTGCCTGTTGAACGATCTTGTGTAGTCGTGGGTTGTCGGTGTTGCGGTTCCGCCAGGCGATGTAGCGGCGGATCGTGCTGGCCTGTTCGTGCTGGCCTGTTCGTGGTGGCTGGCGTGGTCGGTGCCGTCGAGGGTGAAGTAGCGGAGGGCGGTGAACTGTGCCTCGATGCGGTTGAGCCACGAGGAATTCGTTGGGGTGTAGGCGATCTCGACGTTGTTGTCCCTGGCCCAGTCGGCGACCCCGGTGTCGATGCGGGTGCTGAGATGTGCGCTGGCGTTGTCGCAAAAGATCGCGATCCGCACCTTGAGCGGGTACCGACTGCGCAGGTAGCGGCAGAACTCTAGAAACTGGACCCGCTTCTTACGTGTTTTCACGTGCCCGTACATCTTGTCGGCGCCCAGATCGAGGGCAGCGAACAGGTGACGGACCCCGTGGGTGCGCGTGTAGGTAGCTCGTTGCCGGGGCCGGGGATCACGGTCTGGATCTTTATGGTTACCGCCGCGTTCGGCCCACTGCCGGCCTGGGTGGGGCTGCAGGTTCAGCGGCCCGAACTCGTCCATGCTGAACACCACGGTCGGATCGTCGGGTTCACCGACGATCTCGCCGTCGGCGATCGCATACAGGTGCTCAATGCGGGCCTTCTTCACCGCGTACTCCGGATCCCGGGAGGTCTTCCAGGTCTTTATCCGTTGAAAAGACACCCCTTCCGCACGCAGAATCGCGCGCAGGCCCTCATGGCTGATGTCCTCGACCACCCCCTCAGCGACCAGGAAATCCGCCAGCTTGGTCAAACTCCAGGTCGAAAACGGCAGCCCGTGCTCGGCAGGCCTGGACTTGGCGATCTTCTTGATTTCCCGGCGCTGCGGCAGCGTGAATGTCGGCGGGCGCCCACCTTTGTATTTTGGATACAGCGAGTCGAATCCGTCGGTGTTGAAGTTGTGGATCACATCCCGAACCCGGTCCTCGCTGGTGAACGCCACTTTCGCGATCTTGGCCACCGGCATGCCCTGCGCGGACAGCAGCACCATCTGCGCTCTCCGCCAGGCCACCACGGACCCACTGCCACGGCGGATGATCCGTAACAACCGGTTGCCCTCATCGTCACCGAGCTCCCGAACCCGCACCCGTTCAGCCATGATCCACAGTTTTGAAACGATCACACCAATCTCTGCGGCACCAACAACGGCGCGTCGCGATCAAACAGGGCGAACCCTGACTGAAACCGCACTAGATCAAGTGAATTTCGGCCGGGCCCGGTGTGTTCGCCGCAGCCGCGCCGGGTCGGTCCGGGTCAGGGCCGCTGGTGCGTCCAGCTGCCAGCCGGTCTCGTACGCCTCGGCGAAGCGCTCGTCGCTGAGCGTGGCCCGGGCGCGGCTGGTCAGCGTGCGGACCTGCGGGTCGGTGTGCTCGTGGGCGCCCCGGAGGCGGGCCGCCGCGCCGAGAATGGCGGCCACGTCACGGTTTTGCCCGTACAGCGCGGCGAGGCCGGCCACGGTCACCGCCACCGTCGCCACGATCGGCATGTCCTTGCTGTCGACCGCCGCCGCGTACGCCCGGCCCAGCGTCTCCTCGGCGCCCGGACCGTCGCCGAGTTCGAGGCAGAGCGCGCCCCGCACCGCACCGACCAGCGCGTGCCCGCCGTCGAACGAGGGTTGCTCGGACAGCCAGGACTCGGCCGACTCGATCAGCTCGCGCGCCCGGTCCAGGTCACCGAGCCGCACCTCCAGGCCGCCCTCCCGCGCGTCGAGCAGCAACGCCATCTCGGGCGTCGCCGAGCGCAGCGCGCGCTCCCGGGTCGCGGCGATCAGCTCGGTCGCCCGCGCGGTCTCGTCGAGCCGCACGTGCAGATCGATCAGGCGCAGGTCGATGAAGATCTCATCGCTGAGGCTGAGCGATCCGAACTCGCGGGCCAGCCGTTTGGCCTCGGTCAGGTCGGCCAGCGCGCCGTCGAGGTCGCCGTCGTACTGCCGCAGCAGCGCGCGCAGCGGCAGCGCCCTGGTCAGGCCCCAGCGGTCGCCCGCCCGGGCGAAGCACTCCAGGGCGGCGGTCACGTCGCCGCGAACCGGGTCGAGCCGGCCCTCGTTCTCGGCGAACTGGGCCCGGAACATGTGCGCCAGCCCGGCCAGCCACCCGTCCGGCCCGTCGACCAGTCGCCGGGTGATCGTCGGCGACGCCTCGATCTCTTCCAGGCAGGCCAGCCCGACCGCGGTCAGCGCGCCGCCGAAGCCCGGCAACTCCGGATAGCTCAGCAGCCGGTCGGTGAGCGCCCGCCGCTCCTCGATCGAGTCGTCGACCAGCGAGCCCTGGGTGGCGATGGCGTTGAGCAGCAGCACCCCCTCGGCGATGTCGTGCTCCACGCTCGGCCGCTCGGCCGGCACCGCGACCGCCTCGCCGAGCCAGTAGGCCGCTTCGGGGTGCCGGCCGAGCATCTGCCAGTACCAGTTGAGGTTCACCGCGAGTCCGATCGCGCCGCCGGCGTCACCGGTGTCGCAGAGGTGGCGCAGCGCGGCGAGGACGTTGTCGTACTCGGTGCGCAGCACGTGGAGTGCGTCGAGCTGCTCGGGGCCGCGCAGCAGCGGGTCGTGGCGGGCGACCAGCTCGGCGAAGTGGTCGGCGGCCAGGTCCCGCACGCCGGTCAGGGTGCCCTGCTCGGCCAGGTTCTCCAGGCCGTACTCGCGGATCGTCTCCAGCATCCGGTACCGGCCGGTGTCCGGCGCGAGCTGCAGCAACGAACGGTCGACCAGGCCCGCGAGCAGCTCCGGGATCTCACCGGCCGGCACCGCGGTGCCGGCGCAGACCGCGGTGGCCGAGGCCGGCGTGACTCCGCCGGGCAGGACCGAGATCCGCGCCGCGACCGTCCGCGCGTCCGCGTCGAGCAGGTCCCAGCTCCACGCGATGACCGCGCGCAGCGTGCGGTGCCGGGGGGAGGCGGTCCGGCTGCCGGTGGTGAGCCTGCGAGCTCGGCCTCGCGGGCTGCTCCGTCCTGGTGCTCGAGCGGGAGCCGGAACCCGGCTCCCCGTGGCGGGCGGACCCGCTCGGGCTGCGGGGCCTGTCCGCCACCTCGGTCGAGGCGTTCTACCGCCGCGAGATGCTGCGCCCGCTGCTGGCGGCGTCGGGCGTCCACGACGAGCCCGGCCCCGACGCGGACGAGCCGGCGCCTCCCAGCGGCGTGGGCCACTTCGCCGGCATGGTGCTCGATCCGGCCAAGGTCGACGTCGCTGCCCTGCCGTTCCGGCTTCCCAGCCCGGCGCCGGACTTTCTGATGACCAGCCTCGAGGCGGTCGAGTCGGTGTTGTCCGAGCGGGCCGCCAAGCTGGGCGTGGAGATCAGGCGCGGCGTCACCGTGGACGCCATCGCGCGGGACGAGGAGAGCGTGGTCGTGCACGCCGGTGACCACGAGTACGCGGCGCGCTGGGTCGTCGGCTGCGATGGCGGACGCAGCGTGGTGCGCGGGCTCGCGGGCTTCGAGTTCGTCGGCACCGAGCCGCAGTTCACCGGCTACACCATGCTCGTCACCGTCGCCGATCCCGAGAAGCTGCGCCCTGGGTTCAACCTGACGCCGACGGGCATGTACGTGCAGATGCCCGCCGAAGGGCACATCGGGATGATGGACTTCGACGGCGGCGCGTTCGATCGCTCGCAGCAGCCGACTCGCGATCACCTCCAGGCGGTTCTGCGCCGCGTGTCCGGCACCGACGTGACGCTGGACGAGGTGCATCTCGTCTCGAGCTTCACCGATCGGGCAATGCAGACGACGACCTACCGGCAGGGACGCGTCCTGCTCGCGGGCGACGCCGCGCACATCCACTCGCCCCTGGGCGGGCAGGGACTCAACACCGGCCTCGGCGACGCCCTGAACCTGGGGTGGAAGCTCGCGGCGACCGTGCACGGGCACGCGCCGGACGGGCTGCTCGACACCTACACCCGCGAGCGCCATCCGATCGCGGCCTGGGCGCTCGACTGGACGCGCGCCCAGGCGGTGGCCATGCGGCCGGACCCGCATGGCCAGGCGGTCCAGGGACTGATCCGCGACCTGATCGGGACCGGGGCCGGAACGACCTACGTGTTCGAGAAGGTGTCGGGCTCGGCGATCCGCTACGACCTCGGCAGCGAGCAGCCGCTGGTCGGCCGCAACGCCCCGGACTTCCGTCTCGGAGACGGCACTCGCCTCGGCGACCTGATGCAGGACGGGCGAGGCGTCGTGCTGGATTTCAGCGCCGACCGCCGGCTGCGCGATTCGGCGACGGGCCGGGAGCGCCGGCTGCGCTATGCGGCCGGGGCGGCGAAGAACGACCTCGGACTGGGTGCCGTGCTCGTCCGGCCGGACGGCATCGTCGCCTGGGCAGGCGATCGCGACTTCGACCGGAAAGCGTTCGAGCGGGCCGCAAACCAGTGGTTCGGCACTCCGGAAAGCTGACCAGCGCTCCAATCCTCCTTCCCCCGCAACGATTTCGAGGAGCACGCATGACGATCACCCTCCGACCGGGCAGCACCGTGGTGTTCACCGGCGATTCGATCACCGACTGCCAACGGCTGGACAGCGAAGACGGCCTCGGGTTCGGCTACCCGCTGCGCATCGCGGGCGAGTGGGGCCTCCGGCATCCGGACCGCCCCGTCACCTGGCTGAACGCCGGGATCGGCGGAAACAAGGTGATGGACCTCGAAGCCCGCTGGCAGGCGGACGTGCTCGACGCGCGCCCGGACGTGGTGTCGATCCTCGTCGGGGTCAACGACATGGGCTGGCACACGCTGGATCCGGAGGGGTACGTGATCCCCGTGGAGGAGTTCGAAGCGGGTTATGACCGCCTGCTCGCGCCACTCGCCGAGACAGGCACGGAGCTGATCCTCATCGAGCCGTTCCTCCTGCCGATCCACGGCGTCGTCGAGGCCGGTGCCGCGCTCATCGGAGAGGAAGAGCGAAAGGAATGGCGCGCCGACCTGAACCCGAAGATCCAGGTGGTGCGCGAGCTCGCCCGCAAGTACGGCGCGAACCTGCTTGCCGCAGACGGCATGTTCGCCGAGCTCGCCGCGACGACCGGGCCGGAGTACTGGGCCGCGGACGGCGTGCACCCGACGCCGGCCGGTCACGCCGCACTCGCGGCGGCCTGGCTACGCCTGGTCGCGTGACCATGCCTTGCGATCGCCCGCGAGACGGGCGATCGCAAGGAGCTTCGCCGATGCAGGCAGGAGTAATCGCTTGCCGACCGCGCAGCGTTACTGCGGTGTGCCGTGCATGACCTGCGAAAACTTTTTCGCGCCAACTCGTAACAACGCTCAGTGATCACGCGAATGGCTAGTTGAAGCTCGCACCTCCGGACGAGCCATGGGCGCCCTGACGGGGCGGAAAAGAGAAAATTGTCATGACTCAGGTAGCCAACCCCAACCCGCACCCGGTGCAGCCCCGCAACGGTTTCGGCATCACGGCGCTGGTGCTCGCGTTGGTCGGCCTCGTGTTCAGCATCGTCCCGTTGACCGGGTTCATCGCGCTCATCCTGGGGGCGCTGGCCGTGTTGTTCGGGCTGCTCGGCGTCGCTAGGACGCGCAAGGGCGTGGCGACCAACAAGATCATGTCGTGGATCGGGGCCGGGCTCGGTGCCCTGTCGCTCGTGGTCGGCATCTGGGGAATGGTGATCGTGTTCCAGGCCACCGAGAAGCTCGTGCGCGACCTGGACGAGATCGGCACCAGCTTGCAGGCTCCGCCTGCGCCCGGCATCGGGAACACCGCGGAGGGTGTCGTCCCGGCTGCGCCGGGGAACGAGGTCGAGCCGGGGGCGGGTGTGGTCCGCTACGAGGTCGACGGCACCGGAACCGCGATGTCGATCAACTACTCCACCGGCAATGGCGGTGGGTTCAGCTCGGAGTCGGTGTCCGACGCGCGTCTGCCGTGGAGCGTGGAGGTTCCGGTCGACACCGACGGGTTCACCTCGTACAGCCTGATGGCCTCCAACGACGAGGACGGCGGCACCCTCACCTGCCGCATCCTCGTCAACGGGCAGGTCGTGCAGGAGGCCACCTCCAAGGGCCCGTACCAGTCCGCCATGTGCATGAAGTGATCCGAACGTCCCGGCGCATCGCAGGAGAGCGAGGAGCCGGACGAGGTGGGCCGCGTGTCCGGATGCGGGTCTGCTTGGCCGGGCAGACCCCTGCCCCTCTGGGGGACGCTGCCCTGCCCACCCGCTTCCTGCACCGCACCGGCAGAGGAGAAATCGATGAGCCACCAGGTGTGGATCCGCAACCACTGGTGGTGGGATCCGGCCGACGACGAGACCCGGGGTGACGGCTGCGGCTGGGTCCTGTACCGCCGCGACCCCGGTGGAAATCCCATGAAAACCGACATGGGCAAGGGCTTTTCCTACTACGCCGCCGACAGCACCCGGACCATTCGATCCCTGTTGACCGTCGACGAAGTCCTTTTCCATGGTCGCGTCGAGAATCTGGACGAGGCGTGGCGCCGGGTGAAGAACGACATCGGCCGGAGCGACTGGATCAACGACGATCTCAACGACGCGCGGCGCCAAGACGGGCGCTGGCACGAGCCGCACTTGTTCACGTGCTGGCGCAACCGGCAGCCGCAACCTGTTTCGCCCGTTCGTCTGCCGGATGGCTTTCGCTTCAACCGAACCGGCTGGGTCGAGGTGGACCCGGCAACACCAGGACTCCCGTGAACCACGAACGGCGGCCGTGCCGGGCTCGGCGAGGAACCATCCCCGCGTGCGCGGGTGGGTCTATGACCAACCGGCGCAGGGCACGACCTCGAATCCCCGACTGGGGAAGACGGAGTCCATGAAGAAGTCGTGCATTGCCTGATCGTCGTCGGCGCAACCGTCCCGCAGCACGGTCACTTCGTAGCCGCGGTCCGCCGCGTCGTAGCACGTCGCAGCCACCATTGCGCTGGTCGCGACTCCGGCGATCGCGAGAGTGTCGACGCCCGCAGCGCGGAGCACGAGGTCGAGATCCGTGCCGGCGAAGGCGCTGGCACGGCGCTTCAGCACGACGACGTCCTCGTCGGAGACCGGCAGATCGATCTCGGTTCCGGCCGATCCCTCGTGGAAGGTGTCCCCGGCTTCGTGGAACGTCCTGAACATCGCGTTGCCCGGCGGCAAGTCGGCCCCGTTGCTCCGGACTGCGAAGCGCACGAACGCGACGAGAGCACCGGCCGTGCGGGCGCGCGGGAGCAGTTCGGCGAGCGGCGGGATGACCTGCCTGGCGAACGGGTAGCTGCTCGTGATGCCCCGCTGGACGTCGCCGATGATCAGTGCGGTGGTCACGACGGGCTCCTGTCCAGCCGCCCCATCCGGCGCCCCGCGGTGAACGGGAGGCCCGGCGGCCGTGGTGATCGCGATGGTCAACAGTGCACAGGTGAAGCTACCGGTCGCGATGGTCCCGGCGAAGTAGGGGGCGCTGACGGAGTTGATCATCGCGATTCCCGGGTTTCTGCCGGGACGATCGTCGTGGCGCCGGCTTCCACGTCTCGACCGCGTGCGGCTCGAGCCCGAAGCGCGAAACCGCCGAGTGCGACATTCCGGACGCCATAGGCCAGCCGCCGCATCGCCGACCGGCCGCAGATCGCTCGGCAACATCCCGGCTCTGACGCGGTCGCGAGTGGACAGCCGGGCTGCCAGGCCCGGCTCGCACGACGTACCGGTCGTCCAGCGGTTCATGTATAGATACCGGCATGGCAACGAATTCCGCTCGGGCGAGTGCTGCGCAGTACGCGGCTCGTCTCGTCGCCACTGTCGATGCTCCGCTGGACCCGGCGTCCGCGGACGCGCCAGAAGTGCGGCACTGGCCCGGGCGCAAGCTGCTGGTGCAGCGCGGGGACACCGAACTGGTCGGCCGTGACCTGGACGGTTCGGGAGCAGAGGTTCGCTTCCCGGCGCCGTGGCCGCGACGTTTCGGCTCGGTGGCGGTCTCTCCCGAGGCGGATCTCGCCGTGTTCGCCGGGGTGCACGCGCTGCAAGCGGTGGATCCGACCGGCGCCGTGCGGTGGGAGGTTCGGCACGGCTGCTGGTCGGCCGCGGTGTGCACCGACGCCCACGCGTCGTTCGCCGAGTACGCCGACGACCACGACCACGGCCATGCCGACAGCGGATCGGCCGCCTTTTCCTCGGACGGCAAGCTCGTGTGGGCCCACGTCCGCAACTACGCGGGAGAGGGCGTCGAGGAGGAGTGGCTGATCCTCGATCCCGCCGACGGCAGGGTGCTGGCCCGTGCCGAGACGATGACCGTGGGATCGGGCTCCTTCCACTCCCCGCACCCGAATCCCGCGTACATGGCGCTGACCGTCGGTGAGGGCGACGAGGATTCGCCCGTGCTGTGGGGACGCTGGGACGGCGCGACGTTCAGCATCCAGCGGTTCGTCGAGGAGGTCTTCCTCGCGGCGAGTCCATCCGGGGAGCACCTCGTCGCGACGGATCCAGGGCAGTGGGCCCTCTACTTGCGCCGGGCGGAGGATGGCGTGGAACTGGGGCGGCTGGACGCCGCAGACGCGGTGCCGCAGAGCGGCGACGGCCGTCCCTGCTGGGACTACGAGGCGGCGTTCCCGGACGACGACACCATCGTGGCCGGGCTCGAGAGCGCCGCGGGCGGTCCCGACCATTGGCTCGTCGACGCGCGCACGATGACCCTGCGCGGCCGGATCGACTATCCCTTCCCCATCTCGGGTTCGCCCCGCTCGGCGGGGCGCGGCACCTGGTACACCGGGGCCGAGGACCGGACCGCACTCCACTTGTGGAGCCTCCCGCACGACGGATGAAACGCGCGCCATGGGGCGCCGTTGAGCCAGGCCGGCTTCACCGGGGAGTGCGGAGGTAGCCGGTGATCATCGCCACGAGCTCGTTCTCCAGCCGTGTGGTGTCGACGGAGCCGGGCGCGGCGATCAGCTGGTGCACGGTCAGCTCCACAGTGGACGCCACGAGCCGGGCGGCCGTGTCCTTGTCCTGGACCCGGACTTCCGCGTGGTGGTCGAACAGGTCCCGCAGGTCACCGACCATCTCCCACTCCTGCCGGGTAACCCGCTCCAGCAACTCGCCGGAGCGGGGCACCTGCTCGATCATGATCCGCAGCAGCTGCGGGTCGTTGAGATGGTTCTCGATCACGTCCTTGTTCGGGTAGTACTGGTACAGCGAGCCGATCGAGATCTGCGCCCGCTCGGCGATCCGGTTCGTGGTGCCCGCGGCGGTCGCGGCCGGGCCGTCCCCACCGGCTCGTCTCGGTGCAGACGGCCGCCCCGGATTTCGGACCCGCAGTGTGCCTACGCGCTTGGCTCATGCCCATCACACCGGCCGACCTCGCGTGTGCCCGGCACGGCCGAGGTCGATGTGAGGAGTTACCGTCAGGTAGTCTCGGGTCGACTTGATTTCGACATCGACATCGACAACCATGGTGGCAGCGGCCTTCGCCGCCCATCGAGCTGAGGAGAGCGCATGCCGGGAGGTGCGGCGCGCTGGGGTGTGGAAGGGACTGCCCAGGCGCGGCGGGAGCAGTACGGGAGCGGGGCCACGGCGCGCGGGCGCCGGACCCGCGGCTTGCTGCTGGCCGCTGCCCGGCAGATCTTCGAGCGGGACGGCTACCTGGAAGCCAGGGTCGCCGACATCGTCGCGCACGCCGGTGTCTCCCACGGCACGTTCTACACCTACTTCGACTCCAAGAACGAAGTCATGCGCGCGTTGATGGCGGAGGTCAGGAACGAGATCGCGGATGCGCTGACGCTCGGCGGGGACGAGACCGCAGAAGAGGAGCGACTCGACTTCCCCGCTCGCCTGGATGCGTCCAACCGCCGCTTCCTGGACGTCTACCGCAAGAACAGCGCCATGATGGCCTTGATGGAGCAGTTGGCCACCGTCGATCCGGAGATCGGTTCGTACCGGACCGAAGGCCGGCGACTGCACATGGAGCGGATCGCCAAGAGCATCCGCAATCTGCAGGCGAAGGGCCTGGTGGACCGGGAGCTCGACGCGCGGACCGCCGGTGCGGCGTTGGCGGCGATGGTCGGCAACTTCGCCTACTACTGGCTGGCCATGGGCGAGCCGTTCGACGAGGAGCTGGCCAAGGCCACCCTGAGCCGGATGTGGCTGGGCGCGATCGGCTACGAGCGCTGATCACGAGGCCGTCACGTGCAGATCGGGGCTAGGCCGTGCTCTCGGTGGCGTCGATGAGGCGGCGGAGTGCCTTGATCTGGGCGCAGCGCTCTTCGAGGCTCTCGCCGAGCGGGATGACCGTCAGGTGGGTGACACCTGCCTTCCGGTACGCCGCGAGGCGTTCGCGGATCTCGGTCTCGGTGCCGATCAGGGAGATGTGCCGGAGCAGTTCCTCCGGGACCACGTCGGCGGCTTCGTCCTTGCGCCCCGCGAGGTAGAGGTCCTGGATTCGCGCTGCCTGCGCCGGAAAGCCGTAGGCGGCCAGCAGCTTGTTGTAGAAGTTGCGGTCCCGGGCTCCCATGCCGCCCACGTAGTGGGCGATCTTCGGGCGCTGGCGGTCGATCAGCCCCTCGGTGCGCTCTCCGATCGCCAGCGGGGCGTTCGCCACGATCTGCAGCGGGGGCAGGCCGGGGTCGCGACGGGCCCGCCCCCGGTCCAGGCCCGCGCCGAAGACGTCGTGGGCGCGCTCGGGCCAGAAGTACATCGAAAGCCAACCATCGGCGATCTCGGCGGTCAGCGCGAGGTTCTTCTCGCCGAGCGCGGCGAGGAAGACCGGGATCCGGGGCCGTACCGGCGGGTTGATCAGCTTCAGCGGCTTGCCCAGGCCGGTGCCGCGGTCAGCGGGCAGCGGCAGCCGGTAGTGCCGGCCCGAGTGCTGGAGCCGTTCGCGGCGCCATGCGGCGCGGCAGATCTCGACCACCTCGCGGGTCCGGCCGATCGGGGCGTCGAAGGGGACGCCGTGCCAGCCTTCGACGACCTGCGGGCCGGAGGCACCGAGCCCGCACAGCGCTCGGCCGCCGGACAGCGCGTCGAGGCCGGCCATCGACATCGCCGTCGTGGCCGGGGTCCGGTTGAAGAGGCCGAGCACCGATGACCCGAGCTCCACTCGGTGGGTGACCTGGCTCAGCGCCCCCAACGCGGAGACGGCGTCGAAGCCGTAGGACTCGCCGACCCAGACCACGTCCAGCCCGGCGGCCTCGTAGGAGGGAATTTCCGCGATGGCGCTTGCGAAGTCGGTCGCGGAGCTGAGGGAGATGCCGATCTTCAGCGGCGCATCGCCGCGGGGTGCGCTGACTTCGCTCATCGTTGCGCTCTGCTTTCCAGGATCGTCTTGCGCAGGGCCGAGTGGCTGAGCTTTCCGGTGGGGGTGCGGGGCAGGCTGCGGAATTCCAGGCTTCGCGGGCACTTGTAGCGGGCCAGCCGCCGTTCGCAGAAGTCCAGCAGCTCGTGGGAGAGCCGGTCGCCGGGGTCGGTTCCCGCGGTGAGTTCGACGACGGCGTGCACGGTGCTGCCCCACTCCGGGTCGGGCAGTCCGATGACGCCGGCGTCGGAGACCGCGGGGTGGGCGAGCAGTGCGGCTTCGATCTCGGCGGGATAGATGTTGACGCCGCCGGAGATGATCAGGTCGGAGCGGCGGTCGGCGAGGTAGAGCCAGCCGTCCTCGTCCAGGAATCCCATGTCGCCCGCGGTGAAGAAACCGTCGCGCCAAGCGGTTGCGGTCTTCTCCGGGTCGTTGTGGTAGACGAACGGGTCGTCGTTGCGGATCCACACCGCTCCCACGGCTCCGGCCGGGACGGGTGCACCGTCCTCGTCGAGGATCTTGACTTCCGCGCCTTCCCAGGCGCGGCCCACGGTTCCAGGGTGTTCCAGCCACTCGTGCGGGTTCACGGCGGCGCCGCCGCCCTCGGTCGAGGAGTAGTACTCGTAGATCACCGGGCCCCACCAGTCGAGCATGGCCCGCTTGTCCTCGACCGGGCACGGCGCGGCGGCGTGGACCGCGAACTTCAGCGAGGACACGTCGTAGGAGCGGCGCACGTCCTCGGGCAGTGCGAGCAGGCGGTGGAACATGGTGGGGACCATGTGCGTCGAGGTGATCCGGTGTTCCTGGATCAGCTGGAGGGTTCGCTCGGGCTGCCACTTCTGCATGAGGACGACGGTCTGGCCCAGGTGCAAGGAACTGGTGGCGAACCCGTTCGGTGCCGCGTGGTAGAGCGGTGCCACCACGAGATGGGCGCCGTCGCCAGGAACCGTTCCGTAGCGGCGGGAGCCGAGCGGAAGCGAGCGGGCCAGTGCTTGCTCGGGAGTTGCGGTGCGTCGCCGCTTGCGGACTCCCTTGGGGTGCCCGGTGGTGCCGGAGGTGTAGAGCATGGTGGCGCCCATCAAGCGCCGGTCGGGAGGCGGGCAGGGGAGCGGGGACAGGCCCGCGAGTTCGTCGAGGTGCCGCCAGCCCGCGACCTGGGTGGCCGCGAATCGACGGTCGGCCGGAATGCCCGCCAGGTCCGCGGCTTCCGCGGCCGTGGCGGCGAAGCGGGCATCTGCCACCAGCACGCGGGCTTCGCTGTCCCGGAGGATGTAGCCGGCTTCGGCCGCGGTCAGGTGCCAGTTGACCGGGGTGAGGTACAGCCCCAGCTGGCTGGTGGCCAGCTGCACGGCGAGGAAAGCCGGCTCGTTGGAGAGCACGACCGCGACGGTGTCGTCGGGCGCCAGACCGAGTTCCAGCAGGCCCGCGGCGATCCGGTCGGACCACGCGCGGAGCTCTCCGAAGGTGGTCCGGCCGCCGTCGTCGGCGATGACGGCTGGCCGCTGCGGTCGGGCGGCGGCGATTTCCCAGAACCCCAGGGCGCCGTCGATGCGGAACGCGGCGAGGTCATCGGCTTGATCGCTTGTCACGGAAGGTCCTTTCGGCGGGCCGCGATCACAGAGGCTGTTCGGGGAAGGCGGCCGTAATTCCCGCTGGGGCCGCCACCCGCACCGTCACGCGAAATGAGTTCGGAAACAGGCTCTACAGGGCGAGGCGGTCGGCCACGACGGCTTCGTGCTGCTCTGGGCCGCCGAGCAGTTGGCGGCTGCTGTGCGCGCGCTTGTAGAACAGGTGGGCGTCGTGCTCCCAGGTGAAGCCGATGCCTCCGTGCAGCTGGATCGCTTCGCGGGCGATCGTCGCGTAAGCCCGGCTGCAATGGGCGAGCGCGGCGCGCGCAGCCACCGGGAACGCATCCGGTTCCTCGTCCGCGGCCCGGCAGGCGTCCCGGACCAGGGACACGGCGAGTTCACCCGCGGTGTGCAGGTCCGCGAGCCGGTGCTTGACCGCCTGGAAGGAGCCGATCAGCCGTCCGAACTGGACGCGCATCTTGGCGTATTCGACCGTCATCTCGATGCAGCGCAGCAGTCCGCCGAGCTGTTCGGCGGCCAGCGCCAACGCGGCGCGGTCGGTGATCGCAGCTCGGGCGGCGTCGCCATCGCGGCACGCGAGACGCCGGGACGCAACGCGGTCGAAGTCCAGCCTGGCGATGGCCCTAGTGCGGTCGGTGCTGATCAGCGCCGTTCGGCGCAGGCCCGCGGCAGCGCCGTCGACCAGGTGGTACTCGGTTCGGCCGTCGCCGCCGAGCGCCTCCACCACGATCTGGTCGGCGAGCAGCCCGTCGACCACCAGCGGGGCCGTGCCGGTCAAGCCGTCGCGGCCGGCGTGCGGGTGCGACGCGGCGGCCGGGTCGGTGCTCAACGGCGCGAAGGACGCCAGGACGGTCCCCGCGGCGATGCCGGGCAGCAGTTCCCGGTTGGCCGCCTCGTCGTCGAGCACGAGCAGCGCCTGCCCGGCCCACGCGACCGAGGCGAAGAACGGGGAGGGGGTGAGCGCGCGCCCGAATTCCTCCAGGACGACGGCGAGTTCGGTGTTCCCCGAGCCGGTGCCGCCGCATTCCTCCGGTAGCCCGAGACCGGTCAGCCCGGTCTTCTCGGACAGCTGGTGCCAAAGCTCGTCGCGACCGCCGACCCCGTCGGGGGAATCGTCGACGAAGGCCCGGACGCGCGAGCCGGGGGAGTGGTCGGCGAGCAGCTTGCGGGTGGTTGCCTGCAGCTCTTGCTGTTCTGCGGTGAGGATGAGCGCCACGAAGGGCTCCTTCGGTGGGAGAGGTGATCGTTCCGGCCGCGGCGTCAGCGGCGCTGGGTGCCGACGTTCAGCTCCCGGAACGGCACATCGCGGTCGAACTGCGGTTCCTTGGGCAGCCCGAGGACGCGCTCGCCGATGATGTTGCGCTGGACTTCGGTGGTGCCGCCCGCGATGCCGTTGGAGGGAACGGAGTTGAGCGCCGCGACGCGGATCGCGGCCTGCTCGTCCTGCGGGTCGTGGGCGACTGCCGTGTCCCCGCCGATCCGGGTGGCGAGATCCGCCGCGCGCTGGGCGAGTGCCGTGCCGGCGGCTTTCGCCACCGATCCCCGGGGCCCGACTTCGATCCCGGCGGCGCGCTCCTCGGCGAGCCTCGCCGCCAGCAGCTTCACCGCCAGCTCCTCGACGGCGAGCCGGGCCAACTCGCCGCGGATCCCCGGATCTCCGCCCACGCCGCGGGCGGCAGCCGCGTCCGCAAGACTTCGCACGGACAGCGGATTCACCCGCGGACGTGCGCGGGTGCCGATGGCGATGCGTTCGAACTTGAGCAGCGAGACGGCCGCCGACCAGCCGTCGTCCACCGTTCCGACGACGGCGTCGGCCGGCAGCCGCAGCCCGTCGAAGAAGACCTCGTTGAAGGTGGCGCCACCGGTCATGTCCCGCAGCGGGCGCACTTCCACCCCGGGGGCGTGCATGTCGACGACGAACATGGTGATGCCCTGGTGCTTGGGCACGTCCGGATCGGTGCGGGCGATCAGGATGCCCCGGTCGGCGAAGTGCGCCCGCGAGGTCCACACCTTCTGCCCGTGCACCAGCCAATCCGCGCCGTCGCGCACCGCGCGTGCCTGCAGCGACGCGACGTCCGAGCCGGCGCCCGGCTCGGAGAACAGCTGGCACCAGATCTCCTCGCCGCGCAGCATCGGCCGGATGTACCTGCGCTTCTGCGCTTCGGTGCCCAGCTGCAGCAGGATCGGGCCGCACATGCCCAAGCCGATGCCGAACGGCTGGCCGGGCAACTCATAGGCGTTCGCCTCGGCGCTGAAAGCCCGTTCGTGCTTCTGCCCCAGCCCCTGGCCGCCGTACTCGGCGGGCCAGCTGATGCCGGCGAATCCGGCCTCGTGGAGGGAGGCTTGGAAGGACCGCGCGGCCGGAACATCCGCGCCGATGTCGGTGCGCGGCGCGTTCGCGGCCAGCCAGTCGCGGGCGCGGTTGCGGAACTCCCCGAGCGGTTCGCGGCTTTCCTCGAAACTGTCCACGATGGACATCTCACGGCTTCCGGTTGGCGAGGACGAGGGTGGCGGCGGCGGTGAACATGCCGCCGACCCCCTGGACGACACTGGTTTCCACGCCGTCCACCTGGCGGAAGGCTTCGCCGCGCAGCTGGCGCACCGACTCCTGGATGGCGAACATCCCGTACATCCCGGTGTGGGTGTAGCGCAGCCCGCCGCCGTTGGTGTTCATCGGCAGCCGGCCGCCGGGCGCGGTGTGGCCCTCGGCGACGAACGCACCGACCTCGTGCCGCTCCACGAAACCCAGGTCCGCGAGCATGTACAGCGGCAGGTGCGCGAAGGCGTCGTAGGCCATCAGGTGGTCGACGTCGGCGGTGGTGATCCCGGCCGAGGCGAACGCAGCGCGGCTGGACTCCCGGAACGCCTTGGACGAGGTCAGGTCGTCCATCAGCGAGACCAGCGGGGAATCGCAGGATTCGCCGGAACCGAGCAGGTACACCGGTGGGCGCGGCCCGTCCTCGGCGCGTTCGGCCGAGGTGACCACCAACGCCCCGCCGCCGTCGGTCAGCAGGCAGCACTCCAGCTTGTGGAACGGGTATGCGATCAGCTCGGAGGCCAGCACGTCCTCGACGCCGACGCGATCCGGCCTGCCCGCGCGCGGATTGCCCTCGGCCCACTGGCTCTGCACGGCGGCGACGGCGGCCAGCTGCTCCTCGGTCGTCCCGGTGTCCTTGAGGAAGCGCATGACCGGGAGGGTGAACATGTTGAACGGCGCGGTGACGCCGTAGGGGCGTTCGAACTGGCTGGCCAGCGAATCCGGGGCCTGCACGCGGGGTGGCCGTCCGACCTGCGAGCGGCCGGACTCCCCGTGCAGGACGAGCACCGTGGTGCAGTACCCGGCGGCGATGGCCGCGGCCGCGTGCCGGACCTGGACCAGGAAGGAGCAGCCCCCGACGCTCGTGCCGTCGTACCAGGTCGGGGTGATCCCCAGGTAGTGGGCGGCGTCGACGGGGGACTGGGTGGCGCTGGTGATGCCGTCGACGTCGCCGAGGCCCAGTCCGGCGTCCGCGAGCGCGAGGTGCGCGGCCTCGGCGCGGAGTTCCAGTTCGGACACCCCGGGCAACTTGCCGATGCGGCTCTCGGCTGCGCCGCGGATGGCTGCGGTCGCGGGCTTCACGCTGACTCCTTCGGTTGCGCGGGGCGGAAAACGGGCACCGCGAGCTCGCCGCGGGCCTCGAAGTCGACCTCGAGAGGCATGTCCAGGACGAGGTTCTCCGGGGTGGGTTCGACGCCGACGATGTTGCTGAGCATGCGTGGCCCCTCGACCAGCCGGACGATGGCGATGACGGGCCGGCCGCCTTCGAAACCGGGGCCCGGGCGGTGGTTGATCACGTAGGAGTCGAGCGTCGCTCGCCCGCTGACCTGGACCCACTCCAGCTCGTCGTCCGGCCCGAACGGCGAATGCGCGCGGGGGTAGAACACGTACTCGCCGGTGCCGGTGCTGCGCTGCAGCCACAGCTCGCCGCGGCTCGCCGCGTCCCAGTACGGGCGGGTGGTGTCGGTGGGCTTCGGCACCGGCTTGCGGGATTCGGACGTCATGCGGCCTCCCCGGGGTGGCGGGTGGTCAGAACGCCGCGGTCCAGCACGACCGAGCCCGCGGAGTCGGTGGTGCGGAACCAGTGCGATGAGCCCTCGGTCCACACCTCGACGGTCAGCGTCTCCCCGGGGAGCACCGGCTTGGTGAAACGTCCGGTGATGGAAGAGCATTCGCGCGGATCGGCGCCGACGGCCCGCAGGAGCACCCGCACGGTGGTCCCGTAGGTGCACATGCCGTGCAGGATGGGTCGGGGGAACCCGCCGCGGGCGGCGAAGGCGGGATCGGAGTGCAACGGGTTGCGATCTCCGGACAACCGGTACAGCAGCGCTTGGTCGGGTCGGATCGTCACGGCGATGCTGTGGTCCGGCTGCCGGTCCGGGCGTTCCCACGGCGCCGCCGGGGTGCGCTCGCCGCCGAAACCGCCCGCACCGCGGATGAACACCGACGAGGTGGTGGTGAACAACGCATCGCCGGTGGCCGGATCGGTGGCCTCGGTCGAGGTGGTCACCAGCGCGCCCGATCCCTTGTCCTGGATGCCGTCGACCCGGGTGGTGAGCTTTGCCGCGCCCGCCACGGCCAGTGGCTGGTGCAGCGTCAGCGCCTGCTCGGCGTGCACCAGCTTGCTCCGGTCGAAGTCGCCCAGATCGGTTCGAGGCCCGCGCTGCCCGATCACGATGGCGTAGCCGGGCAGGATGCGCTGCTCCACCCCTGCGGTGTTCTCGGTGGTCAACTCCAGTTCGGCGAGCGGATCGTGCTGGCCGGCACCAACACCCAGGGCGTAGATCAGGGCGTCGCGGGAGGTCCAGGAGACCTCGACGGGACCGGCGGTGCGGCCGACGGCGTTGAGGTCCAGGCTCATCGCTGCGCCTCCGGGACGCGCCCATCGGATCCGGCGTTCCCCGCGGCGCGGGCGACCAGGTCGGGGATCACCTCGTCGAGTTCCTCGACGGTCCAGCGCCGGTCGACCTCGGCGGCCGGACCGGCGCGCCAGCCCTCCGCGACCGTCACGCGCCCGCCGCGGACCCCGAACACCCGGCCGGTGATGCCCTTGGCCTGCGGCCCGGCCAGCCAGGCCACCACCGGGGCGACGTTCTCCGCGTCGAAGGCGTCGAAGCCGTTCCCGCCCGTCGGGGCCGTGGCCTTGATCCGGCTGAACACCGGCTCGGTCAGGCGGCTCATCGCGGTGGGGTAGATCGCGTTGACGGTGATCCCGTACCGCTCCACCTCGCGCGAGGTGATGATCGTGAAGGCCGCGATGCCCGCCTTGGCGGCGCCGTAGTTCGCCTGGCCCGGGTTGCAGTACAAGCCCGAGGAGGACGAGGTGTTGATGACGCGGGCGTCCACCGCCCGGCCCGACTTCGCGAGCTCGCGCCAGTGCTGCACGGCGAAGTGGGTGGGGCCGAACGTGCCGCGCAGGTGCACCCGGATCACCGAATCCCACTCCTCGTAGGACATGTTGGCCACGGTCCGGTCGCGCAGGATCCCGGCGTTGTTCACCAGGACGTCCAGGCGGCCGAAGGTGGAGATCGCGGTGTCGATGATGTTGCGCGCGCCCTGCTCGTCGGCGACGTCGTCGCCGTTGGCGACCGCTTGCCCGCCGGCCGCGGTGATCTCCTCGACGACGGAGTCGGCCGGGCCGTTGTCCCGGCCCGTGCCGTCGCCGGTGCCGCCGAGGTCGTTGACCACGACTTTGGCGCCCTGCCTGGCGAATTCCAGCGCATAGCCCCGGCCGATGCCGCGGCCCGCCCCGGTGATGACGGCGACCTTGCCGTCCAACGTCGTGCTCATGCCTGCTCCTTGCTGTCGTTCCGGGTGCGGCTGTTCTCGGTGATGACCCCCCACAGGCCGGGCACGCCGTCGTGCTGGATCTGCCTGCCGACGCGTTCGGCCCAGAAGCGCTCGGCCCCGTACTCGTCGCGCCAGGACCACAGGCGGCGGGTGAAGCGCTGGAGATCGCATTCGAGGGTCATGCCGATCGCACCGAAAACCTGGTGGGCGTTGGCGGTTCCGGCGGTGGCGGCTTCGCCGGCGATCACCTTGGCGATGGCGATGTCGGTCGACGACGCCGTGCCGGCGGCGGTTTCGGCCGCCATCCGGGCCTGCGCCACCGCCTCGCCGAGCAGCGCGATCAGCTGACCGACGGCCTGGAAGCGGACGATGGGGCGCCCGAACTGCTCGCGCTGCTTGGAGTAGGCCACGGTCATCTCCAGCACCCGTTCCAGCGCGCCGGCGATCTGCAGGGACCGCGCCAGCGCCCCACGCTCGCGCCAGTTCTCGGCGGTGAGCACACCGTGCGCGCCTGCGACGGTGGCTCCGGAGACGGACACCGTGTCGCGCGGCTCCCCGGCCAGGTTGACGCCTGCGACGACTTGGCCGGCGGAGAGCGGGATGGTGACGACGACCGGCCCCTGGGCGGAGTCGGCGAGCGCCACGACCTGCTCGGCGACCTGAGCCCAGGCGACGTCGGTCATCCGACCGCTGACGGTCCAGCCGTCCGCCGCGCGCACCGCGATGAGCTCGCCCGGTACGGGCGCCACCGCCAATGGGCCGTCGGGCAGCGGCAGCCGGGCGGCGGCCAGCGCCGGGCCGCCCAGCAGCAGGGACTCGGCGAGCGGCACCGGTGCGCCGGCGTACCCCGACAGGCGGATCAACTCGGTGGCCTGGTCAGCGGTTCCGCCGCTGCCGCCGGCCGCCTCGGCGATGCCGACCCGGGTGAGCCCGGACTCGGCGAGGGCGTGCCACAGGGTCTCGGACCAGGCGGTCGTCTCGGCGGCGTCGAGTCCGGCGCGCGCGGTGTCGTCGGCGCAGATCCGCAGGAAGGTTTCGACCAGGACGTGGTCGACCTCGGGGTGCTCGGCGGTGGTGGTCATCGGGTCAACTCCCGGGCGGCGACGGTGCGCAGGATCTCGGTGGTGCCCCCGCGCAGGGTCACGGTGGGCAGGGTCAGGATCGTGGCGGCGAGGTCGCGGGCGAGCCGTTCGCCGGAGGCGAGGTCGGGGACGCGTCCGGCCAGCGCGCGCACGGTCTCCGCGGTCTGCTTCTCGAACGTGGTGCCCAGGTCCTTGACCAGCGCGGCCTCGGCTGCCGGGGCGGCACCGCGGTCGATCATGCGGGCCACCGACAGCGAAAGGTTGTGCAGCACCCGGTAGCGGGCGGTGATCCGGCCGATGGCGTCCCGAACGGAATCCGAGGTGCTGTCGGCGGATTCCAGGAACGAGCGGAAGAGCGCGTAGGTGGACAGCCAGCGATCCGGACCGGAGCGTTCGTAGGCCAGCTCGGAGTTGACCTGCTTCCAGCCCTCGCCGACGCGGCCGAGCACCAGCTCATCGGGCACGAAGACCTCGTCGAGGACGACCTCGTTGAAGTGGTGGCCGCCGTCGAGGGTGCGGATGGGGTTGACGCGCAGGCCGGGACTGCGCAGGTCGATGATCAGCTGGCTCAGCCCCCGGTGCCGGTCCTCGCCCAGCGGCGAGGTGCGGACCAGCGCGAGCATGTGGTCCGCGACGTGTGCGCCCGAGGTCCACACCTTGGTACCGGTGACCTTCCAGCCGCCGTCGACCTGCACCGCGCTGGTGCGCACCGATGCGAGGTCGGAGCCGGAGTCCGGCTCGCTCATGCCGATGCAGAAGGCGCACTCCCCGGCGGCGATGGCGGGCAGGAACCGTTGCCGCTGCTGCTCGGTGCCGTGCGCCAGGACGCTGGGCGCGGTCTGCCGGTCGGCGACCCAGTGCGCGGAGACCGGCGCGCCCGCAGACAGCAGTTCCGCGACCACGACGAACCGCTCGACGGCGGTGCGCCCGTGCCCGCCGTAGCGGGTGGGGATGGCCATGCCGACCCAGCCCTTGGCGGCCAGCCGGCGGCTGAAATCCCGGTTCAGGCCACCGGCGAGCTCGGCACCGGCGGCGTGCCGCTCGATGTTCTCCTCGGCCAGGAACGCGCGGACCTCGGCGCGCAGGGCCAGCTCGGCGGGGGTGAGTGAGGTGGGGAGAAAGCGCATCAGTCGTCCTTGCCTGGAGTGGCGTTGTTGTCTCGGGTCCGCTGCCTTACTTTGCCGTCCGGCGGTTCCGCGCCGCGGGAGCGGATCAGCAGGTCCAGAGCGCTGATCCCGTCGGCGTCCACGACCAACGGGTTGATCTCCAGCTCGTCCAGCCGCTCGCCGAGTTCGACGGCGGCGCGGGACAGCGCGACCACGGCGTCGACGACCGCGTCGACCGCCGCGCGCCGTCGGCCGCGGTAGCCGTCGAGCAGCGGCCATCCGCGCAAGCCGCGCAGGAGTTGTCGCGCGCGTTCGCGGGTCACGGGTGCGGAAGCGGAGACCACGTCCGCGTAGATCTCCGTGGCGACCCCGCCGATGCCGACGGTCACGACCGGCGGGTAGCCGTCGCGGGAGCCGCGGACGCCGACGATCAGCTCCGTGCCCGGGGTGGCCATCTCCTGCACCAGCACGCCTTCGACCTGCGCCCCGGCGACTGCTTCACCGGCGGACCGGATCTGCCGGTACGCCGCCGCGGCCTGGTCCGCTGCGACGCCGACGCGAACCCCGTGGACCTCGCTCTTGTGCGCGATCTGCGGGGACTGGACCTTGAACACCAGCGGCGCGCGCAACCGATCCGCTGCGGCGACGGCTTCCTGCTCGCTGGTGGTCAGCACCGCCTCGGGACGCGGAATGCCCAGCGCATCCAGCAACCGGGCGCCAGCGGCCTCGGTCACGGTGGCCGGGGCCGCGAACAGCTCGTCGACGAGGTCGCACGGCAGTGCGCGGGTGCGATCGGGCTCGGTCGCATCCACCGGGACCGGAACGGCCTGGACCAGCTTCTGCAGCAACGCGATCTGCCCTGGAACCGATGAGGTGACCGGAACGCCCCCGGTGCGCAGGACCCGACGCCCGTCCAGCGTCTCCTCGTGCGAGGCCGCCCACACCACCGCGACCGGTTTGGTGGTGCCGGCCGCCAGCCGGACGATGCCCTCGGCGATCGTGACGGCGCGCTCTCCGGTCACCGTCGTCAGCACGATCACCAGGGCGTCGACGTTCTCGTCGGTGACCAGCGGGGAGCACGCCGCTTCGAACGCGCGATCGCCCTGCGTGAACAGCTGGGCGGTGACATCGACCGGGTTGGCGACCGATCCGTACGCGGGGATCAGCTCGCCGAGCTCCTCCCGGGTCCGCGGCTTGAGCTCGGCCAGGCGCAGCCCGGCCGCTTCGATGTGGTCCGCCATCAGGCTCCCCACCCCGCCGGAGCTCGTGACGACGGCGATCCGCGGCCCCGGCGGCCGGCGATCGCGGACCAGCACCTCCACGGCGTCGACCAGGCTCGCGACGTCGTCGACCGACACGACGCCGCGCTCGCGGTTGAGCAGGGTGAACGCGGCGTCCGGCCGGACCATCGCGCCGGTGTGCGAGGCGGCGGCGCGGCGCCCGGATTCCGAACGCCCGCTGCGCAGCACCACCAGGTGCTTGCCCAGCTCCTGGACCCGGGCGGTCAGCCGCGACCAGGTCTCGCCGTCCGGGATCGACTCCAGGTAGGCGGCGACCACCCGGATGTCGTCGGACTCGACGAGCCCTCCGGCGATCTCCGCGACGCTGAGGTCCATCTCGTTGCCGGTGCTGGCCCAGGTGGTCAGGCCGAAGCCGCGCTCCTTGGCCATGCCCAGGACCGCGCCACCGATCGCGCCGCTCTGCCCGACGTAGGCGGCGCCGGAGCTCGGCAGCAGACCGGTGTTCAGCGCCGAGGTGAACGACGCGACCAGACCGGACGGCTGGTGGAACAGCCCCATGCAGTTCGGTCCGAGCAACCGGATTCCGCGCTCCCGGGCGGTTTCCAGCACGCGTTCCTGCAGCCGCTGCCCTTCCGATCCGGTTTCGGCGAATCCGGAGGAGTAGATGATCGCGGCCTTGACCCCGACCGCCCCGCAGTCCTCCAGGACACCGGGAACGGCTGCGGCGGGGACCACGACCAGCGCCAGGTCCACCGGTTCCGGCACGGCCTTCAGCGACGGGTGGCACGGAAGGCCGGCCAACTGCTCGTAGTTCGGGTTGACCGGGTGGACCGAACCGCGGAAATCGGAGCCGACCGCGTTCCGCAGGGTGGTGGCGGCGAAACCCGGGCGCTCGGTCGCGCCGACCACGGCGACTGATCGCGGCCGCAGGAACGCCTGCATCGCGGCGGATGGAGGGGCGTCGTGCAGGTCGGGAACCATTCGGTCGTCCTCACAGGTGACATCGACGGCAAACGGGCGTGGGCAGGTGCGCGGCCGGCTCAGCGGCCTTCGAAGACGGGCCGGCGCTTCTCGCGGAAGGCGGTCATCGCCTCGCGGCTGTCGGCGGTGGTCTGCACGACGGCCATGTGGGAGGAGATGAGGTCGAGAGCGGTGCGCAGGTCGGATCGGGCCGACTGGTACGTGGCGCGCTTGATCATGCGAACGTTCACCGGGGGCTGGGCGGCGAGGCGGCGGGCGAAGGCCTGCCAGGAGTCGGTGAACTCCTCGTCGTCGTACACGCGGTTGACGATGTTCAGGCGATGGGCCTCGTCGGCGTCGATGAAGTCACCGGTCCACATGAGCTCCAGCGCCTTCGCCGTGCCGACCAGGCGGGGCAGGTAGTAGCAGCCGCCGTCGCCGGGGACCAGGCCGACCCTGATGTACCCCTCGGAGAACCGGGCGGAGCGCGAGGCGACGCGCAGGTCGCACATCAGGGCCATGTCCATCCCGGCGCCCACCGCGGGCCCGTTGACGGCGGCGATGACCGGCTTGTCGAGATCTTCCAGCGCGTAGGCGATGCGGTGGATGCGGTCGGTGAGCACGGTCTTGCGGTCGAGCGGGCCGGCTTCGCCGCGGGCGCGGTCGGTCACGGTGCCGAGATCGACGCCCGAGCAGAAGCTGTCGCCTGCGCCGGTGAGCACCACGACGCGCACGTCGGGGTCGGTGCGCGCGGCCTGCAGGAGACCGGCCCACTCGTCGATCATCTCGAGCGTGAAGGCGTTCTTGCGCTCCGGTCGGTTCAGCAGGATCGTCCCGATCCCATCGGAGACGGTGAATTCCAGATCAGCCACTGTGCCCTTGCCTTTCGGGGGGCCGGAGGGGAGCCGCTCTCGGTACTTCCGCCGATCGAGCGTTCAGGTGACGTGCATCGGAGGCTAATTCGACACCGATGTCGAAGTCAATGTCGGGTCCCGGGCTTCACGCGCCGGACCTCAACTGCGGCAGGACATCGCGCACGAACCGGTCGTGCACTTCGCGCGCGGCTGCGGGCGGGGCGTCCCGGGCCGCCGTCGAGACGTAGAACCGGTCGATCCCCAGCGATGCCAGCTCGCGCAGCTTCCGCACGCATTCGTCCACCGCGCCGATGACGGCGAAGCGCTGCGCGAACTCCGGCGTGATCAGGGCGGCCTGCCCGCCGCTGCCCTGGAAGTGGTGGGTCAGCTGGTAAGCGGCGGCCACCGACGCCATGACCTCGCGATCGCTCTCGCCGGCCGGTGCGGCGACCTTGCCGTGCATCGCCGAGAACCGCGCGAAGCTGGCGATTCCCCCGGCTGCCAGCCGGGTCGCGGCCGCCACGTCGTCGTGCGGGACGACGTGGACGTACGCGGCTATCCGCGCGTCCGGTCTTTCCGCGCGCGCCGCCTCGACGCCCCAGCGCAGCCGGTCCGGATCGGCACCCAGGGCGAGCGCGACGCGATCGCCGACCCGCGCCGCGGTGGCGATCATCTTCGGGCCGGACGCGACGACGAAGACCGGCACTTTGGTCGCGCCGCACTCCGCCAACCACCGGAGGCGGCTTTCCGCCGGTGCGTCGGCGACGACGAGTGCGCTGCGCACCGCTCGGTCCGACGTCGCCGAGGAGTCGCCGGCGCCCGAAGAGGGGGAGCCGGTCAACTCGACGGCGTCACCGCGAAGGTAGCGCTGCACTCGGTGCACGTAGTCCTCGAACACGGCGGGCGGCACGGGCGCCATGCCGATGTGGGCCAACGACGAGTCGCCGCGGCCGATGCCGAGCTCGGCCCGTCCACCGGATTCCACCTGAACGCACGCGATGGCCCCGGCGGTGACCGCGGCATGCCGGGTTCTCGGATTCGTCACGCCGGTGCCGAGCCTGATCCGCTCGGTGGCTGCGGCCGCCGTCGCCATCGCGACGTAGGGATCTCCGGAGAGGTTCTGGGAATCGGTGAAGCACAAGCCGTCCCAGCCCTCGTCCTCGGCTTGTCGCGCGCCCGCCGACACGCGGCCCGGCAGCGAGCGCATCGAGGTCCAGAACTCGGGTCGCGTTGAGGTGTCCGGCATGGGTCTGCCGCTCCTTCCCGTCGTTGGAGGTTCTTCGGCACAGCCCGAGGAACGTCAGTGGTTCGCCTTCGAAACCCGGCGGAAGTCGTAGTTGCCGTAAAGCGGGACTTCCAAGCCGCGCACCCCGTCCCGGTGGGCGAGGACCGTGGCCGGCACGCACACGGGGACCACCGGCGGGCCGGCCGCGAGCACTTCGGACACCGCCGCCCGGATCGCCGGGGCCTGCTGTTCCTCGCTGGCGGTCCGGCGGACCTGGTCGACCTGCGCATCGATGCCGGGAAGGTCGAAATCCCCGGGATTCGAGGTTCCGCCTGGCAGGAAGTACTCGGACAGGAACGATGTCGGGCCGGGGCGGGCGGATTCGTTCGGGCCGACGTACATCTCGAAGGAACCCTTGCGGACCGCGGTGGAGGCCTGCACGGAGTCCATGATCTTCAGCTCCACCTCGACACCGATCTCGGCGAGCTGGCCCTGGATCACCTCGGCGAGGCGGGTGTAGGCGCTGATGTTGGTCACGGTCAGCGTGACGTGGAAACCGCCCGGGAGTCCCGCTTCGGCGAGCAGGCGGCGGGCCAGCGCCGGGTCGTAGCCGCCGACGGCTTCCTCGTCCAGACCGTGGTCGTAGGCGAAGAAGCGGCTCGGCCACGGTTGGGGCGTCGGCTCGCACAGGCCGTCGTACACGTGCTCGTTGATCGTGCGGCGATCGATGGCGTGCATCATCGCCCGCCGCACGGCTGGGGATCCGAGGTTCTCCTTCCCGGGGTTCAGCCGCAGCCCGTAGAACTGGGTGCGGGTGCCTTCGACCGTTTTCAACTGCGCGGCTTGGGCTTCGGCGACCTGGGAGGGCCGGATGAACGTCGCGTCGAGCTGGCCGGACCGCACCGCCGCCAACCGCGTGTTGTCGGCGTTCTGCACCTGCATCTCGATACCGGCGATCGCGACGCTCGCGGCTTGCGGATGTCCGTCCCAGCGCTCGTAGGAGACGGTCGTCGCGGTGCTGGCAGTGACCTGGAAGACACCGGAACCGGCCGTCGGCAGACCCGTCGACAGCCCGGGATCGCCGAACTTCGCCGGATTGACCAGCATTCCGGCGTTGTTGCTGAGGACCGCCGGGATGTCGCCCGCGGGCCGGTTGAAGCTGAGCGCCACGTGCCGGGCGTCGATGACGTGCACACCGGTCAGCCCCTTGAGGTGGTTGCGCACGCTGCTGGCCGGTGCGGCCGCCCGGTCGACGTTGGCCTTGACTGCCGCGGCATCGATCGGACTGCCGTCCTGGAAGGTGCGTCCTCCGGCGAGGGTCAGCGTCAGGTTCCGGCGATCGGGCGAGAACTCCCACGCCGTCGCGACATTGGGTTCGAGTTCGCCGCTCGCGGTGCGCAGGGTGAGGGTGTCGTAGATCGGGACGAGGAAGGCGAGGTCGAACGCGCTGGCCGTCCGGTGCGGGTCCAGCGAGGTCGGCGGGGTCGAATAGCCCCAGCGGAAGACGTCGCCGGCCGGACCGGGCGATCCCGTCCCGCTGCCGCACGCGGTGGAAACCAGTGCTGCCACCGCGATCGCCGCTGCGAGCCGGCCGATCCGCCGTCTGCTGAAGCTCATCCGCATCTCCTCGACCCGGTCGTCCTGGGGGCTTGGTGAACCGCGAAACGCACGGATCGGGTGCCTGATGCGCCGATCCCGTTTCAGGGCCGGCGGTTTCGCGGAGAACCGCTGGTAGGGCGGGAGCGGTCAGGGGAAGACGGTATTTCGACATCGGTATCGAAGTCAATGTTGATTCGATATCGGCGTCGAATTACTGTCTGTCGTGCTCCGCAACGCGGCGACGACATCGGGAGGGCCCATGACGGCACCACCACTCGCCCAACTCCTGGCCGATGAACGCTCCTCGCGGCCCGGCGCCATCAGCAGGACGGCGTTGTGACTGCCGGAGAACTGGGCAGGCGTGTCGGTGGCGCCGTCCTCGTGGTGCTGCTGGTTTCGGTGCTCGCCGCATTGCTGGTCAACCTCGTGCCCGGCGATGCGGCGTCCGTCATCGCCGGAGAGGCCGCGACGGAAGAGCAACTCGCTGCGATCCGCGAGCGGCTCGGCACCGACCAGCCGATCTACCTGCAGTACTCGAACTGGGTCGGCGACGTGCTCAGCGGCGACCTCGGCACCTCGCTGATCACCGATCGCCCGGTCCTGGACCTGCTGCTGGTGGCCGCCCCGCCGACGCTGACCGTCACCGCGCTGGCGAGCCTGCTCGCCGTCGTCGTGGGCATCGGGCTGGGGGCCGTCGCCGGTATTCGCCGCGGCTCGATCACGGACCGGGTGGCGAGCCTCGTGTCCACGCTCGGGATCGCGATGCCGAGCTTCTGGGTGGGGCTGATCCTGGTCAGCGTCTTCGCCTTCACCTTCCGCCTGCTCCCGGCTACCGGGTACGTCGGCCTCGCGGACGGTGCCGGACCGTGGCTCGTGCACGCGCTGCTGCCCGCGACGGCGCTCGGTCTCGCCACCGCCGCCGAGATCGCCCGGCAGACCCGGTCGGGCGTCAGCGACGTGTTCGACCGGCCCTACATCAAGACCGCCCGGGCGAAGGGCGTGCCCACCGGCCGGCTGCTGCGCCGCCACGTCGCCCGGAACGCCGCGATCCCGGTCGTCACCGTGCTGGGGCTGCAGATCGGCCGGCTGCTGGGGGGCGTGATCGTCATCGAGTCGGTGTTCGGCATCCCCGGCCTCGGCACGCTCGCGGTCTCGGCGGTGCTGAGCCGAGATCTGCCGGTGATCCAGGGCTACATCCTGCTGATCACCCTCGTCGTGGTCGCGATCAACTTCGCGGTCGACCTCACCTACCGCTGGATCGACCCGAAGGTGCAGGCATAGCCATGATCAACACGCTCGACGCACGCACGCGCACCGGCCCGTCGGCCTCTCCTCGGCAGAGAGGGCGGACGTGGCGCCGCCTCGTCCGCCGGCCGTCGGTGCTGCTCGCCATGGCGTTCCTGCTGCTGCTCTGCGCGGTCGCGGTATTCGGCCCGCTGCTGATGACGCACGACCCGAACCAGCAGTCGCTGCGCGAGTCCTTCGGATCGATCAGCGCCGCCCACTGGCTGGGCACCGACGATCTCGGACGCGACGTGTACAGCCGCATCATCGTCGCCACCCGGTTGACGGTGATCGCGCCGCTGATCGCGGTGGGCGTCGCGGTGCTGATCGGCTTGCCGACCGGGCTCCTCGCCGGCTACAGCGGCGGGTGGATCGACTGGGCGCTGTCGCGCGTTGCGGACACGTTGCTGAGCCTGCCTCCGATCGTCCTCGCGGTCACGATCGTCGCGGTGATCGGTCCGAACCTGGTCAACGCGATGGTCGGCATCGGGATCGTCTACGCGCCGCGGCTGTTCCGCGTCGTGCGCGGTTCGGTGCTTTCGGTGCGCGAAGAGCTCTTCGTCGAATCCGCCCGCAGCATCGGGTGTTCCACTTCGCGGACGCTGTTCTCCCATGTGCTGCCGAACGTTTCGACGCCGCTGCTCGTGCAGGTCACGTTGATGATGGGTTTCGCGCTGCTGGCCGAAGCCAGTCTGAGCTTCCTCGGCCTGGCGGTGCAGCCGCCGGACGCGAGTTGGGGCGCGATGCTCCGCACGGCCTACGAGCACCAGTTCCGCGCTCCGTACGCGGTCGTCGCTCCGGGCGTGCTGCTGACCCTCACCATCCTGTCGTTCAACATCGTCGGCGACGGCATCCGGGATGCCGTCGCGGGACGGAGGACGCGATGAGCGCCGCCGAATCCGAACCCGTCCTGCAGGTCCGAGACCTCGTCGTGGACATCGGGGGCGATGACGCGCAGCCCGCGCTGGTGGACCGGGTGTCGTTCGACGTCCACGCGGGTCGAACGGTCGCGCTGATCGGTGAATCCGGCTGCGGGAAGACGATGACCGCGATGGCGATCCTCGGGCTCCTCCCGCCGGCCGCCAGGATCGTGCGGGGCCAGATCCTGCTCAAGGGCCGCGACCTGCTCGCGCTGTCCGAACGCGAGCTGCGGCAGGTTCGCGGCGCGGAGATCGGCACGGTCTTCCAGGATCCGATGGCCAGCCTCAACCCGACGATGTGCATCGGCGACCAGATCGCCGAGTCCAGGATGTTGCACGCGCGGGAGAACTCGAGACGAGCACGAGCGAAAGCGCTGGAACTCCTCCAGGAAGTGGGCATCCCGAACGCCCGCACCCGGCTCGACGCCTATCCGCACGAACTCAGCGGTGGCATGCAGCAGCGGGTGATGATCGCGATGGCGATCTCCTGCGAACCCGCCCTGCTCATCGCCGACGAGCCGACCACCGCGCTCGACGTGACCATCCAGGCGGAAATACTCGAGCTGCTCGGCGAGCTCCGCAGCAGCTCGTCGATGGCGATGCTGCTGGTGACCCACGACCTGGGCGTGGTGGCGGGCAACGCGGACCAGACCGTCGTGATGTACGCCGGGCAGGTCGCCGAGTCGGCGGGGACGTCGTCCGTCTTCGCGGAACCCCTCCACCCCTACACATCCGCGCTGCTGCGCGCGATCCCGCAGAACGGCGCGGCACATACCCGCTTGGCGTCGATTCCCGGGCGCGTCCCCGCGGCCGGTCACCTGCCGATCGGGTGCCGGTTCTTCTCGCGGTGCGAGCACGCGCTCGCGGGCACCTGCGACGCTCCCGATCCCCAGGTGCGGCAGATCAGGCCACAACACCGAACCAGCTGCGTCCGGGTGGAGAGCCCGGCTTCGAAAACCTCCGAGGAGGCCCGCGGTGAATGACGACACGCCGGTGCTCGAGGCTCGCGGCCTGGTCAAGAGGTTTCCGGTGCGGCGCACGCTGTTCGGCCGCGTGACCCGTGCGGTGAGCGCCGTGGACGAGGTTGACTTGCGGGTCGCGGCAGGGGAAACCCTCGGACTGATCGGTGAGTCCGGCTCGGGGAAGTCGACCGCCGGTCGACTCGTGGCCAGACTGGTGAGACCCGACGCCGGCAGAGTTGCGCTGCTCGGTCGCGAGGTGGGCGACACCCCGGCCGACCTCCGCTGGCTCCGCACCCGGGTCCAGGTGGTCCTGCAGGACCCCTTCTCCTCCCTGGACCCGACGAAGACGGTCGGCCACGCCGTGGCGGAACCGCTCGTCGTGCACAAGCTGGGAAACCGCTCGCAGCGCGAGGAACTGGCGGAGCGGATGCTCGATCGCGTCGGACTCGGTGCCTCGTACGCGTGGCGCTACCCGGCCGAGCTCTCCGGCGGACAGCGGCAGCGGGTCGCGATCGCCCGCGGGCTGGTGCTCGCGCCGCGCCTGCTGGTCGCCGACGAACCGACGTCCGCACTGGACCTCTCCACCCGCTCGGAAATCCTCAACCTCCTGCTCGAACTCCAGGAGTCCACCGGCGTCGCCTGCTTGCTCATCTCCCACGACTTCGCCACCATCAGACACCTCGCACACCGAATCGCCGTGCTGTACCTGGGGAAAGTGGTCGAGGCAGGCCCTGCGGAACGCCTCGCCGAGGACCCCGCCCACCCCTACACCAAGGCCATGATGTCGGCCGTCCCCGTCCCGGACCCGGGCGGCCAGAACAAGCGGAAGAGAATCGCCCTCAGCGGCGAGATCCCCAGCCCGATCGACCTGCCGAGCGGATGCCGGTTCAGTTCACGCTGCCCGTACGCGACCGACCACTGCCACTCCACCGAGCCGGAGATGATCGACCTCTCCAGCGGGCACCGGGTCGCCTGCCACCTCTACGACCCGAGCACCGAGGCCGACCGGCCCACCACACCAACCGCGCCCTGACCTGGCTGTCCGCGCCGATCGAGCGTCGCTTTCCGCGTCCGGAATGCAGAGAGGGCCCCGTCGGGGCCCTCTCCTCACGCCTGCGGAACTTGCTTCCGCGGTAGTTCTACCGCCAGGTAGACCACGAGGCCCACCAGCAGGCCGACCACCGCGTCCGAGAACGACGGCGCGACCACGTGCACGAGCAGGGCTACCGCCGCACCTGCCGCCCACGCGATGAACGCCGTCTGGCGGAACCTGGTCTCGGCCCGGCCGGCCAGGCGGCCGCGGAGGATGATCTGGTCCGCGATGAGCACCGCTCCCAGCGGCGGCACCAGGACGCCGAGGATCGACAGCCAGTTCACGAAGTAGTCCCAGGCGCCGAGCAGCGCCACGATCACGCCGATCACGCCGAGGACCAGGGTGAGCAGCCGCATCTTGGAGCGGACCAGGTGCGACCAGCCCAGCGCCCCGTTGTAGAGGCAGTGGGTGCAGACCGAACCCAGGTTGATCACCACGAACACGACGACGAGCACGTTCAGGATCGGGCTTCCCACGCCGGTGAGGATCGGCGTGAAGTCACCACCCGCCGTTTCGGCCGAGGCGATCGCGCCGGCGGCGACGAGGACGCCGCCGCTGAGCTGTGCGACGAGGCTCGCCACGGGGAACGCCGTGGCCGTGGCCCACACGGCTTGGCGGCCGTTCTTCGACCACCGGGTGAAGTCGGCCGTCATGGTGCCGGAGTCGGCGAAGGTCGCCATGATCGTGGTGACCGCCACCCCGAACGTCATGGCGCCGCCGCCGGCCCCGTGGAATTCGGTGATCCGCCCGAAGTCGCCGTTGTTCGCCGCGACGGCCATGGCGGTCCCGGCCGCGATGATGAACAGCGGCGCCGCGATCGCCCCGAGCCAGGAGAGCGCCTTGATGCCGAGGTAGGTCACGGCGATGAAGACGACGCCGGCCGCGCCCGCCACGAAGGTCTCGTCCAGCCGAACGCCTCGTTGAGGCTCGCCCCGGTCGCGCCCGTGTTGAAGGCGAACCATCCGACGACCACTGTGGACAGGAAGCCGGAGGCGATCGCGTACCCGGCGGTTCCGAACGTCTCGGTCGCCTGGAGCGAGAAGCTCTTGCCGGTTTGCCCGGCCCGGTAGCTGAGCAGGCTGACGTAGGCGAACATGATGACGTTGGCCACCAGGATCGCGGCCAGTCCTTGCCAGAAGCCGAGCAGGGCGACCACGAGGCCACCGGGCACGGCGTTGGTCAGGATCATGGGGAATCCGAACCAGACGGCCGAAACCGTCAGGAGCGACTTCCGGTGGGACGGTGGAACCGGGCTGTGCTCGAACTCCGACTCGAGTTCGATCCCGGCGTGGGCATCTTGCGCTGTTCCTGATGGTTGTGTCATGTCCGCGGTATCAGTTTTCTGTGCGGGGGAACTGCTGGGCGAACTTCTCGGCGAGCGCGATGATCGCCTTCTCGAAGACCTCGGCCGGCGGGTTGGTGATGCCGGCGCCGATCATGCCGATGCCGGCTTCCTTGTGCGCGATGGCGGTGTTGATGACCGGCAGGATCCCGGTGTCGAGCACCTTGCGGACGTCGATCGCGGTGGGCAGCCCCTGGAAGCCGAGCGACGGGATCGTCAGGTTCGGGTTCTCGGCCGTGGTGATCTGGCCCATGTCCCGGGTGTAGGCGACGGCCTCCTCGACGGTGCCGCCGACCAGGGCGACGATCGCCGGGGCGGCCGCCATCGCGAAGCCGCCGAAGCCGCAGGTCTCGCTGATGGCGGAGTCGCCGATGTCGAGACCGGCGTCCTCGGGCTTGTACCCGGCGAACATCGGGCCGACGACCTTCTGGGCCGGGCCGGTGAGCCAGTGGTTGCCGGGCAGGCCGCTCACCCGCAGCCCGAACTCGACCCCGTTGCGCGCCATCGTGGTGACCACTGTGGAGCCTTCGATGCCGTGCGCGGCGTCCATCGCGGCCTTCGCCATCGCCAGCCAGGTCGGGCCGGAGAAGTAGTCGGAGCTCGCGATGAAGTCGAAGACCTCCTTCTTCTGCTCCGTGGTGAAGCTCGTGCGCAGCAGCGACGGCGCCAGCGCCTGGAACAGCAGCAGGGTTCCGGCGTTGTTGCGGTTGTGCGCCTCGTCGCCCATGTGCAGCGCCTGCGCCAGCAGCAGGCGCAGGTCGACCGGCCCGCCGATCTCCATCGCTTCCTCGAGCATCGGGCCGAGCACGTCGCGCATCCAGATCAGGCGCTCGACGACGCTCTCGTCGTTGGCGCCCATCCGGAGGATCTTGGCCATCTGCTCCGACAGGTTGGTGTAGGAGTAGTTGCCGTGCGTCTCGTTGTGCACGATGTGCATGTACATCGACGCGGAGGTGACGCCCGCCATCGAGCCGACGCAGTCGTGCTCGTGGCACGGCGAGAAGTCGATCCGCCCGGATGCGGCGACCTGCTCCGCCTCCGCCAGGTCCGCGGCGAGTCCCTCGAACACGAGCGCGCCCATCACGGCGCCCTTCATCGGGCCGGACATCCGCTCGAACTCGATCGGCGGGCCGGCGTGGATGATGGTGGTCGGCGTCATCCCGGGAACGACGTCGATGGCCCGGCCGAAGCCGACGAGCATCGGCTTGGCGTTCATGACCCGGTCGGCCGCCTCGGCGTTCGCCTGCTCGATCTTCGCGGCGATCTCGGGGCGCTCCAGCAGGTCGAGGGCGGCGATCACCTCGGGCTTCCCGTTGCCGGGCGGAGTCCAGTCGAGCGTCGTGACGGCGCCGCCCTGCGCCGCGATGTCGTCGGCGAACATCGCCAGGCCGACGTTGATGACGTTCAGCTCGCTGCCGAACAGCTGCGTGGTGGGCGTGCTCATGCGTTGGCGTCCTTCCGGATGATGGCGCGGGCGAACTGCCCGGTTTCGGTGCTGCTGCGGGTGACGGTGACCCCGGCGGCTTCGAGGGCGGCCACCTGCGCGGCCAGCGACGGCGTGTCGATGTCGGTGCCGAGCACGTACCCGACGATCTCCAGGTGGCGGCCGGCGTCGGCGGCGATCCGCTTGGCCTCGGCGATGGCCGGCAGGGTGACGCCGATCGGATCCTCGTGCGCGCCGAAGCCGAGCACGAAGTCCATGACGATCACGGCGACGGTCGGGTCCGCGGCCTCCCGGACCAGGCGCTCCAACCGCAGCGACGGGTCGATCATCGGGTGCGGGCGGCCGTTGGTGAACTCGTCGTCGCCGAAGTCCAGGAACGTGTGGCCGGTGCTGGCGTCCGCGGCGCGCAGGACGAAGTCCGCGTTCTTCTGGATGTTGCTGAAGACCTCTTCGCCGTCGTCGAGCAGCGCGTACATCGACTCGTCGCACAGCGTGCCGCCGCAGAACAGGCCGCGCACGAAGCGCTGATCCGCGCCGAGCTCGCCGCGGACCTCGGCCACGCGGGCGGTGTCGAGCTCCGGCACCACCGCGTCCGGGACGGCCGAGAGGCGGACCGCCTGCAGCGCCGCGTCCTGGCTGCTCGACGCGAAGTGGCCCCCGGCGGCGGTCACGGCCTGCTCGGAACCGCCGATGAAGTACACGACGACGGGCTTGCCGGCCGTCGCGATCTCCGCGAGGACCTTCTTCTCCACCTCGGGCGCCGGGGGCTTGGACACCAGCACGATGGCCTCGGTCCGCGGGTCCTGGGCGAGGGCGCGGATGCCGTCGATCATCATGATGCCGCCGACCTCGGCGGACAGGTCGCGCCCGCCGGTGCCGATGAGCTGCGAGATCCCGCCGCCGAGCGCGTGGATGCGCACGCTCACCTCCTGCGAACCCGTGCCGGAGGCGGCGACGATGCCGATCGTGCCGGGGCGGACCGCGTTGGCGAAGCAGAGCCCGACGTTGTTGATGATGGCCGTGCCGCAGTCGGGGCCCATCATCAGCAGGCCCTTCCGGTGGGCCAGGGTCTTCAGCTCGATCTCGTCCTCGACGGTGACGTTGTCGCTGAACATCATCACGTGCAGGTCGTTCTCCAGCGCCTTGCGCGCCTCACGCGCCGCGTACGCGCCGTTCACCGCGAGGATCGCGAGGTTCGAGCCCGGCTCCCCGGCCGCCGCCGAGGCGATCGTGCGATAGGTGATCGCCGCCTCGCCGCCGGCCGGCGCCTTGCGGGTGAGCAGGTCCTCGATCTGGGCGATCACGTCGTCGGTGGCCACCCCGTCGGCGGTCACGGCGACGATCATGAGGTCGCCGTTGCCCGCGGCCGCCAGCTCCGGGGTGAGCAGGTCGAGGTTCTTCAGCACCCCCTTGTTCATCTCGGTCGCCATCGCCACGAAGGCCTGCTCCACCCCGTCGATCTTGTTCGCCTTCGTCGAGATCGACATCAGCGACACCGAGTCGAAGTAGGTGTTCTCCTTGATCACTGCTGTGACAGTCACATGAAACCTCTCAGTTCTTCTTCCAGGCGGAGTCCGGTCAGCAGGCCGGACAAGATGTCGGTTCCGGATGTGTGGCCGATGCCCAGCACCGGTCCGGCATGGATCCGAAGTCGCTCCTCCAGGCGCCCGTCGGGGTCGGGGGCGAGCAGGACGGGCAGGAGGTCGAGCAGGCATTGCCGCGCGCGCCCGCGAAGTGCCTCGCGCAGCGTGGTGCGGCTCAGCAGGGTGGTCCGCTCCGGGCCGTCGTCGAGGACCCGTCCGATGACGGGAGCGATCCAGGACAGGCGGCTGCGCGGCTGCGCCGCCAGCAGGGCCATGCCGGTGAGGAAGTCGTCGCCGGCCGGGGTCAACCCGGGTCCGAGGCCGAGCAGGCTCGTCGCGGCGCCGGCCACGCCCGCGGCATCCCCGCGACGAATGGCGGCGACCAGCGCGGTGCACGCCTGCGCCAGGCAGTTCCGGATCTCGGCGTCGAAAGCCGTGAGCGCCTCGCCCCGGACGCCGTGGACGTAGAGCAGCGCGGCGAGTGCCTTCGCGCGGCGTCCCAGTTCGTCATGCCCGATATCGACCGGAACATAATTTGTATACCATTTGGCCGCTTCGGTGAGCCGGACGACCCCAGGCGCACGGCCCGCGAACACGATCGCCGCCGAGGAGAGCCGGACGTCATCGCCCGCGGTGAGCCGCCATTTCGTCCAATGTGGAATATCGACGCGCACGCTCCATGGCGCGTCGTCCAGTTTACCGGCGCACAGCGCAACGAGTTTGTTGCTGTCGGATAGCACGTTTACCACGCGATTGAAGACCGAATGCACGCGACCGGGCCCGGGGTTCGCGGCGAGGTGGTCGGAGGCCTCCGCGTCGATCGAGAGCGCGCCCGCAGTGGTACGGAGCATGAGTATCGGGATCACCCCTGCTTGCTTTTCGGAGTCGCCGGGCCGCACAGCCTTCCGCAAATGGTATACCATTATCAATATCCGCGGCAGCAGGTTCGCGTGAGTCGCAGCTCAAAGCACTGGAGGAGACGTAGGCATGCGAGTTGTTGTGGCGTTGGGCGGCAACGCCCTGGCCCGGCGCGGGGAGCCGATGACGGCCGACCGGCTGCGGGCGAATGTGAAGTCGACCTGCCAGGCGCTGGCCGGGTTGGCGCGCGAGAACGAGGTCGTCATCACCCACGGGAACGGCCCGCAGGTCGGGCTCCTGGCGCTGCAGAACCTCGCCTACCAGGACGTCGCCGCCTATCCGCTGGACATCCTCGGCGCCGAAACCCAGGGCATGATCGGGTACGTCATCCAGCAGGAGCTCACCAACGCCCTCGCCGGCGAACGCGAGGTCGCGGCCGTGCTCACGACGACGGTCGTGGACGAGGACGACCCGGCCTTCGACCGGCCGACGAAGCTGATCGGCCCGACCTACTCCGCGCAGGACGCGGCGGAAGCCGCGGCCGAGTACCGCTGGACGATCGCCCGCGACGGCGCGGCCTTCCGGCGAGTCGTCCCGTCGCCCGACCCGGTTCGCGTCGTGCAGGCGCCGATGGTCCGGCTGCTCCTGGAGAACGATCGGCTCGTGGTGTGCGTCGGTGGCGGCGGGGTGCCAGTCAAGGCCGACCAGAAGGGGCGCCAGACGGGCATGCAGGCGGTGGTCGACAAGGATCTCGCGAGCGCCGCGCTGGCCGCCGAGCTCGAAGCCGACACGCTGATCATGCTCACCGACGGCGACTTCGTCAGCGAGAACTGGGGAACGCCCGAGCAGCGCAACATCCTCACCGCCTCGGCCGACGCGATCTCGGCCCTCGCGTTCGCCGAGGGCTCGATGAAGCCGAAGGTCGACGCCGCGATCCGCGTGGCGCGGGCCGGTGGGCGCGCGCTGATCGGCCCGCTCGACCGGCTCGACGATCTGCTGGCCCGCAAGGTCGGCACCGAGATCCGCGGCGACGTGGCCGAAGGCATCGTCTACGCCTAGGAACGACGAAGCGGGGGCCCGTCCGCGAAGGAGGAGTCCGGGCCCCCGGTCGGGTCAGTTCTATTCCGGCCGGGCCGCCGCGTCGTGGGTGCCGTGCAGGTACCGCCCGGTCTCCATGTGGTCGAGCACGAGTTCGCCGACCAGCGCCACGTTCCGCTGAGCGATCGCGTCGTACAGCGTCCGGTGCTCCTCGGCCACGCGCATCAGATCGTCGTGCTGGACCAGCAACCACCGGATCCGGCTGCGCATCGTCTGCCCGAGCTCGTTCAGCAGGTGGTTTCCCGCCAGCTCGGTGACGATCTCGTGGAAGTCCGCCGCCGACCGGCGCGCGGCGATGGCGTTGTCGACGCGTGCCGCCTCGAACTCGGCATCCAGCGCGGCGCGGAGCCGGGCCAGGCCCTCGCGGGTGTGGCGCTGCGCGGCGAGCTTGAACGTGAGCACCTCCAACGCGGAACGAACCTCGTTGATGTCGGCGATGTCGGTGGGCGTGAACTCCCGCACGACCGCCCAGGTCCGAGGCCGGGGCGTCACGAGGCCCTCGGCCACGAGCGTCTTCAACGCGTCGCGCACCGGCACCCGGCTCACGCCCAGCTCGTTGGCCAGGTCGCGCTCGACGAGCTTGCTCCCCGGCTTCCGGATGCCGTCGAGGATCTCGTCGCGGATGTGTCGGACGACTCGGGCCGATTCGGGCTCGTCACCTGCAACTGCCATGACCGGCATTCTTCCACCTCCGGGAGATGCCACCACGTTCGCCGCACCGGTCACAGCGGTTCCCTTGCGCCCAACGGCATTTCGCCGGGTGGTCGTCGGCGATGTCGATGAATTGCCGTGAAAGCACCGCGGGCATGTGCCGGCCGTGTAATGTGAATCACAATGCACTCCGGATGTTGGGAGTGCTGTGGCGAAATGTCCTGGCGAGTACGACGGGTTCATGTCGTAGTGAGCCTTTTTCATCCTGATCTGCGGTGTCAGGTCAGGTCCCGAATGCACAGGGGTCGTGAGTGCCTATGGTCGTCATAGCAGCCATGACCACTCACGACCCAGAGACACGGGCATTCCGCACAGAGGTTGGAAAAGCTCAGTGAAACGAGACGAGGAAGCAACGTGGAAGAGAAGCTGACCGGGCTGCTGCGGGAGTTGGAAGAATTCGGCGAGACCAACGATGCGGCGACCGGTGACCGAAGCCGGAAGATGCTGAACATCACCCACGACACCGGCAAGTTCCTCGCGTTGCTCGTCAAGGTCGGCAAGTGCGAGAACGTGCTGGAGATCGGGACGTCGAACGGCTACTCGACGCTGTGGCTCGCCGACGCGGTGGGTGAGGACGGCTCGGTCACGACGATTGAGCGAGCGCCGCACAAGATCGCGATGGCCGAGCAGAACTTCCAGCGCGCCGGGCTCCGCCCCCGCATTCAGCAGATCGCGGACGACGCCGGCCGATTCATCGCATCACGCACCGCCGGCGAGTACGACTTCATCTTCTTGGACAGCGATCGTGGCCAGTACGCCGACTGGTGGCCTTCGTTGCAGCGGATCCTCGCGGACGGCTGCCTGCTCGTCGTCGACAACGCGATCTCCCACGCGCACCAGATGGAAGACTTCAACCGGCTGGTCGCAGCCTCGGACGGTTGCCTCAGCTCCCTGGCCCCGATCGGCAAAGGCGAGCTGCTGATCCTGAAGGACACGTGACCAGGCGGTGGTGGAACTCGTCCAGAACCACGGGCCCTCGGCGTTGGTGAAGCTGTCGATGTGCGAGCCGAAAGCCGTGCACGGGCGCTAGATGATCTATTCCAAGGGGTTCAGCGGTCGTCCATGAGCAGGAAGGCGAGCGCCTCTCGGAGGTTGTGCTCGGCGATTCCCCTCATGGAGTCGCGGTCGGGGAAGTCGCCGTCGAGGAGCCGCAGTGGTCCGGCGACGAGAGACAGGTGCATCGCCAGCGTGTAGAACGTCAGACGCTGCTCGTCGAGGCCACGGCGGTCCAGCCACCGGTAGTGCTCGCCGAAGCGCAGTCGCAAGAACGCGTGCTCCCACTCGACATCGAAGAACATCAATCCCTCGATGTCGATGAGGACCGGCTGCCCATGCCGGTCCACCAGCACGTGGTCCGGCCCGAGCTCACCGTGGATGAGCCCGTACTGCGATCGTGGGCGCACAGCCGCAGCCAGTTTGCGAACTACAGTCTCCAGCTGGTCGTGGGAACGTGTGATCCGCGTGTCGCGAGAGGCGGCTTCGGTGAGATCATCGAGGGCGCGGCTCAGGACGAGCTGCTCACATGAGCTGCCCTCGGAGCCGCCACCCCTGTCGATCAGGGCGACTTTCCCGAAGCGTGGCCCCTGTTGCCTCTGCATCGCACCGAGCGCCTCGGCGAGTCGCGCCATGGTCGCTTCCACGCTGCGCGGGTTCTGGTGGAGCAGTGCTTCCAAGTTGTCGCCGGGCACGTCCTCGACCACCGCGACGTCTGCCGGGCAGTGGCTCCCGCCACGGTCGGCCAGATGGATCCGGGGCGTGCGGATTCCAAGGGTGTTCAGATGCCGGTGGGCGGCTTCGAAGAGCTCGATGCCGGAGGCAGGCGAGAGGGGGTCCGTGTGGTTGTCGGCGTCGTCGGTCTGTGTGGTGGGCCAGTAGTTCTCGGAGTCGTCCCAGATGTAGACGATCGCGGTGGAGCCATCGTCGATGGTGAGGCGATATACGCCCTTCTTGCTTCCACCTCGGAGCCGCGAGACGCCGACGAGGCGGTGTTCGGTGCCCAGAGCCGCACGCGCGACGCCTTCCAGGTGATCCCGTGTGACAACACTGCGTACCGCGTCCACGGCCTGTCTCCCCCGATGTATCGACTGCGCGGTCCCCGCTGCTGGAGGAAGACGCTGCCGCTCAGGCATGCCACCGCATAAGCCGACCGATCTTAGGAGATGCCTGCGCGCATAGAAGGAGGGAGTCCAACGTCGGTGTGTGAAGACGGACTTGGACTCCCTCGCGGCCGCACTCTATGTGCGAGCGCGGCGGCGGCCATGCGTTCTCGCACTGCGGAGCAGGCCGGCACCGGATCGCTACTGGATGTTCACCGTGACCGGTTCGCCGCCGGTCGCCCGCACGGTCACGATCGGTGCTCCGGGTGGGGAGGTGACCTCGCCACCGGCCGCCGAGACGGTGTAGCCGTCCGGGTAGTGCAGGTCGGACACGTAGATTTCGGTCTGCGCCGTGCTGTTGGGGCGGTAGGTGTAGCGGAAAGCGCCGTTGTCCGGGTCGAAGTTCATCGAGACCGGTGTGCCCGCGGTGGCCTGCGGATAGGTGCGCACGAGTTGGCGTCCGGCCTCGCCGAGGAACGGGTCCTCTTCGGGTTCCGGGCCGCTGACGCTCGCGTAGTGCCAGTACTGCCATCCGATGAAGCGCTCGTCGGCGCGCGACAGCGAGTTGCCGAGCACCGAGGGGTCGTTGTCGCCGAACTCCGTGAGCAGCGCCGGTGTTCCGGTGCGTTCGGTGAACTTGTCGGCGTTGCCCCAGGTGATGTCGTGCTGCAGCGGGCACATGCCGATCAGTTCCTTGGGCATTCCCAGGTAGATCGCCGACTGGCTGATAATGCAGTAGTCGTGGAAGGAGAACGCGACGTTCGGGTCGCCGATCGGTGGAGTCAGCGGCGGTTCGGCGAGGTGGGTCGGCATGGTCTGGTTCCAGGTGACGTTGGGTTCCCAGAACACCGGCAGGGTGGGGGAGACCTCGCGGATCCGCTCGGTCAGATCCTCGTGCACGGCTTGGTACCGGCGGTCGAACAACGGGCAGCCGAACGGGAAGCAGGTCGGGAAGGCCGTTCCGGGCCACGGTTCGTTCAGCAGCTCGATGCCGAGCACGTTCGGCTTGTCGGCGACCCGGGCGGCCAGCGCGGCCAGCGCGTCACCGAGGTGGTCGACCACGCCGTTGGAGTTGTGCCAGACCTCGTCCCAGCCCGCGTTCATGCTCGGCATCAGGTAGTAGAGGGGGAATCCCGGGTTCGACTCCCACGACTGCGGTCGTGCCTCGATGGCCCACTCCGGAAAACCGTTGCCGTCCCAGCTCTTGCTCAGTCCGTCCTGGTGGTTGTCCAGCAGCACGTGGATCCCGGACGCCCCCAGCACGTCGATGACCCCGGCGAGGCGGTCGAGGTAGGCCTCGTCGACGTCGCCCCGGGAAGGCATGAGTCCGTCGAAGGACACCCCGAGCCGAACGGTGTTGAACCCGTGCCGGGCCAGCAACCGCGCGTCGTCCGCGGTCAACGTGAAGCCGTCGCCGGGCTCGATGTACGGAGCGTCCTTGTCGACGTTGTTCACGCCGTGCAGCAGCACCACGCGGTCTTGCTCGTCGACGAACCAGCGACCGTCGATGCGCAGCGGGGGATCGGCGGGCGCGGCCTGTGCCGGGGCCGCGGCGCCCACCATGGTCGATGCGAGCGCGAGGACGAGCAACAACCTGGGCAACCGCAACATGCTGCCTCCTGTCGAATCACCACCGGACCAAGGATTATATGAATGGTTCTCACGTTTGGCCAGGGTGCGCCTGCCTCGGGTTGCTGGGTTCCTGGTCCGGTGAGGCTGCTACGGCGCGCAGTTCCGCGGGCTCGCAGGCGCCACGCGGTGCCATCCGGCCCGGGAACGCTGTGCTCAAGGCCGGGCGGCCAGTGGGCCGGTGCCGGGAAGAACGTTGAAAACCAGTTGGGTCTCGGTCTGCCGGACGGCCCGGTGGACGTTGATGTGTTCCAAGACCAGGTCGCGCAGCACTTCCGGGGACGCGACGGCGACGTGCAGGAGGTAGTCGTCCTCACCGGCGACGTGGAACGCGGTCAGCATGCCGGGGATCTTCGCGAGCTTGGCGTGGAATCTGAGCACCTCGTCGCGATTGTGGCTGCCCAGCCGCACCTTGATGAGCGCTTGGATCGGCAGGCCGAGCGCGGCGAGGTCGAGCTGTGCGTGGAACCCCGCGATGACGCCGGCCTCCCGCAGCGCGCGCACTCGGTGGATGCAGGTCGATTCCGCGATGCCGACCCGCGCAGCGAGCGCGGCGTTGGTGATGCGGCCGTCGGCCGCGAGCTCCGCCAGGATCTCCAGATCGGTGGCGTCCAGCCCGGCCTGCTCCGGCGAATTCTTCGATCTGGCCACCCTCACCACGCCACCTTCCGTCAGGATCTTCGGTGATCTCGCCGTAGACCGAGGTTCCTTCGTCCATTCCGCTTCACGCCGATGTTTTCTTGCATCCTACGGCGCATGACCCAGAGTGCTCGCTCCTTCGACTCGATCGCCGTCCACGCAGGCCGGGAAGACCTGATCCGACTCGGCGTGCACGCCCCGCCGATCGACCTCTCATCGACCAACCCGCTGCCCGACTCCGAGGCCGGTGGCGCCTCCTACGAGTCCATGGCCGGCGGTGGCCGGCCGCTCGCCGAAGGCGGCGCCGTGTACGCGCGGTTGTGGAACCCGACGGTCGCCCGGTTCGAGTCGGCGTTGGCGCAGCTGGAGAGAACTGAAGATGCCGTGGCGTTCTCCTCCGGAATGGCCGCCATGACGGCAGTGGTACTGGCCGCCAAGGCCGAACTCGGCGGCCGCCACGTCGTGGCCGTGCGGCCGCTGTACGGGGGAACCGATCACCTCCTCGCATCGGGGCTGCTCGACGTCGAGGTCACCTACTGCGAACCGCACCAGGTCGCCGACGCGGTGACCGGGCACACCTGCCTGGTGGTGGTCGAGACACCCGCCAATCCCACCCTGGAGCTCACCGACATCGGTGCCGTGGCGACCGCGGCGGCAGGGTGCCCGGTGTTGGTGGACAACACCTTCGCCACACCGGTGCTCCAGCAGCCCGCCCTGCACGGTGCGGACCTGGTGCTGCACAGCGCCACGAAGTACCTCGGCGGTCATGGCGATGTGGTCGGGGGCGTGATCGCGGCCGATGCGGGATGGTCGGCGGCGTTGCGGCGGGTCCGTGCGGTGACCGGCGCACTGCTGCACCCGATGGCCGGGTACCTGTTGCACCGAGGTCTCGCCACGCTGCCGGTCCGCGTCCGAAGGCAGCAGGAAACGGCTGCGGAACTGGCCGATTGGCTGCGCTTCCGGCCCGGAGTCCGGCAGGTGTTCTACCCGGGGCTGGACGGCAACGGCGCAGGCCTCCTCGGACGCCAGATGAGCGGGTCGGGCGCCATGATCTCCATCCGGCTCGCAGGCGGTCACGAGCACGCGATGCGGGTCACCGATCGCGTACGGCTGTTCACCCACGCCGTCTCGCTGGGCGGAGTGGATTCGCTCATCGAGCATCCGGCGGCGCTGACGCACCGCCCGGTTCCGGAAGAGGCCCGGCCGGGCGCGGACATCCTGCGGCTGTCCATCGGCCTGGAGGACGTCGAAGACCTGCGCGCCGACCTCGACCAAGCCCTCGCCGCCGCCTCGACCGGCGGGTTGGTGGATGCCGCGAGCAGCGGAGCACCTGGCTCAGGGCGCTGAACGGTCTCTGAGGTTCGGCTCATCGACCACTGCATCCACCGGCGCGGCACTGCGAGAAGACCGCATTCGCCGAGATGCCCTCCCTGCTCGGACGGACAGAGCCATCTTCCCAGATCGGGAGGGCATCTCGGGCTCTTGCTCCCGGCCGCTAGCCAGGACCGCCGGTGGATCTGGACTTCGTCAGGACGCGAACGATCCGGGCGAGGGCTTCCGCGAGCACGTCCGGCGCCGTCGCGAAGTTCAGCCGCGCGAAGCCCGCTCCGGCCGCGCCGTACAGCGCGCCCTCGCCGAGCGCCACGCCCGCTGTCTCGCGCAGTAGCTCCGCCGGCCTGCTTTCGTCCCACGCGCGCAGGTCCAGCCACGCCAGGTAGGTCGCGTCGGGCAGTTGCGCGATCTCGCCGAGCCCGTTGTCGGCCAGGGTTTCGACCACCTGGTGCCGGTGGTCGTCCAGATCGGCGAGCACCGCATCCAGCCACGGTTGCCCATGATCGAAGGCCGCGGTGGTCGCGATCATCCCCAGTGGACTCGCTCCGCTGGTTTCCAGATGCCGCAGCCCATCCCACACCTCGACGTCCGCGGGATTGGTCAGCGCCATCACCGCGGTGCGCAGCCCCGGGAAGTTCCACGCCTTGGTCGCACTCGTCACGGTCACCGCATGCGCCCGGGTCGTGTCGTTCAACGCCGCGTAGGGCGTGAACGGGTGGCCGTAGCGGATCGGTGCGTGCACCTCGTCGCTGATCACTCGGCCGCCCCACCGATCCACCAGTTCGGCCAGGGCCGTCAGCTGGTCCGCGCCGAACACGACGGCGGCCGGGTTGACCGGGTGGCACAACAGCACGCTGCCCGCACCGGCGGCCAACGCGCGCTCGATGGCATCGAGGTCCAGGACGCGGCCACCGACCAGCGGGACCTCGATGGTTTCGCGCCCCGTCAGCGGAACCACCTCGATGAACCGCTGGTACGTCGGGGTCGGCACGATCACCGCCGAGCCCGGCCTGGTCAGGTTCCGGATCGCCGCGGCGATGCCGCGCAGCGCATCGGGCACGATCCGCACCGCGTCGACCGGAACGGCGAGTCCGAAGCCGGACAGCCAGCGGGATGTCGCTTCGGGCACCCCGCTGCGCGCATCCGGCATCGGATACCCGAACGCCTCCGCCGAAACCGCTCTTCGCACCGCGTCGAACACCGGCGGGCACGCCGAGACGTCCATCTCCGCGACGCTGAGGTCCAGCACGCCCGGTCCATGCGTGGACCACCGCTTGCCCATGCCGTTCACGCGCCACACCGGCTGCGCGTCCAGCGAGGTCATCAAGCCTCCTCGTGTTGTTGGGTGTTCCGCCAAGCCAGTCCGGATCGCCGACCGAACCAGACCCCGACGCCGCAGATGATCGCCACGAGCACGCTGTCCAGCGGGGTGGCCAGCGTGCCGGTGCCGCCGAAGCTGCCCACGGCGGAAACGCCGGTCAGGGCCACCAGCAGGACCACCAGCCACACCCCGTTGAACCCGGGCGCCCCGCCGCGCTGGACGCGCCACAGGTAGATGAGGAACCCGAGCAGCAGCAACGGCATCGCGACCCGGACCTTCTCCCAGCCGGACCAGTAGAGGATCAGTCCGGAGAGGACGAACGACGTCGCGCCCACCGCCAGGCTCCACCGGCCCAGCCAGCCCGACGACGGTTCGGCCGCGTGCCACACGCACACCGCGATCGACACCGCGGCGTAGCTCAGGCCGTAGTAGAAGCTCAGCGAGCTGGCGATGGACTTCCAGTCGCCGAACAGCAGGATGATCACCGCGCCGAGGCTGAGGTTGAGCAGCAGCGCCCGTCGCGGGATGCCGCTGCGTTCGTGCACACCGGCGAAGAACCGCGGCAGGATCCCGTTCTGTGCCGCGCCGTAGGTGTAGCGGCCCTTGACGCCCGCCGAGACCAGCATCGAGCCGGCCGGTGAGAACACCGCATCGGCGAGCAGCAGCCAGGACAGCCACACCAGGCCGATCAGGCTGGCCAGCTCGGCCAGCGGCGACTTGAAGTTGATCCCGTGCCAGCCGCCGGACAGCTGATCGGTCGGCATGGTGAACAGCATGGCCAGCTGGAGTCCGAAGTAGATGGCGAAAGCGAGGGCCAACGCGATGAAGGTGGCCCGTGGCACGGTCTTGCGGGCGTCGGAAGCCTCACCGGACAACACCGCGGCCGCATTGATCCCGGTGAACGAGTAGACGAGGCCGCTGCCGACGACGGCGGTCAGCGCTGCGGACACGCCGTAGGGCGCGAATCCGCCGCCCACGTCGTAGTTCGTCGTGTCGAATCCGCTGGCCAGCAACAGGACCACGGTGAGCAGCGGCACCGCGACCTTGACCACGGTCACCACGTTGTTGACCTTCGCGATGAACCGGACGCCGAACATGTTGACGAAGAAGAACAGGCCGAGCACCGCGACTGCGAACAGCCGCCCGAACAAGGTCAGCGTCTCGTTCTCGACCAGGCCCGGTATCCACTTGGCGGCGTACTGGGCCAGCGCGGTCGACTCGCTCGGCCCGGCGTAGACCGCCTGCAGGAAGACCGCCCAGCCGATGACCGCGCCGACCAACGGGCCCGAGGCGAGTTGCGGCCAGCGCACGTTGCCGCCGGAAAGCGGCCGGCGGAAGGCCAGGTCGATGAACACCAATGAGACCAGCAGCGTGGCGACGCCGGTGATCAGCCACGACAACAGCGCGGCCGGGCCGGCCACCTTGGCGGCGTTGTAGGCGGCGAACAACCATCCCGATCCGATCACGCTGGATAACGTGATCGCGGACAGCGACGCCGTGCCCAGGCTGCGGTGCAGGCGGCGGTCGTCGTCCGGGGATACGCCGGCCCGGTCCGGGCGCGGAAGCGTTCCGGTCACGATGCCCTCCTTTCCTTGCCCGCCCGCTGCGGTCACCCCGTTGTGACCGGCCCGGGCGGGCATGAGAGACACCCTGACTCTTGCCATTCATTTGCAGTAGTAGTCGTTTGCCTGGGACAGGACATAGCATCCGGCTATGTCCGGAACCAGCATCGACATCCTGGACCTCAGGGTGTTCCTGGCGGTCGCCAGAGCGGGAAGCTTTGGCCGCGCGGCCGTGGAATTGCAACTCGCACAGCCGTCGGTGAGCGCGCGGATGGCGGCCCTGGAGCGCAAGCTCGGCACCCGGTTGTTCGACCGAGGTCCGCGCGGCACCGTGCCGACGCGGGCTGGCGAGCGGCTGGGCGACTACGCGCGCCGTTGCCTGGCGCTGCTCGCCGAGACCGAGGCTGCGGTGCGCGCCGAGGGCGTCGAACGGCTGGTTGTGGCCGCGCCGGCGAGCATCGGCATGGCGGTGTTTCCCACCGTGCTCGCCGCGATGCCCGGACACGTCGTGGACGTCGTGTGCCAGATCGAGCACAGCGACGAAGCTGTCGCCGCACTGCTGGACGGCAGCACGCACGCGGCATACGTGTTGCGGCGGGTACTGCCGGCGGGGCTCGATTCGGTGGCGGTCGCCGACTCACCGGTGATCGCGGTGGCCGCACCCGACAACCCGGTCGTCGAGCTGGCCGCGCCGCAACCGGACGACTTCGCGACCACGCCGGTGATCGTGCACAACTGGAGCGAGCAAGCCAAGGAGATCGTCGCGATGTTCGCGGGCCCGCAGCGCGGGCCGGACCACCCGATCCGCTTGGTCGGCACCCCGGACGTCGCGGTCGACCTGGCCGCGAGCGCCGGGTACGTGGCGGTGGTCCCGTGGTACGCCGCGGCCAGGGCGTTGGCGGAGGGCCGCGTGCGCCGGCTTCCGCTGCCGGACCTCGGCGTGGTGATGCCGATCCGGCTGGTGTACCGCACGGAAATGGCGCAACGTCCGGCGATCCAACTCCTGCTGGAGGTGAACTCGGAGCTGCACGACCGACTGGCATCGGCCGCTGAACCACCGGACCTTCGGTAGCGCGATCTCCGAATGCGGTTCGGGCATGCTGTCTCTCGTTGAACGACGTGAAGCGGATCAACCGACCCTGAGCGGATCTCCCTCATCCGGCGTGGTCCGTCGTCGCCAGATACACCAGTGCCGTTGTTGCTCTTGCGCGATCGTCCCTATGGGCGCCGGCTCGATTTTCGGCACTTCGGGAGGATTGCGCGGCGTACATCCGGTGCAGGAGCCCACGACGCGTGTTCCGCGTCGGCGGTGGGGTAGTCGGCGTGGTGAAGCCGATCCGGCTGGTGTACCGCACGGAAATGGCGCAACGGCAGGCGAACACCATCCAGACGTCTGTGTTCCGCCCCGGCCTTACCGGACGGGGTCGTCGTCGGGCGCCTGAACGCCTGCGTTGCGCGAGATGTCCGGGTAGTCGTTGTCGGCGAGCGTCGGCAGGCGCGTCCAGCCCCACCGCGTCTCCTGCGAAACGCGCAGGTCGTAGCGGCCCACCGGGAGCTGGTAGCGGACCACGAACACGTTCCCCCACGGCAGTCGGGGCGGTCCGCCGGGCAGTTCCGCGGCCAACCGGGTCTGCGTCCACTCCCGGGTCGTCTGCGTCCAGGCGCCGCCCCACTCCAGGTAACTGATGTTGTCCAGCCACTCCGGCGGCAGCCCTTCGTCGGCGGTCAGCCGCACCGTCGGCGTGTCCGTGACGCCGTCGCGGATGCCGACCTGGTCGACGCAGGGCCACAACGGCGCATTGATGTGGTTCGCCAGCACCGGCCGGCCGCGGGTGAGTTCGGTGATCGGGCGGGATTCGGTCGTCTTCGGTTCCGCGACGGCCAACCACGACCGCGCCCCGGTCACCTGGTCGGTCGCGACGACCCGCACCGACTGCGCGCCCGCCGGGATCGGGACCGCGAGCTGCTGCCATTCCCGCAACGCGGGTCGGCGCAACTCCGGGTGCAGCTGCTGCGCGACGACACCGCCAGGACGCGCGAACTCGACTTCCAGGATCTGGCCCGCGAGCAGCCCCGCCACCGGCACCGTCACGTGCGTGCCCGGGCCGGACAGCGGGTACCAGCCGGTGACCAGTCGACCGACGCCCGGCGTCGTCCCGTCCGGACGATCGGTGTTCCAGACCGTCACCGGCTCCGGCCACGGGCCGGTCGGCAGCACGTCGCCGACCTGGAAATCACCGGCGAGTTCCGGCGTGCTCGGTGCGCCGAGCCGTCCGGACGGCAGCTGAACCCGAACATCGCCGGCCAGGCCGCAGCCGTCGCCGAACAAGGTTTGCGCGCCGGAGCGCGCGATCGTCCACCCCGGTGACTGCCCGATCGGCGCGTAGCAGAACAACGCGACCAGCAGCAGCACCGAGCCGATCGACGCAACGCCCAGCACCGCGCGGTCCGGGCCCACCCGCACCGGCTCGCCACGCCGGCGACGCCACTTCGCCCACGAGTACGCCACCACCGCGATGCCGATCCACAACAGCGGATTGCGCAGGTAGAGCGGGCCGAAGTGCGGTTCGAGGTTGTTGGTCTGCGAATCCCGGTTGAGGTGTTCGCCGAAGCGCTGCCCGGCGTCGGAGAACGGGACCCACCAGTTGTCCCCGGCGAAGCTCAACGAAACCGCACCGATGATCAGCACCAGGCTCGCGCCCGCGACCACCGGCCCGGCTCGGCGCGGCAACGGCGAGCGCAGCAGCGCCGCCGCCAGCAGCACCGTCGGCGCGGCGGCCACCGCGTGGAAGTGGCTCACCCACTTGGTCGGGCTGAACGCGATCAGCACCAGCGCGATCGCGGTGGTGACCGCGCTGGTGATCAGCAGGCGGCGGATCGGATCCCGGCCCATGCCGCCGCGTCCGCTGGCCAACGCGACCACGCCGACGATCGCCAACGTCAGCAGCACCGGTAGCCGCCGCGCCCAACCTGCCGTGTTCAGCAGCGTGTTGTAGTGCTCGAACTCCTCGTACCAGGGGAAGGACAGGTAGTACCAGCGGTGGATGTCGGTCGCTTCGAGGACATCGCCCAAGCTCGCGTCGGCGAAACCCACTGGCACGACAACGGTCGCCGAAGCAGCCGCCAGCAACACCGCGGCGACGCGCCCCGACCAGGGCTGCCGGCGCAGCCAGCGCAGCAGCCACGGCACGCTCAGCACCAGGGGAGCGGCGGCGACCAGCCCGGACGGCGAGGCGGTCATCGCCAGCGCCGCGAACATCGTCGCCACCGCTAACGCGCCGATCGAATGCCGCAGGGCGGCGGCCTCCGCGAAGAGCAGCGCCGCCGCCGCGCAGACCACGATCACCGGTTCCGGGCGCAGCGACATGCCGTAGGACAAGAACCAGACCAGGTGCGCGACCAGCAGCGCCCAGGGCACCGCGCGGAGGTTGGCCGCACGCCCGAGCAGCGTGGCGAAGACGATGCGCAGCAGCACCCAGGTCGCGAGCCCGCAGAACATCGGGACCAGGCGCATCCACCAGAGCGACCAGCCGCCGAGCTCGCCCCACCACTGCAGCAGGTACTGGCTCAGCACGAACGGGTTCTCCGTCGCGTTGAACATGTAGACGAAGTTGCCGACGTAGCCGGATCCGCCCGCGTTGCGGGCCATCATCAGGTACCAGCCGTCGTCCATGTTGACCGGCCCGAGCAGCACCCACGCCGCAGCGACCAGCACCATCACCGCGTCGGCGGCGGCGAGGCGGGGGATCGTCAGGCCGCTCATCGACTGCCTGCCCCGCCACCGCCGCCATGCGAGCACCAGCAGCGCGATCAGGCACGCCGCGTGCGCCAGCAGGAGCGCGATTTTCAAGGCACTGGGCGAGGATTCGTAGCGCGCGTCGGCGTGCAGCGCGACTTCGAGGCCGTCGACCGAGCCCGTGGTGGACAGCTCGGAGACCTGCGGCGGCAGCAGGTCCGGCCGGTTCACCAGGAGCGCGCCGTCACGGGAGACGCGGATTCCGGTGGCGTCGGCGATCACCTGGTATTCGCACGTCGCGCGCAGCGGGTCGGCGAGGATCTCGCTGCCGTCGACCAGGAACCGTGCTTGCCCTGCCCGCGCAGCCACTTCCAGGCCGGGGTTGCCCGGGGCGTGCGTGCGCAACGCGGCTGCGGTGCTGGTGCGCAGCGCTTCGCACGGGATCGTGGCGGTGAAGTCCAGCGGCCGGTACGGCGACAGCGGCAACACCGTCGACGGCGTCGCGTCACCGGCTCGTGGCCAGGTGACCAGCGGCGCATCCGCCTTCACCGGCGCGAGCACGGCGAGCACTCCGAGCAAGAGCGTCAACCCGGCCAACGCGGCGAGCCGGCGATTGCCGCGCGGGGCGCGGTCGTGCCGGCTCGGCGGAACGTCTCCCAAGCTCTGCCTCATTCTTCGTGATCAAAGGTAACGGGAGGAGTTCGCCGACCGCCCCTTTGGCCGCAATTCCCCGTGCGTCAATCTTGCAGCATGATCGGCGCAGTTGACAGCAGGCAACGAAGAATCGAAAGGCTGCCCGCGAAATCAGCAGGAACGGCCCTCGCGTGCACCCACGCTTCAAGTGACCGGGCAAGGAGAACGCGCCCCTTCAACGAGACGACTTCCACGGCCGCAGCTTCTCGGGGTTTCGCACGGCCCAGATGTTCTTGATCTTCCCTTCTGCGATGCCGAACGCGTACACGGTCACGATGGCGCCGTGTTGTTGCGCGACCAGACCGGGCTGGCCGTTGACCGTGCGTTCCAGGAACTCCACATCGCGTACGCGGGTCGCAAGACCCACCAGGCCACGCGCGACCTGCTCCGCGCCTTCGACCGGATGGCGGCTGGTGCTGGCGAGCCCGCCGCTGTCACCGATCACCGTGACGCGGGGGTCGAGGAGACCGATGAGGGCGTCGATGTCCTTGGCTTCCCAGGCCTGCTTGAAGTCCCGGACGATGTCGGCTCGCCGGGCCGCTGGGGTCGCGGGTGCCTGCGCGGTGCGGATGCGGCGGCGGGCCGAGGTGGCCAGTTGGCGGCAGGCCGCCGGTGTTCGGCCGACGATGTCGGCCACTTCGGGAAAGGCGTAGCGGAAGACGTCGTGGAGGATGAACACGACGCGTTCGGCCGGGGTCATCGACTCGAGCACGACGAGGAAGGCCATGCTGATCGACTCGTCGAGGGTGACCCGGTCGGCCGGGTCGACGACGACGCCGGTCCACTCCGCGGGTTCGGGTAGCGGCTCGGGGAGCCATTCGCCCACGTAGCGCTCCCGCCGGGCGCGTGCCGAGCCGAGCAGGTTGAGGCAGATGCGGCTGGCCACCTTCGTCAGCCAGGCGCCGGGCGATGCGATGGCGTCCTGCTCCGCCCGGGACAGGGTGTACCAGCGCGCGTAGGTCTCCTGGACGGCATCCTCGGCATCGGCCAGGGAGCCGAGGAGCCGGTAGGCGAGATTGATCAGCTGACGCCGCTCGCTCATGATCGCGCCCAGGTTCGGGTCGGATCGGTCGTGCGCGGGTTCGGATCGCGTGGTCATGTGTCGCCGGCTCCCTCGGTCGCAGCTGTCCTCACCAGTAGGACAAGACAGCGCGCCGAACTGTGACATCGCCACCTCGCCTCACATTCCGGAGTCCGGCGTTGTCGAAGTGGTGTGACGCGGTCCAGCGCGCCACTGGGATCGAGAGAGGAACACCTGGCCATGTCCACACCCACGACGACCCAGCGCGATGACATCAAGTCGCGCCTGCCCGACCTCACCGACCAGTTCCCCGAGCTGGCGAAGCTCTCCGCGGCCGTCCTCAACGCCACCCGGAACGGCCCGGTCCCGCAGGGCACCATCGGCCTGATGCAGCTCCGAGCCGGGCAGATCGTCGGCAGCACCTACCACACCATTCGAGCAACCGAAAACCTCCGCAAGGCAGGGGAGTCCGAGGAGCGCATCACCGCCGTCGCCACCTGGCAGGACGCGCCCTACTTCACCGACGCCGAACGAGTCGTACTGGAACTCGTGGAGGCCGTCCTCACCCCGAACCCGTTCGGGGAGCGCGTCTCCGACGAATTGTTCGCCAAGGCCGCGGCCCACTACGACGACCAAGCGCTCTGGACGCTCACCATGGCGATCGGGCACTTCTGCTTGTTCGTCCCGGTCGCCCTCATCGGCAAGCCGATCCCCGGTAGGCCCCCGGGGAAGAACTACAGCAAGTGACGCCAACCGGTTCGGGGTGCGGGCGCCCGCACCCCGAACGCGGAATGTCCGACCTGAGGAGAAACCAGATGCCAACGGACCAGGAAGCCGACAACAAGGCGACGTTCCGCCGCTTCCACGACGCCATGAACACGCGTGATGCGGAGATCATCGCGAAGACGATCGACGAGCTCGTCGTGCCGGACGTGCAGTTCCACACGCCGGTGCCGATGGATGTGGGCGGGCCGCAGGCCCTCAAGCAGGTGTGGGCGGTGCTCCTGCGCGCGTTCCCCGACATTCACGTCGCGGTCGAGGAAGTGGTCGCAGAGGGGGACAAGGTCGTGTTCAGGAACACGGTGACCGGGACCCACCTGGGCGAGTACCGGGGCCTCCCGTCCACCGGGAAGACCGTCACGTACAACGAGATCTTCATCGTCCGCTTCGCCGGCGGCCGGATCGTCGAGATCCGGGGAGTCGTCGACGTCCTCACTCAGCTGCGGCAGCTCGGCGCGATTCCCGGAGAGTTCTAGGAGAGAGACTCCTGCGCTCAACGGCAGCGAGCACGCCCGGCACCTTGCCGACCTGAACGGCGGCGGCGCCGTTCGCCGCGATGATCATCGAGCACGTCAGCGGGCCGCCACCCCTGCGCCGCCGGGCGCGAGCCCCGCGATCAGCGAGCGCGGAGGCGGGGCCGTCGGTGCAGGAGTGGTCATCGCGGGGTTCCCGTCCAGGTGGTCTCGTCGGGCCAGCGGAGGTCGCGCAGGTCGATAAGATGGCGGCATCCGATGCAGGCCCGACGAAAGTACGTGGTGATCAGTGGCGACGCCGTCCAGCAAGTTGTACCGGCATGAGAAGCCGCTGCGCGACATCGTCGGCGAACGCATCCGGAACGGGATCTACGACGGGACGCTGCCGCCCGGCACCCGCCTCGTCGAGCGCGAGCTCGCCGAGCAGTACTCGGTCTCGCGACTACCCGTCCGCGAGGCACTCCGCATCCTGCAGAACGAGGGGATCGTCGAGTACCTGCCCACTCGCGGGCTCGTCGTGCGCGTGCTCGACCGGCGCCAGGTGAGGGAACTGTTCGACGTTCGCGAGATGCTGGAGATACTCGCTGCCCAGCAGGCCGCCGAACACATCGCGGAGGGAACCGAGAACCACCTCGCCGCGACGATGCAGGAGGCGCGCGAGGCCATCGCCACCGGCGATGTCCAGTCCGCGCACGCGGCGAATTCCAGGCTGCACGACGAGATCACCGAGCTCTCCGGCAACGCGCTGCTGCGGAAGACGCTCGAACCCCTCATGGGTCAGGTCGGCTGGCTGCGCCGCAAGATCGAGGACTTCGACCTCATTCACGCCGAGCACGAGACGCTGTGCGAGGCCATCTCCTCGGGCGACCCCGGCGTGGCCGCCGCGGCGGCCAGCGACCACGTGCGCGCGTCCCGGGAACGCACGCTGGAGTTCCTCTTCGGCGCCTGAACCTCCCCGGACCACGGCCGGGGAGGTTCAGCGGCGGCCGCATCAGCCTGGCTGGGCCTGCGCTGAACGGCCGGCCGCTCCGGGCCGTTTCGCCAGTACGTCGACGACCAGCCTGCTGGCGCTGGGCAGCGGCTCGACGATCTCGACGAAGCCGAGTTCGGCAAGCCGGCGAGCGGTCTGGCTCAGCGGCCCGCCGGCGATGATGACCGCCTCCGCGCCGTCCTCCTCGGCGCAGACCCTCGCCGCCGCGGCCAACTCCGAGTACTGCCGTTCGGGGTCGCGGGCGAGGACCAGCGGGGCCGAACCGGTGAGGCGCACGCCGGTGAACGTCTCGGCCTTGCCGTGCCCCTCGACCAATCCGGCGAGGGAGTCGACGAGCAGCGGAGTGCTGGTGGCCATGCCGAACCGTCGGCCCGGACCGGCCGCGGCGAGGATCGAGGCCTGCCCGATCCCCACGACCGGCACGTCCAACGAGGCGGCGAGCTCCGCGCGGCCGGGATCGCCGATCGCGCCGACGATCACCGCGACGACCCGGTCGCCGACCGGCCCGGTGAGGTGGCGCCGCACCGCGTCCACGACGTGCTCGGCGGCCTCGGCGAGGGCGTCGGGGTCGATGATCATCGAAGGACCTCGTGCGACCGTGATGCCCTCGACCGCGAGGCCGGCCGGTGCCAGGTGGCGCCGCGCCAGATCAGCCATCATCGTGGTCGTTTCCCGGTTCGTGTTGGGATTCACCACGATGACCGTCGGAGTGTCGGTGTGCGACAACAGGGCCGTCCTCTCAAGGTGTGGCTGCATCTCCGGCGGAGGCGTCCGCGGAGCATCGTGGGCATCGCTACCAGCCGAGGATCGTCGAAGGCGGCGCTCGACACGACCGGAGCCCCGGGCGCAATCGGCCGATGTCGCGCGCGACCCCGCCACGCGGTCTCGCATGGCGGGGTCACGCACGGCCGACCTGGTGCAGCCGTCCAGGTCGCGGACTCGTCCTCGTCTCGGTGCTGATGTGGTCGCCGTCTGAGACGGCGGGCGGGTGGGAGCGGCGATCGGCTCGACCGCGCCGGCGGGGTCTCGCCGGGTCGCCGCTCCCGCCGGGATCACGGCTCGAGATCGAGCAGCTTCTCCGGGTTCCCCTTGACCAGCGCGTGGATCTCCTCGGGGGTGAACTCGAGGTCGAGCAGCGAGCTGATCAACGTGCGCATGCCCTCGGCCGGCGTCGGCCCGGAGCGGATGCCGTAGTCGGTTCCGATGATGAAGTGCTCGATGCCGATTTCCCGGATCTGCTTCGCCCAGGGCACGATTCCGCTGAACTCCGGGGAGTTGGCGATGCCGGCGATCTCGTCGGCCCATTCGCGCTCCACGTAGTAGTTCGTCCGCGGCAGGCCCCGGTGGAACATCCAGTCGGAGACCGCGCCTTCGAGCAGCACGCCCTTGCTCGCCAGTTTCTTCTGCTGCTCGGTCGTCATGCGCCCGCGGCAGGGGTGCGCCACGACGATCTTCTCGATCCCGGCCTCGATGGCGAGATCCACCAGGCGGAACGCTTCCGGCACCGACACGTGACCGGTGTTCAGGTGGACGTCCGGGCGTTCGGCGATGAGCTGGAGGATTTCCGCGAGGTCGTCCGGGACCGGGCCTTCCAGCGGGATCCGGATGGACTTCGCCAGTTCCTGCTCGGCGAACTTCGGGTACTGATCCTTGAACGGAACGGGCTTGCCGTCGACGAAGCTGCCTTCATGGCTTGCCATGAAGTGGGTGCAGTGGGCTCCGAAGTGGACGAACTTGGCGCCGGCGCCATAGTGCAGCGCGGTCTTCACCGCGCGCGGGTTGAGACCGCCGAGGGCGGTGGTCAGGATGATCCCGCCGAAGATCTCGATGCCGGGGACCTGCCGGCTGACGAGCATCGACGTACCGTTGCTGACGCCGAGCGTGTGGTCGTAGAACACGAGCGACTTCATCCCGGCGGCCTTGGCCTGCTCGGCGATCTGGAACGGGTCCAAGCGGCCCGGGCAGGACTTCAGCCACGGCCCGCTGTGCACGTGCACATCGCTGGTGCCGTGGATCAGTTCGTCCGGGAGTTCCATCGACCTGTTCTGGAAGGTCTCTCCGGCGATGGTCATGATTTCCTTTCGATCGGTTGATGTGAGGGACAAGCTGGATTCCACTGTGGAGGGTTATTCGGCGGCCTGCTCGGCCCGGGGCTCGGCCTGCTCGGTCCTGCTGGTGCCGGCCGCCGCGTCCTTGCTGATGAAGACGAGGATCAGCACCACCGCGATGAACTCCACTCCGGCGATGACGTACAGGCCGGACGAATAGGTGCCGGTGGCAGTCTTGATGGTGCCGAGGAACTGGGGGGAGAGGTATCCCGCCAGGTTCGCGACGGAGTTGATGAGCGCCACGCCCGCGGCCAGCGCGGTCCCCGACATGAACTGCGCTGGCAGGCCCCAGAAGACCGGGATCGAGCCCATGGTCCCGGCGGCCGAGAGCGCCAGGGAGGCGATCACGCCCACCCCGCTTCCGGCCGCCAGCGCGATCGCGGCGAGGATGAGGCCCAGGGCGCCCAAAGCCGCGGCGCAGGCCGTGTGCCAGCGCGCTTCGGCCCTGCGGTCGGACAACCAGCCGTTGACGATCATCCCGAGCCACCCGAAGGTGAAGATGCCCGACATGATCCACCCGAGGGTCGCGAAGTCGACGTCGAAGGTGGCTTCCACGAGGCTGGGGCCGTAGAAGGACAACGTGGCGTTGCCGGTGATGATGCAGAACAACGTCAAGATGAGGATCCACACGGTTCGCGTGCGCAGAGCGGCGAGGAACTTGTGCTCGCGGCCGCTCAGCCCGGCGGATTCCTCGGCCAGCTCGTAGGCCACGTGGTCGCGCTGCTCCTGGCTCAGCCACTTGGCATTGCTCGGCTTGTCGGTCATGAGGAGCACGGCGAGCAGGCCGAGGACGATCGAGGGGACGCCCTCGATGATGAACAGCCACTGCCAGTCCGCGGTCCCGAGCAGCCCATCGGTGTAGGTCATGATGTAGCCGGCCAGCGGGCTGCCGACCAACAGCGCGATCGGCGAAGCGGACATGAAGATGGCGACGACCTTTGCCCGCCGGTGCGCCGGGAGCCAGTAGGTCACGTAGAGGATGAGCCCGGGGTGCAGACCGGCCTCGAACGCGCCCTGCAGGAATCGCAGGACGTAGAAGTGCCACGGCTCGGTGATGAAAGCCATGAGCACGGTTGCCACGCCCCACCCCAGGGCGATCCGCCTGATCGTCTTGGGGGCACCGATCTTCTGCAGGAGCAGGTTGCTGGGCACCTCGAAGAAGAAGTAGCCCAGGAAGAAGATTCCCGCGCCGGCGCCGTAGACGGCATCGCTCCACGACAGGTCGTTGAGCATCGTCAGCTTGGCGAACCCGACGTTCGCCCGGTCGATCCAGGCGATGACGTACACGAGGGTTGCGAACGGAACGATCCGGAGGACCACGCGTCTGAACGTTCGGTCGCGCTCCTCGACCGTCGACGTCGTCGTCAACGGCGTCGAATCTTGATGGACCATCGTTGCTCCAATGTCCCGCGGTGCGAAGGAAGAGCCTGCATTCGTCCATGCGCGCATTTCACATGAGGAGGAAAGTCATCTCCTTTTGGGATCCCGAGCACTGTACGTCCGGCGCTCGGCGCCCGTCAACACTCGGGATCCCAAACTGTGCTCGGTAGCCGATCACGGTGCTGTTGGTCCCTGGAGCGGTCGGGGAGGGCGCAGCCGCGCTGCCGGTTCGGCTCCCGGTGTTCGTGCTGGAGAGTCCACAACGGAATCGTTCAGACCTGGGGGGCTCTACCCGTTCAGCAGCCGGGCGAGTGGCGTGCGATCGGGACCTGAAGTGGCGCCCCGGCCTCACAATCCGGTGCGCTGTCCTGTCGAATCGGTGAGGGTAGATGCGACCAAGGGAGACAGCGCGCCATGAACACCCCAGCCGGGACAGGACACGGCCGGCCCGACCCGAGCCTGAGCGCGATCATGAGCGAGCGGCGTCGGCTGATCAATCTCGCCTACCGGCTGCTCGGTTCCCTGGCCGAGGCCGAGGACGCGGTGCAGGAGACCTACGCCCGCTGGTACGGCCTGACCCCGCAGCAGCAGGACGCCATCGAATCCCCTGGCGCCTGGCTGACCACGGTCGCCAGCCGCATCTGCCTCAACCTGCTCGGTTCGGCACGGGCGAGGCGCGAGCGCTATGTGGGCCAATGGATTCCGGAGCCGCTGCCCGGCTACGCGGAGCGGATCGACGAGCGGCCGGGCGACACCACCATCGACCCGGCCGACCGGGTCACCCTCGACGAGTCGATCAACATGGCCTTCCTCGTCGTGCTCGAATCGATGACCCCGGCCGAACGCGTCGCGTTCATCCTGCACGACGTCTTCCGCTACCCCTTCGCCGACATCGCCGAGATCGTCGGCCGCACGCCGGCGGCCTGCCGCCAGCTGGCCACCTCGGCCCGCCGCCGCATCCGCGCGTCGCAGCCTTCCGCGACCCCGACGACGCAGCAGGCCGGCATCGTCCGGGACTTCAAGCAGGCATGGGAGGCCAAGGACATCGAGGCGCTCGTCGGCCTGCTCGACCCCGGAGTCACAGCGATCGGCGACGGCGGCGGCCGGGCCGCCGCCCACCTCCACCCGATCGAAGGCGGCGAGCAGGTCGCGCGCGCCTACGTCGATATCGCCCACGCGGCACCCGGCCTGACGATTCTGGAGCGCACCGTCAACGGCCTGCCCGGTCTGGTCGCCCAGCAGGACGGCGTCACCGTGACGGTGTACGCGTTCGAGGTCGCAGGCGACCGGATCAAGCGCATCTGGGCGGTGCGCAACCCCGACAAACTCCGGCCTTGGACGACGGGCTGACGCGGGCGGGGGACGTAGATCACTCCCGGGCGGCTCACATCCTGCAGGGCTGTCTGGTCAAAGGGGCGCAACAGCAAGAACGGCAAGGAGATCAGCATGGACGCTCGTTTCGACCACCGCAGCAACCCGGTCGGGGCCAAGGTCGTGAAGCACATCCTCTCGGGCAGCAAGGCCGTGTGGGACTCGACGTTGCCGGCCGCGACGCGGCACCTGGTGGAGATCCGCATCAGCCAGATCAACGGCTGCGCCGTCTGCATCGACATGCACGCCAAGGACGCCGCGCACGCCGGGGAAACCTCGGTGCGCCTCAACCTGGTCGCCGCCTGGCGGGAGGCCACGGTCTTCACCGACGCCGAGCGGGCCGCGCTGGAACTGACCGAGCAGGGCACCCGCATCGCCGATGCCGCCGGTGGCGTCACCGACGAAGCCTGGGCCAACGCCGCCGAGCACTACGACGAGGACCAGCTCGCGGCCCTGGTGTCCCTCATCGCCATCATGAACGCCTGGAACCGCTTGAACGTCATCACCCAGCAGCCCGCCGGCGACTACCAGCCCGGCCAGTGGGGATAGCCGCACCGCTTCGCGTCAGGCCCGGGGACGTCGATCCCACCGGGCCTGACGCGCCACCGATCATTTCCAGGAAGAATTCAAAGGAGCAACCATGTCCGCCGACCTGATCGAGATCCCCGGCTACGTCGCAGGCACTTGGACGATCGACCCGAACCACTCCGACGTCGGTTTCGTCATCCGGCATCTGGTGATCAGCAAGTTCAAGGGTCACTTCACCGAATTCGAGGGCCGGATCGTCACCGCCGAGGATCCGCTGAAGTCCGAGGTAACCGCCACCATCGACATGACATCGATCGACACCGCCAGCGCACAGCGCGACGAACACCTGCGCAACGCCGATTTCTTCGAGGTCGAGAAGTACCCCACGATGACCTACCGCTCCACCGGCATCAGGGCTGACGGTGACGACTTCCTGGTGGACGGCGAGCTGACCCTCAAGGGCGTCACCCTGCCGGTCCCGCTGAAACTGGAGATCAACGGCTTCGGTGTCGACCCCTTCGCCCCCGACCCGGCGGCCGGCGCCCGCGCGGGATTCACCGCCACCGGCGAGATCAACCGGATGGACTTCGGCATCAGCTACAACGGCTCCATCCCCGGCGGCGGCGTGGCGCTCGGGGAAAAGGTCCAGATCATCCTGGAGATCCAGGCCGCCCTGCAACGGGGGGGAGTGATTCGGAACGAGAACCGACGGTAGCTCGCGGTCCGCTGGTCAGCGGGCCGTCGGCTGGTGGAGAACTGATCATCAAAGCCCCTGTGTGATCACTGAACTGCGGTGAACTGCGCCAGGTTGTTTTGCGGTTCCAGTGTTTTCGGTGGACAGTGTCTCTTGTGGACTTGTTTGGGGAGCAAGGAGTCGCAGGTTTGAATCCTGTCGGCCCGATGTTCGCGGAAGCCCGCTGATCGGCGCATGAATGCAGGTCAGCGGGCTTTTCTGGAGCCGCGGCACTGTGTGTGGCCAGCAGGTTGTCTGTTCGGTGAGCTGACCGTGGATCGGATCGATACTGTGGGGCGAGGCGCTGTGAGGGGCACGATGATCGGCGCCGACCACGGTCGAGCAACAGTTTCGTCGATCGCTGCCTGGTTTCAACCCGCGGCGGGGATGAGCGGCGTCAGCTGGTACGCCACGCCCGCGATGGCTCCGCCGAGCAGCGGGCCGGCGACCAGGACGTGCCGGACGCCCTGCTGCCGGCCGCGCTGCGGGAGGACAACCCACTCGGAATCGCCCGCCGCGTCGACGGCGCGCTTCGCGGAAGCTCAGGCCACCTCGCGTAGTGGCGTGCACGTGCATCAGAGCGGAGTCAGGTCGCTCCCCTCCTCGGGCAGTCACCTCGACCGCTTCCCGCGCCGATCACGGGCGCCATAGGGATTCTCTATGGCGGCTGCTGGCTTTTCGTCTTTGCCTCTCGTTCTTTTCCGGACGTAGCGTGAAACAGCTCGACGAGGTGCCCGCCGCGATTTCGCCGAAGATTCGCGCGCTGCGCACGTCGATCCTTCTTTCATCGAGCGGATGAACGCGCAATCGAGAGGACCGGTGGCATGACCACGATTGAGAACGGATCGGGAACGCGGGAACTCGCGGGAAAGCGGGCCCTGGTCACGGGTGGTTCTCGAGGAATCGGAGCGGCCGTCGTGCGCCAACTCCTGGACGCGGGCGCCGAGGTGCTCGCGACCGCCAGATCGACGACGAGCGCGGTGCCGGAGGGGGCCACCTTCGTGCAGGCCGACGTGCGGACACGGGCTGGAGCGGAGGCGCTCGCCGCAGCCGCGCAGGAGGCGCTCGGCGGGGTGGACATAGTGGTCCACAACGCGGGTGGGGCGCGACCGCACAAGGGTAGCTCGGCCATCCCGGACGAGGAGTGGCAGGACGCGCTGGACCTGAACCTCCTGGCGTCGGTGCGGCTGGACTCGCTGCTGACACCGGGGATGCGGGAACGACGTTCGGGGATGATCGTGCACGTCTCCTCGGCTGCGGTCCCCACCCCCGTCGCGCCGTTCCTGCACTACACGGCGGCGAAGGCGGCGCTGGAGAACTACAGCCGGGGCCTGGCCTCGGAGCTGGCCCCGTTCGGAATCCGGGTCAACACCGTGTCTCCTGGCAGGACCGCCACCCCCGGCGGCGAAGCAACGCGGGAGCAGTGGGCGCAGATGGACGCGGCGCCGGAGCAGAACAACACCGCGGAGCCGAGCGAGACCAGCAGCACCGTGCCGCTGGGGCGCGATGGTCAGCCCGACGACATCGCCAACGCGGTGCTGTTCCTCGCGTCCGACCGGGCGAGCTGGCTGACCGGGAGCAGTCTCGTCGTGGACGGCGGCGAATTCCACAGGGGCTGACGCCGACGGAATTCCGGAACGCCGGTTTCGGCAAGAAGAATTGAGCGGCGTCCGCTTCCTCCTCAGTCGTCAGGACACCGGTGCGAAGAAAGCGGATTTGTGCCAGGTCTCTTGGCGCAGGAGTTCGAGCAGGGCGGTCTCCGCCGGGCCCGCGCCGCGCCGGACCGCGGCGAGGACGGGCTGGGACACGACCGGGAACACCGGGCGCGCGAAGTGCTCGTGACCCGGGGGCACCGCGGAGGCCGGGACGAGCGTCACCCCCAGCCCGTGGGCGGCCCAGCGCACGGCGGTCGCCGTCTGGGACACGCGGGCGACCGTGGTCGGGGTCAGCCCGTTGTCCCGCAGCACGTCCCTCAGCACGCCGTCGAGCGCGCTGTCGCGGTCGAACCTCACCCACGGCTCGCCCTCCAGCTCGCCCAGCTCGACCCGGTCCGCGGCGAGCAGCCGGTGCCCGGCGCCCAGCACCACGACGAACTCCTCGTCGCCGAGGTGGTGGGCGTCGGCGGCGCCCTCCTCGCACGGCGCAGCCGCCAGGACGAGGTCCAGCACGCCCCGACGCCCCAGCCGCTCCAGCTCGGCGGGGTTCGGCTCCTCGAAGACGGTGACCTCCAGCCGCGGGAAGCGGCGGCGCAGCGCGGCCAGCGCGCTCGGCAGCTGCCGCGTGCCCAGGCCCATCTGCGCCGCGACCAGCAGCTCGCCCTCCAGCTCATCGGCACCGGCCCGCGCCGTCGCCCTCGCCCGCCGCGACGCGCTCACCGCGACCTCCGCCTCCCGCAGGAACGCGCGGCCGACCACGGTGGGCACCAGTCCGGTCGGTGTGCGGGCGAACAGCTGCACGCCGAGTTCCCGCTCCAGGCTGCGGATCTGCTGGGACACCGATGGTTGAGCGACGTGCAGCAGTTCCGCCGCCGCCGTCACCGAGCCCTCCTCGGCAACGGCCAGGGCGTACTCGTACTGACGAAGGCTCATCGGCTCCCGTCCCCTCCCTGCGGTGGACCGCGGTCTAGTCGTCGTAACAAGTGCGACAACACGGGAGGCGGCGCGTTTACTCCATGTACGGGTCATGAAGAGCCGAGAAGCGGCGCGCGGGTCGGTGCTTGACCATGCCCTCGGGGCATGGTTTCCAATGCCGGCGACATCAGACGACTCAGCGGCTCGGTACTGGTCCCGAGCCCGAACCAGGGAGGACGCGCCGATGGCCGCCGGATGGGAGCACAAGGTGCTGACCTACAAGCTCGGGTGGAAGGGCTTCGACTACGCCCAGATCGAACGCGACCTCGACGACCTCGGCAGCCAGGGCTGGGAGGCGGTCAACACCATCGTTCCGAGCGTCGGGGCGGGGCAAACGATCGAGATCGGCATCATCGTCAAGAGGGCTCGCGCCTGACACCGGTCGAGCGCGGAGACCCGGCCACGCACATCGCCGACGCTGGAGTCGGGACACGGCGGGCCAGCGGTCCGATCAACGATGGCGAGGGTTCCCGCCGAGAGCACGAGAGGAAGGCGGTCCGGTGGCGTGGAGCACGCGTCAGTTGGCCGAACTCGCCGGCACAACGCTGAAAACCGTCCGCTACTACCACAAGGTCGGATTGCTGGACGAGCCGGAAAGAGCGGCGAACGGGTACAAGCAGTACCAGATCAGGCACCTGATCCGGCTGCTGCGGATCCGCCGGCTCGTCGACCTGGGCGTGCCGCTGGCTGACATCGCCGCGATGGACGAGTCGGACGAGAACGCGGACCAGGCGCTCCGCTCCCTCGATGCCGAGCTGGCGGCGAGCATCGAACGCCAGCAGCGGATGCGGGAGGAACTGGCCGTGGTCCTCCGGCATCGGGCCATGGCCGACCTGCCGCCGGGTTTCGACGCGAGCGCCGCCGATCTGCCGGCCGCCGATCGGGCCCTCCTGCTGATCTTCTCCCGGGTCTTCGGGCCCGCGACGATGGCAGCCCTGCAGGAGCTGCAGGCCGCTCCCCGCACCCCGGTCGATTCGGAGTTCGATGCCCTGCCCGCGGACGCGAGCGAGGAAGCCCGGCAGCAGCTGGCCGAACGCTACGCCCCCGAGATCCGCCGGCAGTACCAGGACCACCCGGCGCTGGAAGATGCGGGTGCAACGGCCCCCCGGGGCGAGGCCTTCACCATGTCGGTCGTAGTCCAGGGGCTGGTCGAGTTGTACAACCCGGCCCAGATCGACGTCCTGCAACGCGTCAACGCGATTCTCGAGGAGGACCGCCCTTCCTCGTGAAGGCGGCCCTGATCGGGCAGCGGTTGTCCGATGTGGAAAGCCGCGAGGACGCGCTGTCGCAATGGGACGGCCGGCTGGTCACATTGGACTCCGCACCGGTGTCGTCGGCGGAAACCTGGTGGTCCCAACCTGGTACACGAACCACGTCCGCGAGAGGTTCACTTTCCCGGCGTGATCGGGCAGCGCCTTTACCCGGACGTCATCGGCGCGCAGCGGATCGCGGCCAATCGGTCCCGCGCTTGGTTGACTTGTTCTGCAAGCGAAAACCGCTGAAAGGAACACTTGATGCAGCAGGCCACCAAGCGTTGGACGGGTCGGGGAATCGCCCTCGCCGTCGCGGCGGGCGCCGCGCTCACCATGGGGACGTTCGGCACCGCGCAGGCCGCCACCCCGGGCGTCTTCAAGCTGTGCTCCAAGGGGTCCTACGACTCCTACGCGACGTTCCCGGAGCGCGGCGGTTTCTCCACCTTCGTCGTCCGCAGTGGCGAGTGCCAGGACTTCAACTACGGCGGCAACGGCCCGGAGCGGGTGGACATCGTCAACGCCAACAGTGACGGCGTCATCGGGTCGGTCACCTACGACGGTCGTGCGGGCCTGAACATCGCCACCGTCGACGGGCCGAGCTTCTACCCGTTCTGACGGGACCGGTCGAAGGCCGAACTGCGCCGTTGCCGCGAACCGCGGCAACGGCGCAGTCGTTTTCCGGGGCCGATTCCGGCCCTGCAGCGCCGGGCCGCGGGTGTGCTCCGGGGTGCTGAATCATGTACGTCTGTACACCAAATCGGTGCGCGGGGGTGCATTCTGCCCCAAGGTCATTCCCGATAGTGTGGGAATCAGCGATGGCCTCTTGACAGGGATGGGGGTGGCAGGTGCGTTTGTTCTCGGCTGGCGGCCGATCGGATCACCCGTCCGACAACCGTGGCTCGTCGAAACCTGCCGAATCCGGTGCGAATCAGGGGTTCCCCTCGGTCTACGACCAGCCGACCATGCCCATCAAGAGGGTGGATCGGCGCAAGGACCAGAAGCTGCTGGTGCTGGCCGGTCTCGGCGGGCTGGTGCTGATCGCGGCCCCGGTCGTGGTGTTCAGCCAGGCCTTGGGCGGGGAGCGCCCGCCCTGGATCAACACGGGCGACCCCGCAGGCATGCAGCTCCCCTTCGAGACGGGGACGTACGCGGCCCAGCCGACGCAGATCTCCCCGCTGCCCGCGACATCGGCCCGCCTGGACAAGGCGGGGCGCCTGGTGGTGGTGGCGAGGGGGCAGAACCACGAGGTACTGAGCAGTACCCAGGTCGCCCCGTCCTCGGGATCGGCCACCACCGGGTGGGTCAACCTGGGAGGAAGCGCCGCGGGGGACCCGGTCATCGCGACGAACGCCGATGGCGAGCTGGTGGCCTTCGCCATCGGCACCAACGGCGCCCTGATGGAGAACTACCAGGCGAAGCCGAGTACCGGCGCGGTGGCGAACTGGCGCGTGCTCGGCGGCACGAACCTCGTGGGAATGCCCGCCGTGGCGCAGGACGCCGTGGGCAAGCTGGTCGTGGTGGCCCGGGCCGCCGACGGGTCGCTGTGGACGGCCCAGCAGACCCAGCCCGGGGGCAGCACCTGGACCGAGTGGCGGAGCCTTCCGATGCCGGCGGCCCACGATCCCGCGCTCTTCCGGGATTCCAAGGGGAAGTTGCGCATCTTCGCGGCCGGACCGGACCGTCAGCTGCGGACGATGGCGCAGGCCGGGCTCGCCGTCGACGAGTGGAACGCCCCGCGGAGCCTGGGCGGCGCCACGACCGGGCCTCCCGCGGTGGCCATGGACGACCAGGGCAGCCTGCGGGTCTTCTCGCTCACCGTGGACGGCTCGCTGCTCGACAACGTCGAGTTGAGCGCTGCGTCGGACACCTGGAGGGGCTGGCAGAGCCGGGGCGGCCAGCTGATGGGGCGACCGTTGGCCGTCGCGGATCCCAAGGGCTGCGTGGTCGTGCACGTGTTGACCGTCAACGGCACCGTGCAGGAGATCTTCCAGCTGCCGGATCGGAAGTTGTGGAGCGAGTGGCACGACCACGCCGGCAGCATCGCCAAGCTGGTGGCCTCGGCCCAGGATTCGCAGGGCAGGTTGGCCGTCTACGGGATCAGCAAGCGGGGCGGCATGGAGCAGACCTACCAGGCGATCCCCGCCAGCGGCCCGTGGGTGGGCTGGGAGAGCGACCTTGGCGGGGTCTTCCCCACGAAATGACGCGCCCGCCGCGGGTGCAACGCTGTCCGCGTGCAGTTCCGATCGGAACTGCACCCGCGCGGCCCTGGTGAGCCTTTTCCAACCTCGTTTTGCGTGGCGGTGCGGGTGGCGGAACCTCAGAGGCTCCCTGGTCTGTGGGTGCCCCTCCTGATGTATGTCCAATACACGGCGGAGGGGCCGTCCTCGCCGAGGGAACCCCGGAGGGGTGGGCACCGTGAACCCGCGGCGGTGCAAGCTGCGAGGGTGGGCTAAGGCGGCTGCGCCGCCTTGCGGCAGCCCCGAGGCGCGGGGCTTCAGGCGGCTGCGGATCGACCAGGATGAAAAAGACTCGGTGAATCCGGCTCCGCGAAGGTGTTGTGCGATACCGGAATGTCCCATTCGTAATTCTTCGCGCCGGCGTCTGCGAACCCACCGGCGAGCATTGTGGCCAGACGATGTCAGGCCCTTGAGCGCCTGTGGTGCGGGCTAGAGGTCGTTCCAGAATGGCTCCGCCCGGCTCATCCGAAGACACCCGGTACCTGGCGCCGATTTCGCGCGAAATCACCATCCCGCCCTCACGTGGAGCGACGATTTCGCGCGAAATCGTCGCTCTGCGCCTCGTGCGGCCACGTCCCGCACGGGCTCGCGGCCGGATCTGGAACGACCCCGCGGATGTGCGGGCCGCCCGTCGGATTGCCTTCGGTGGCCTCAGGTTTTGCCTGTTCGCGGGCTCGAGGTGATCTGGCAAACCCCGGCGTGCCGGAACGGGCAAGGCTGCCTCCCTTTCGGGTAGGGGTGCACCGGATCGGCTGGGCGCGCGGCGAACCCGGCGGAAGACTTGACAGGTGCCCGCGCCCGCGAGTCGGCCGGTCCGGCGCGTGACCGCGGGTCCAACAGAGACCGGAGGAGTTCCTGAATGGCAAACTTTCCGCAGGTGCAGACGTCGCAGCCGGGAATGCAGCAGGCTGCGCAGATCTTCAGCGACCGGGCCACCGAGTTCACCCAGGAATTGGGGCGCATCAACTCGATGATGGCGAGCCTCCAGGGCAGCTGGACCGGTACCGCGTCCAACAACTTCAACGCCGCCATGGACAACTGGGAGCGCTCCTTCCAGGCGATCATCAACAAGCTGATCAACATGATGGACGTGATGGGCGTCAACACGAAGGACTACGTGGCGTCCGAAGACGACGCGGCCAACACCGCCCAGTCCTTCGCCACCGCCCTGCCCGGCGTCTGACGCACATTCCTCCCGAATCATAAGGAGAAGAAGTTGTCCGACTACAGGTTCGACTTCAACGTCGCGGACATGACCCTCGACGAGATGAACGCGGTCAACGGCCGCGTCAAAAGCGCGCTCGCAGACATGGAAGCCCAGGTCGAGCGGACCCTCTCGGACTGGACCGGTGTCGCCCAGGAGGCCTATCGGGCGGCCAAATTGGAATGGAACCAGCAGGCCGATCAGATGCCGGTCTACCTGGAGTCGGGGCGCCAGACCCTGCTCTCCATCTCGGACAACTACGGCACCACCGAGCAGCGGGCCAAGCAGATCTGGGACGGCAGCCGCTGACCTGCCGCGATCCGCGGTTCGGCCGCCGGGGAGGGTTCGGACTTCTCCGGCGGCCGTTCGCGGCTGAGATCCGCGGCAGGTCCTGAAGAAAGGGAGGTTCGCAATGGCCGAAGAATTGAAGGGGCTCGACTACTTCCTGGCGAGCGACGCCTGGAAGGACACCAAGGTCGCCGACTGGTCGAAGATCGACGCCTACGTCGAGCACGGCTGGCTCACGGATCAGGACCGGAAGTACCTGCACGCGTACGGGAGCATGGTCGCGCTCAGCCCGGACTCGTCGGGCGGGTTCTCGGAGACCGACGCGGCGTGGAAGAAATACCTCGACGTCGACGAGAAGCACAAGAACGACCCGATCTTCAACGACGAAACCAAGGCGGAGGACATCCCCCCGCCGGACTGGGACGACGGCCCGCAGGACGGGAAGGACTACCACAAGGACGGACCCTCCGACATTCCGGGAACTGAGAAGACCCCGGTGGGCGACGTTCCCAAGGTACCGGGCGATGGCGGCGACAAGAAGAAGGGCGGCGACGGTGTCATCAGCGTCAACACCAAGGCCCTCGCGGTGTTCGCCGACAATGTGGAAGCACTGCGCGTCATGATCGGCAAATCCAAGAAGAAGACCGACGAGGTGAACGTCCTGCCCGGCGGGTTCAACGTCGCCTTCAAGCTGCGGGACAAGATCATGGGCACCGGTGAGAAGGATCCCGGCCTGAAGAGCAACGTGCGCAACTACATGGACGGGCTGGACATCGCGCTGGCGAACGTCCGGGACGAGGTCCGGAAGCTGATCGTCGACTACGACAGCACCGAAGAGCTGAACAAGCTCACCACCGACAAGCTCAACAAGGTGATGCGGGACTCGTTCGGCTTCATCGACTCGAGCTCGCGCTCGAAGTAGCGGGCCCGGTGCCGGTGGTGGACGGCGGTTCTGGCGCGCTGGCCGGGCCGTGGCGGGGCCTGCCGGTGGCGTACGGGCGCTGAATTCTGATCTTGGTTTGGTCTTCTAGGGAGCGTGATGGTCGATGGCTGAGTCGGAAGAGAACGAAAGGCTGAAGTTCGGCGATTACGACGCGGACGTCTTCCGGAAGGACGAAATCGACGAGCACGCGGTGTTCATCAACCACAAGGCGCCCTACCAAGACGGAAAAGACGAGGATTTCAGAGCCTGGGATTGGAAGCAGATCAAGGCCGCGCTGTGGGGCGGTGCCGCCCTGTCGAGCGACGCCCTGTGGGAACAGGCTTGGCACGAGGTCGACCCCAACACGCTGTACGCGGCGGGCAATGCCTTCCTGCACATCCAGGAGACCATGCACGCCGTCGCCAAGAACCTGGAGGCCCAGGCGAACGCGGTCGCCGGGGAGCACGGCTCCTGGAAGGGCCAGGCGGCCGGCGTGTTCCTGGCCAAGATCCAGACCCTGGCCAACAACATCAAGGACAACGCCGACCGGCTGGGCGGCCCGGACACGGTGCACCCGGTCCCGTCGAAGCTGTACGACAACGGTCGTTGGCTGGCCTGGGCCCGCGACGCGGTGAACCAGATCGACCAGCACTACGCCCAGGTGGCGAGATGGCGCGGCGTGGCGGACGTGATGGACAACGGGTTGGTCAAGGTCAGTGACGACGAAGAAGTCGTCAAGGCCATGAACATCGAGATGCAGAAGCCCATCAAGAAGCTCGCGGACAACTACGGCGTCACCGTCGACCAAGTCCGGACCACGACGCCGGTGCCGCCGGGCGGAAGCGGCGAGAAGCCGCCGCCCATCGACAAGAAAGGCGGCCCACCCCCGCCGCCGCCGCCGAAGGGTCCCCCGCCGCCGCCGAAGAGCCCACCGCCGCCGCCGCAGAAGCCGCCGCCGGGTTCTCCGCCGCCGCCGAAGAGCCCACCGCCGCCGCAGAGCCCGCCGCAGAAGAGTCCGCCGCCGCCGGGTTCGAAGCCACCGCCGGTGGGTCCCCCGCCGGGTTCGAAGCCACCGCCGGGTTCGCCGCCGCCCGTGGGCCCGCCGCCGGTGGGCCCGCCGCCCGGCCAGAACCAGCCGAAGAACAACCAGAAGGGCGGACAGTTCAACGAGATTCCGCCGCCGGGTTCGAAGCCGCCGCCGGGTCCGCCGCCGCCGGTGGGCCCGCCGCCGGGCTCGGCGCCGCCTCCTGGTTCGCAACCACCTCCCGGCTCGAAGCCGCCGCCGGTGGGTCCGCCGCCTCCGGTGAGCCCGCCGCCCGGCCAGAGCCCGCCGAAGGACAACCAGAGCGGGGGCCCAGGCGAGGTTCCGCCGCCCGGCTCGAAGCCGCCACCCGTGGGTCCGCCGCCGGGCTCGAAGCCGCCACCAGTGGGGTCGCCGGGCTCCACGCCGCCACCGGGCGGCATCGGTACGCCGCCCCCTCTGGGGTCACCGCCGGGCTCGACGCCGCCACCGGGCGGCATCGGCACTCCGCCGCCGGTGTCGAACCCGCAGGACTGGTCGCCTCCTCCCGGTGGCCAGGTTCCGCCGGGCGGGCAGCAGGATCGCGGCGGCATGCCGATGATGCCGCCGATGATGCCCCCGGGCGCCGGTGGTGGTCAGGGTTCGGGTGCGGAGCGCCCGGACGCCTCGGGCTTGCTGGACGCCGGCGAACAGCCCTGGGGCGAGAACCCGCCGGGACTCGGGCTGCCGGAAGCGCCGCAGGGCGCCGATCCCGGCGGCGTGGGGCTGAACGTTCCGCCGGGTGGCCAGCAGGTTCCGGGTGGGATGCCGATGGTTCCGCCGATGATGCCTCCGGGTGCCGGTGGTGGTCAGGGTTCCAACGCGGAGCGCCCGGATGCCTCGGGCTTGCTGGACGCCGGCGAAAAGCCCTGGGAGAGCGCTGGTCCGAACGTTGGCGAGCCGGAGGCGCCGCCCGAAGGCGTTCCGCCGGTGGCGGGTCCGCAGGACTGGTCGCCGGGCCAGGGCTTGCCGCAGAACGGGCAGCAGGTTCCCGGTGGGATGCCGATGGTTCCGCCGATGATGCCTCCGGGTGCCGGTGGTGGTCAGGGTTCCAACGCGGAGCGCCCGGATGCCTCGGGCCTGCTGGACGCAGGTGAGAAGCCTTGGGAGAGCACCGGTCCGAACGCCGGTGAACCGGAAGCACCGGGTGGTGCCGTTCCGGGCGGGCCGGGCCGCGGCATGCCACCGGCCAATGTGGAGACTCCGGCGCTTCCGCTCGACGCGGCAATGCCGCTCGAAGGCGTTCCGCGTGCGTCGGGTCCGCAGGGCTGGTCACCGGGCGAGAGCACGCCGCAGAACGGGCAGCAGGTTCCGGGTGGGATGCCGTTGGTTCCGCCGATGGTGCCTCCGGGGGCCGGTGGTCAGGGTGCCAGCGCAGAGCGTCCGGACGCCTCGGACCTGCTGAACGCCGGCGAAAAGCCTTGGGAGAGCGGCGAGCCCGACAGCGGCGAACCCGAGGCGCCTGCCGATCTGGCCGACTCGGTCGCCGCCGGTCGGCCCGACGATACGGCCGGTCCCGGGCACCCGGCGGAAACCCCGGAGGACCACGTGCCGATCGTCAGGCGCGACGCGACGGAGCAGGACACCAGCGCGTGGGACGTGCCCAGCGACGGCCTGCCGTGGCTGGTGCCGTTCCCGGTGGCCGCGCGCCCCGAGGAATCGGAGCGCGACCGGCCCGCACCGGACCACGCGCTTCGGGACAGCAAGCCGTGGACCGGCGCGCCGTCGTCCGACAACGGCTACGCCACCTGGCGAAGCGCGAAGTGGGCCGAGGGGAACGGGAAACCGGTGGAGGACGAGCAACCGCTGATGTGCGGCGGCCCGACGCTGAGCCCGGAGGAAGTGGCCGCCATGCGGGCCGAGAAGCAGGCCCAGGCCGAAGCGGAGGCCGCGGCGGCGGAAGCCGAGGAGGAGGACGAGAAGAAGGAGCGGTCCAGCGCGGACCTGCTCGTGAGGGATAACTCTGCCTGGGGCGCAGGACCGGCCACGCCGCCTTCCGGAGTGATCGGATAGGGGAGATTCCGCACTCGCCGACCGCAAATGAGGCACACCCATGAGCACCATCACGGTGAAGCGGCCGCCACGGGTCGCCGGGCCGGAGATGCCCGAAGGCGAGGTCGAGCTGCAGGAGCCGCCGGTGATGGCGGAGCCCGCGGCGCTCGACTTCCGCTCGGCGGCCATGTTCCTGCCGATGGGCATCGGCTCGGCGGCGATGGTCATGATGTTCGCGTCCTCCAGCAGGTCGCCCGCGATGTACATGATGGGCGGCATCATGGGCGTGGGCATGCTGATCATGGGCCTGAGCCAGATCGGGCGTGCCGGCGCGGAGCGCAAGATCAAGATGCGTTCCGAGCGCCGCGACTTCCTGCGCTACATCGCGCAATTGCGCGAGAAGGCGCGGGAAGCCGCGGACCAGCAGCGGCGGGCGGTCGTGTGGAACCACCCCGAGCCGTCCTGGCTGTGGTCGGTGGCGAGCGGGCCGAGGCTGTGGGAACGCCGGGCGAACGACACCGACTTCGGCCGGGCCCGGATCGGGTTGGGCACGCTGGCCGCGGCGGTGGAGTACACGGCACCGTCGACGAAGCCGATCGAGGACCTCGAACCGCTCGCCGCGGTCTCGCTGCGCCGCTTCCGGGAGGCGTACCGAACGGTGTCGGGCATCCCCATCTCGGTCGGCCTGCGCAGCTTCACCAGCGTGGAGTTCGCCGGTTCCCAGGAATCGGCGGTGGGGCTGGCCCGCGCCATCCTCGGCCAGCTGGTCACCTTCCACTCGCCGGACGAGCTCCGGGTGGCCGTGCTGACCGACGAGACGGGGCAGCCGGAATGGGACTGGGTCAAGTGGTTGCCGCACAACGCGCACTCGACGATGCAGGACCCGGCAGGCCCGCTGCGGCTGTTCGCCTGCGACCACGACGAGCTGCTGGACGTGCTCGGCCCCGACATCACCGACCGGCCCGACCACGATCCGGGCAGCCGGCCGGGCGTCGTCGAGCCGTTCATCGTGGTGGTGGCGCACCAAGCGGACATCCCCGAGTCCTCCCGGTTGCTCGACGGCGGGCTGCGCAACGTGGTGCTGCTGGACCTCACCGGCAAGATGCCGGGCGGGCCGAAAGTGCTCCGCCTGACGGCGGAAGGCGACGCGGTGGAGTTCCCGGCGGGGGATGAGACGGGGTCCGCGCAGCGCGACGAGCTGAGCCTGGCGCAGATCGAGTCGCTGGCCAGGCTGCTCGCGCCGAAGCGGACGAGCGGCTCGGTCGACGTCGTCGACCAGCCGCTGGAGAACGACTTCGAGCTCACCAGCCTGCTGGGCATCCGCGACCCGCGCACGTTCGACGTGCCCGCGCTGTGGCGGCCCCGCGCCGCGCAGCGGGCCCGCCTTCAGGTGCCCATCGGCGTCACCGAGGACGGCGAGGTAGTCGACCTCGACCTGAAGGAACCCGCCCAGGGCGGGATGGGGCCGCACGGCATGCTGATCGGCGCCACCGGCTCCGGCAAGAGCGAGCTGCTGCGCACCCTCGTGACCGGCCTCGCCGCGACCCACTCGTCCGAGATCCTGAACCTGGTGCTGGTCGACTTCAAGGGCGGCGCGACGTTCCTCGGGATGGACCGCCTGCCGCACACCTCGGCGATGATCACCAACCTCGCCGACGAGCTGCCGCTGGTCGACCGGATGCAGGACGCGCTCAACGGAGAGCTCGTGCGGCGGCAGGAACTGCTGCGGGCGAGCGGCTTCTCCTCGTCGTTCGAGTACGAGAAGGCCCGTGGGGGCGGCGCGCAGCTGGTGCCGTTCCCGGACCTGTTGATCGTCGTCGACGAGTTCTCCGAGCTGCTGGCCAACAAGTCCGAGTTCATGGACCTGTTCGTGTCCATCGGGCGGCTCGGCCGAAGCCTCGGGGTGCACCTGCTGCTCGCGTCGCAGCGCCTCGAAGAAGGCCGGATCCACCGCGTCGAAGGGCACCTGTCGTACCGGATCGCGCTGCGCACCTTCTCCTCGATGGAGTCGCGGGCGGTCATCGGCGCGGCGAAGGCGTACGAGCTGCCGTCCGATCCAGGCAACGGCTACCTGAAGATCGACACCACGACGCTGGTCCGCTTCAAGGCCGCCTACGTCTCCGGGCCGTGCCCGCCGAGCGACGGCCCGGTCGCCGCCACGGAGAACCGTGCGTTCTCCGAGGTCGTCTCGTTCCGCACGCAGCCGTATCCGAGCCTGCATGCGCTCCGGCCCGCCGAGGAGGAACCGGATTCCACCGAGGCGCCGGAGGAAAAGCCCGAGGTGGAGTCCACTGAGGACGTTCCCTCGCTGGTCGACGTCATCATCGGGCGCTTGGCGGGCAGCGGCCCGCCGGCCCGCCAGGTCTGGCTGCCGCCGCTGTCCGAGGCGCCGAGCCTGGACACGCTGCTGCCCACCGTGGTGCCGGACCCCGCCCGCGGGATGACCGTCGACGACCCCGGCAGCCGGGGCGTGCTGCGGGTTCCGGTCGGCGTCGTCGACCGGCCCTTCGAGCAGCTGCGGGACCTGCTGGTCGCCGACCTCGGCGGGGCCGACGGGCACGTCGGCGTCGCCGGCGCGCCGCAGAGCGGGAAGTCGACGCTGCTGCGGACCCTGGTGCTGGGGCTCGCGCTGACCAACACGCCGGAAGAGGTCCAGTTCTACTGCCTGGACTTCGGCGGCGGCGGGATCATGTCGGTGTCCGGCCTGCCGCACGTCGGTTCGGTGGCGACCAGGATGGAGCACGACCGGGTGGTGCGAACCATCGCGGAGCTGACCCAGCTGCTGGAACGCCGCGAAGCCCTGTTCGCCGAGCACGGGTTCGAGTCGATCTCGGCGTACCTGCGGGCCCGCGCGCGGGGCGAGATCGACGACCCGTTCGGCCACGTCTTCCTCGTCGTGGACGGCTGGTTCACGGTCAAGCAGGACTTCGCCGACGTGGAGACGAAGATCGGCGAACTGGCCTCCCGGGGGCTTTCCTTCGGCATCCACGTGGTGCTCAGCGCCACCCGCTGGTCGGAGATCCGCCCGTGGCTGCGCGACCTGCTGGGCACCAAGTTCGAGCTGCGGCTCGGTGACTCGATGGAGTCCGAGATCGGTTCCCGCAAGGCGGCCACCGTGCCGAACCAGCCGGGGCGCGGGATGACGGCGAAGGGATTCCACTTCATCTCGGCGTTGCCGCGCCTGGACGGCACCTCCGGGGCCGACGACCTGGCCGACGCGACCAAGGGCGTCGCGGAGGAGATGCGGGCGTTCTGGCCCGGGCGCGGCGCGCCGCCGGTGCGGATGCTGCCGACCCACCTGCCCGCGGCAGAACTCCCGGCGCCGGAACGGGAATTCCGGATTTGCCTCGGCTACGACGAGCAGCGGCTGGAACCGGTGTGGCACGACTTCTTCGTCCACCCGCACCTGATGGTCTTCGGCGACAGTGCGACCGGCAAGACCAACCTGCTGCGCCTGGCGCTGCGCTCGATCCGGCAGCGGTACGGCCCGGACGAGGCCAAGATCGTGCTGGGCGACGTGCGCCGGGACCTCGACCAGGAGGTGCCCGCCGAGTACGGCGTCGGCTTCGGCTTCAGCTCCGACACCCTCTTCCAGCTCGCCGAGCAGGCGCTGGGATCGATGACCAAGCGGGTGCCGGGCCAGGACATCTCCTCGGAGCGGCTGCGCAAGCGCGACTGGTGGGAAGGCCCGGAGCTGTTCCTGGTCGTGGACGACTACGAACTGCTCGGCCGGGGCGGCGTCAGCTCGGCGCTGGAACCGCTGCTGCCGATGATCCCGCAGGGTGTCCACATCGGACTCCACCTGATCATCGCCCGGAGCACCTCGGGCGCTATGCGCTCGATGATGGACCCGGTGCTGCGCAGGCTCTGGGAGCTCGGCACGCCCGGCGTGCTGCTGTCCTACCCCAAGGAAGAGGGGAAGTTCCTCGGCGAGGCCGGGCCGCGCAAGCTGCCGCCGGGGCGCGCCCAACTGGTCACCCGCCGGGGCGTCGGCCTCATCCAGACCGGTCTCGTGACCGCCGATTCGACCACCACCGCCTCACCGGCCGGCTTGTAGGGGACCGCAGTGGGATTCCCCTCCGCGCGCGACGACCGCCGCGCGAGCTGAGTCGACGAAAGCTTTCATCCCAGGAGGAATGGCTCATGACCAGAGCTGCCGAGCTCTGCAGGATCACGGTGTTCGGGCCTGACGGCAAGGCCGACCTCGCCGTGCCCGTCTCGACCACCGTGGCCGATCTCCTGCCGGTGCTGCTCAGCCACACCCGGAAGCAGCCGCAGGGCGGCGAGCAGGGCTCCTGGGTGTTGCAGCGGATCGGCGGGGCACCGCTGGACCAGTCGGGCACCCCGGAGACGTTGGACTGGCTGGAGGGCGAACAGCTGCACCTGCGCCCGGCCGACGATCCGCTGCCCGAGCTCGACTTCGACGACCTGGCCGACGGCATCGCGACCTCCGTCGGGCAGCGCAAGGACCGCTGGAAGCACGAATACGGCCGCGTCCTGTTCACCACCCTGTCGGCCGCGGTGGCCGCGGTGATCGGGTTGGTCCTGCTCGGTCCGGGGCCGACGGAGCTGCACGCCGGCTTCGCGCTCGGGCTGGGCCTGGTCTTCGTGGCCGCGGCCGCACCGGTCGCCAAGAAGCTGGACGACCTCGGGCTGATCAGGCTGACCGGGCTGGTGGGCTGCGCGTTCGCGGGACTAGCCGGGCTGATCGCGGCCGACGGAGTGCCGGACGCAGCGACACTGACGCCCCCGGGAATCGTGGTCGGCGCCGCGGGAGCCGCCGTCGGCGCAGCCATCCTGCTGGTGCTGCGGCGGTTCGTCGCCGACGGAATCCCGTACGCGCCGTTCGTCACGATGCTGCTGGTGGCGGCGGCGGTGATCGGCGGCGTCTGGCTGGGCGCGGGATTCGGCCTGGCGGTCGGCCAGGTCGCCGGGGTGCTGGCCACCGTGCTGTTCGGCGTGGTCGTCTTCGTGCCGAAGCTGACCATCCGGGCCGCTTACCTGCGCGGGCCGCAGCTGCCGCGCAACGCCGACGACCTCCAGCAGGACATCGACCCCGCACCCGCCGACGACGTGTTCGCCAGGACGGCGGCGGCGGACCGGTACATCAGCGTGGCGATGGTCGTCGCCGCCACCGTCTTCGTCGGGGCGTTCCCGTTCATCCTGGCCGAGCCGGGCTGGATCTCGTGGGCCATGGTGAGCCTGCTGGCCTGCGCGGTGCTGCTGCGCTCCCGCAACTTCCTCGGTGCCTGGCAACGGGTTTCGCTGGCCGCGGCGGGCACGTTCGGCCTGGGCCTGGTGGTCCTCTACTTCGCGCAGGAGTTCTCGCCGGGGTGGCGCACCGTCCTGCTGCTCGGGCTGCTCCTGGTGCTGTTCGCCTTGGTCAAGGCCGCCCTGCGGCCCGAGACGCGGCGGATGCTGCCGATCTGGGGACACCTGGCGAACATCTTCGACACCTGCACCGCGCTCGCGGTGGTGCCGCTGCTGCTCCAGCTGCTCGGCGTGTACGCCTGGGCGCGCGGACTGGCCGGGTGAGGGGCGGACCATGCAGACCCAGCGAGACCACGTGCACGCCTACCAGTTCCTGATGGGCCGGATGAGTTCCGCCCTGGTGCTCGGCGATCCCGCCAGCGTCGAGGTGCCCGCCCGGCGGGCCGCGGTCGGCGTCTACATCGGACTGGTGCTGGCATTGCTGATCGCCGTCGGCTTCGGCATCTACGGGTGGCTCGTCCCCGGTGGCAACAACTCCTGGCGGGCGCAGGGCGCGATCGTCGTGGAGAAGGAGACCGGCACCCGCTACGTCAACGTGGACGGCGTGCTGCACCCGACGCTGAACTACGCCTCGGCGAAGCTGCTGCAGGGACCGAACGCAGGCGCCAAGGTGACGTTGCTTTCCCGGGCGTCCTTGGCGGACGCGCCGCGCGGCGCGCCGCTGGGCATCCCGAACGCGCCGCAGATCTTGCCGGCGGCGCAGGACCTGGTCGGTTCGAACTGGCTGACCTGCCTGCCTGGTTCGGCCGGCGCTGTCGCGCCCGGCTCGCCGGAACTGACCCTGAACTTCGACCCCGGCGCTCCCGCCGCGCCGCTGCCCCCGGATCGGTACGCGCTCGTGCAGTCGCCGGAGGGCACGCAGTACGTGCTCTGGGGCGGCGCGAAGCACCAGGTGGCCGAGCCGACCGTGCCGATCGCGCTGGGCATGGCGGCCGCGCGGCCCGTACCGGCGCCGCAGCCGTGGCTCGATGCGCTGCCAGACGGTCCGGTGCTCGCGTCGGCCCAGATCGACGGCAGCGGCACCTCGGGGCCCTCCATCGGCGGCAAGGCGTACCGGGTGGGCCAGCTCTTCGAGCAGCGCTCCGCGAACGGCGACGTGCAGACGTTCGTGCTTCGCCGCGAGGGCCTGGCGCCGATCAGCCGGACCGAGTTCATGCTGCTCGAAGTCGCCCCCGGCACACCGGAACCGGCCCGGATCGACCCGGCGGCCGTCGCCTCGGCGCCGCGCTCGGCAGACCGGTCGCTCCTCGGGAGGCTCCCCGACCTCAGCGGCGCTCGGTGGCAGGACCACGGCCCGGCCGCGATCTGCCTCCGGCAGGCTCCCGTCGGACCGCGGATCGCCAGCGAGGTGGTCTTCGCGGGCCCGGGCGCCGCCGCGGGCGGTGTCCACATGCGACCGGGGACCGGCGTGGTGGTAGCGGCGCTGCCGATCCCGCCCGGCCAGCGCGTTCCCGACCGCTACCTCATCACCGGCGACAGCAAGTACCTGCTGCCGGACGACGACTCGATGCGGGCGCTGGGTTACGCCGGAGTGCCGGTGCGGCCCATCGCGAACGATCTGCTCGCCACCGTGCCGAGCGGCCCGGCGTTGAGCCAGGCCGCGGTCGGCGCGACCAGGAAGGGATGAAAGTGATGGCCGCACGGTCCTCGTTGTCCCCGCTGAACCGGCGTCGCCGCGGCGTGCCGGAGCTCGCGCTCGCCAGGCACACCGTCGGCAACGTGCTCGTGGTGTGCCCGGAGAAGAGGATGACCCCGGAGGCGCAGGCGCTGGCCATGTCCGTGGCCCCCGACGACGAGCACGAGATGGTGGTCGTCGACCTTCCCGTCGGCGTCCCGGTCTCGGCCTGGGATTCCGTCGCCGAGCTGCTGCCGCGGCGGCGCCGCGGGGTCCGGCTCATCCTCGGCGGCCGCCCCCGGGAGGCCACCGCCCTGACCGGCCAGTGGTTGTCGGAGCGCATCGGGCGCACCGTGGTGGCCCCGGACGGGGCGATCTTCCCGGGCGTGGGCGGGACGTTGTTCGTCCATTCCGGCAAGGGCAGCGGCTGGGTCCGGTTCCGGCCGGGCCGGCCGCCGGAGTGGGAGGCGAAGCGCTTTCCCCGGCCCTCCTGGGATTCCGGCGCCACCGACCCCCTGCCCACCAGCGCCGTCGGCATGGCCGACCCGATCCCGGGCGGGGTGTGGATCCACGCCGCCGCCCGCGACACCGAGTCGGGCGAGCACTGGTCGCGGCTGGTGAGCAGCATGCCCTGCCAACCGGACGTGCTCACCGTCGTGCTCGGTTGCCCGGGCACGCCGCCGCTTTCGCTCGATGACGTGAGCCGGTTCTGGCGGCAGCTCGACGGCCAGATCCGGGAGAAGGTCCGCTTCGTGCAGTACGGCCCCGTCCGGCTGCCGCAGGGCGGCACGCTCGGGCAGGCGCTCGCGGACCTGCTCGAAAGCCGGGTCGTCTGCTACACGGGAATGCCGGTCGGCTCGACGACGACCCCGGACATCTACACGGTGTGCGCGGACGGCGGGCTCGGCTGGCACGCCTTCGCCCGCGAGGTCGGGTACCTGCCGAGGACGGACCCGGCGTTCCGGGAGACCCCCGCGCTGCTGTCGCACCGCATCCCGGTCAGCGGGGTGGAACAGGTCGCACCGGCGGTCTACTGGTACACGCCCGACGCGGTGCTGGAGGTCGTGCAGTCCGGCTTGTGGGTGCGCCCGCCGGAGGGCGCGCAGAACGCGGCGGCGGTGCGAGCCGAGCCGCCACGCGCCGACGTCAACATCCTGGCCTTCGACGCCACCGACGAGAAGCGCGCCGAGCGCATGCGGCTGCTCGCCCAGGACGTGCTGGCCCGGCTGGACCCCGCCACCCGGGTGCGGTGCCGGCTCGTGCCGGCCTCGGAAGTGGGCCGGGCGGAGATCCGCATCGCCGGTCCCGCGCAGGGCGAGCTGGTCGCCGAGGCAGAGCAGCCGTCCGGGCGGGCGGCCGGCAACTCGTCGGTGACCGACACCGTGCAGCTGCCCGTGGTGCTGGACGCGGTGCGCACCGACACCGATGGGCCTGCGGTCGTCGCGAGCCCGGTCGCTGAAATCCCGGTCGCCGAAACCCCGGTCGATGCCGGGATTTCCCTCGACACCGGGTCGCCGGTCGACGACGTCGTCGTGGCCGTTGCCGAGGTCCCGCCCGCACCCGCCGCGTCAGCGGCCGTTGCCGAGGCGCCGCCCGCACCCGTCCCCGCAGTGCCCGCGACCGAGCCGCGGCCCGAAGCCGGCCCGGCTTCGGCGATGGCGATCCGCCTGGAGAGCTCGCCGGTTCCCACCGTCGGCGAACCGCCCGCGCCACGGCCGGCCGTCACCGCGCCGTCGGCGCCGGAGCCGCCCGCGCCGAGCGCCACCCCCGCGCCGGACCCCACCCCGGCTCCGGAACCGGAACCGGAACCGGCAGAAGGCGGCCGCGCGGAAGCGCCGGAGGAGCCCGCCGAACCGCGGCTCCAGCCCATTCCGAAACCCGCGGCGTCGGCGCTGGTGGCCGACCACGGCCTCACCGAGGAGCGCGCCTGGTTGCGCCGGACGCTGAGCCGCGATTTCGACACCATGTCCCACTCGACCTCCCGGATCCTCTCGGAACACCCCGGTTTCCAGGGCTCCGACGGCCGGTCGTCCGCCGACGTGCTGACCGATGCCGTCGCCGTCCGGCTGCACCTCTCGGAGCGCGGCGAGGCGATCGACCAGGCCCTGCGGACCGGCGAGAACGGGCCGCACGTGCCCTTCTCCCGCTGCGTGGTCTCCGGGCTGACCCGGCTGCCGTCGCACCGCGGCGCGACCACGTTCACGGCATCGCCGACCCCGCAGCAGTGGGAGCTCTACGAGCAGCGGCGGCTGGTGACCGACTGGAGCTTCATCCACGCGCTGACCGAGCCCAGCCCGGACCAGCAGGGCGAGGTCGACGTGCTGGTGTGGTCGATGACGGCCCGCCGCACGAAGCTCCTCGAACCGGGCGGTGCCGACGAGGTCGACAACCGCGTCGTCTTCGTGCCCGGCACCAGCTTCAAGATCCTGGAACTGGCGGAGCCGGGAGCCGACGGCACGCGCGGCCGGATCCTCCTCCGCGAACTGGCGGAGTCCGAAGTGGACGAATCTGGACGGGTGGCCGCGCGGGGGTCGCTGGACGAGCTGGCGATCACGTCCCTGCGGCGCTGCGTCGAGCGCTGGTCGGCGGCCCAGCCCCGAGGCGTGGTGGGGGAGTCCGCCACCCGCCGGTTCGGCTGGATGCCGGGGCTGGTGCAGCGGTGATGGCGGGGGAGAACGGCGATTTCGCGCGGAAGCATCGAGGGCGGCGGAGAGAGGATGACGGGCGATGAACCGTGAACTGCTGGTGGTGGGCGGAGATCGGGCGGGGGCGCACCCCACGATCGCCTCGGCCCTCGCGGCGGCCCCCGACGGGGCGATGATCAGCGTCCGCGCCGGCCGGTACGAGGAGAACCTCGTCGTGAACCGGATGGTCAGCATCGCCGCCGAGGACGGCGACGGCACGGTGGAGGTGCACGCCGCCGAGGGCAGCGCGCTGGTGGTCGACGCCGGCGGCGTCCAGCTCCGGGGCCTGCGGCTGGCCTGCGATGACGCCACCGTCGCGGCGGTGGACGTGCGGCACGGCGAGGTCGCCCTCGACGGCTGCTGGGTGGCGGGCTCGTCGTGGGCGGCCCTGCTGACCAGGGGAACGGGATCGCTGGCCATGCGCGGGTGCGAGGTGACCAACACCGGCGGCGCCGGCATCGTGATCACCTCCTCGTCGCCGAGCACCGTGGAGGACACGGTCGTGGCCGACGTGGCCTCGTCGGCCGCCGTCGTCGGCGAGGACGGTTCCCTGACGCTGCGCCGGATCGTGATCCAGCGGCCGGTCGGCAACGGCATCTGCGTGAACGGGCGCGGCCGGTGCGTCATCGGCCAGGGCGTGATCACCGCCGCCGCGAAGCCCGCGATCGTCGTGGAGCAGGAGGGCAGCCTCGACGTCAGCAACCTCACGGTGCAGGACGGCGCGAACGTCGATCTCTACTTGACCGGCGGCTCCTCGATCACCATCGCCGAGTCCACGTTCTCCGGCGCCGCGGTGCAGGCCGCGCACATCTCGGGCGCCGCGCGGCCGGTGCTGCGCGGCTGCACCTTCACCGGCGCCGGGCGCAACGCGGTGCAGGTGACGGGGCAGGCGGCGGCCAGGCTCATCGAGTGCGTCCTGGCGGACTCCCCGGTGGGGCTCATCGTGGACGGCGAAGCGTCGCCCAGGTTCGAGAAGACCTCCGTGCGCGGGACGACCGAGGCGATCGCGCAGCTGTCCACGGCCGCGTCGGTGCACTTCTCCGGTTTCCGGGCCAACGCGACCGAAGGCGCCGGCCTGCTGGTCGACGGCGGCGTGGTCGAGTTCGACTACGCCTCGATCGAGACCGGCGCCGCCACGGCGGTGGAGCTTTCGGGGACGGCGAAGGCGAAGCTCACCGACGTCACGATCAGCACCGGCGCCGAATCGGCCGTCGCGCTCACCGGCAACGGGCGCGCGGAGCTGATCTCGTCGATGCTGCGCGGCGGCGGGCTGGCGGTCGGTTCCGCCGAGGTCGTGATGCGGGACACCGAGATCGTCGACGTGTCCTCGGACGGCGTCCGGGTCGGCCGGGGCGGATCGATCACCGGCACCCGCTGCCGGATTCGCGGGGCGAGCGGGCACGGCATCCGCGTCGCCGACGGCGCCCGCGCGGAGCTGGCGGAGTGCGAACTGCTCGACAGCGGCGGGAACGGCGCGCACCTGGAGACCACCGAACCGGTGCGGTTGAGCCAATGCGTGGTGAAGAACAGCGGCGGCATGGCGGTCCGGCGGCCGTCGGACGACCGCCAGGTCGTGGTGGAGAACCTGGTGACCCAGTCCGCGAGCAGCACGCCGCGGCCGACGGGGAACGACGGGCCGCAGCCGGAACCCGACGCCGCCGGGCAGGGCGATGCAAGCCTTCGCGAGGCGGGCGGCGCGGTGCTCGACGGCCCGCTCGCCGAGCTCGACTCGCTCATCGGCCTGGAAGGCGTCAAGCAGGAAGTGCGCGGGCTGATCAACCTGATCCGGATGTCGCAGGTGCGGCAGGAGATGGGCCTGCCGATGCCGCCGATGAGCCGGCACCTGGTGTTCGCCGGGCCGCCCGGCACCGGTAAGACGACGGTCGCGCGGCTCTACGGGGCGGTGCTCGGCGAGCTCGGCATCCTCTCCAGCGGCCACATGATCGAGGCCGCCCGCGCGGACCTCGTCGGGCAGTACATCGGATCCACCGCCATCAAGACGACCGAGCTGGTGACCAAGGCGATCGGCGGGGTGCTGTTCATCGACGAGGCGTACACCCTGACCGCCAGCACCGGCGGCGTCGGCCCGGACTTCGGCCAGGAAGCCGTTGACGCGCTGATGAAGATGATGGAGGACCACCGCGACGAGCTGGTGGTGATCGTCGCCGGCTACTCCGAGCTGATGGAGAAGTTCCTCCAGTCCAACCCCGGTCTGGCCTCCCGGTTCACCCGGACCATCGAGTTCCCGAACTACAGCGTCGAAGAACTGGTCACGATCACGACCAACCTCTGCCGCAAGCACTACTACGAGCTCACCGACGACGCGGTGGAGGAGCTGACCGAGTACTTCACCCGGGTGCCCAAGGGCGAGACCTTCGGCAACGGCCGCGTCGCCCGCAAGCTCTTCGAGTCGATGATCAGCACCCAGGCGTCCCGGCTCGCCCAGAGCCCGCCCGCCAGGGACACCGACTTCAGCCGGCTGACGGCGGCGGACATCGCCCCGCAGAGCGCGATGCTGGAACAACTGCCCGCCGAGGAGACGGCGTCTCCCGACGCCGCCACCGATCCCACCGAGGCGGTGCGGGCCAGCCGGGCGTGGCGGCGGATGTCCGACCTGATCGGGCTCGAAGGTCCGCGCCAGTCGGTCGCCGCGTTGCTCGTTTCGCTGTGCGAGCGCCGGAATCACCGCCGGGCCATCGGCCAGCACGGCAACGCGGTGCTGACCGGACCGCGGGGCAGCGGCAGGCGGGAACTCGCCCGGCTCTACGCCCAGGGGCTTGCCGAGCTGGGGCTGGTCGGCATCGGCCAGGTGGTGCGCGCATCGCTCACCGAGGACCTGCGCCCGGCGTGGCCGGGACAGGCGGAAACCTTGGTGCACAGGGCGTTCCAGGACGCGCAGGGTGGACTCCTCGTGGTGGACGTCGACGCGGACGGCGAGCCCCAGCCGGAGGAGGCGGAGGCGCTGCTGGTCGCATTGCGCTATCACGCCGCCGATCCGGTGGTGGTGCTGACCGGCACCCGCCCCGGTGTGGAGCGCCTGTTCGGCAGCGTGCCGCAGCTGCGCGACTCCTTCGGGGAATGGTGGGAGATCGACGCGTACTCCGCGGCTGACCTGGCCGCCATCGCCGTCCGGCAGCTGCGCGAACGCGGCCACGAGGTGCCCGACGACGTGCGCGCCGCGATGCGCGCGCACATCGAGGCGTCCGGGGAGACCACGGTGCACGGCGTTCACCGGCTCACCCGGCACCTGGCCAGGATGGCGGCTTCGCGCACGCTGGCCGCCGCCGACCTGGCGGGCCTGGCGCGGGTCGTGCCCGCGGTCGGTGGGCTGACCTCGGTCGGCTGAGGTGGCGGTCCGGGCAGACCTCGTGCCCGGAGGACTCCTGGTCGGCCCGCGTCGACCAGGAGCGGCTCCTCATGCCGTTGACTTGATTCGGAAAGCTTTCAGGAGGCTCGAATGTCCGAAGTGGATCGTCGCAACGTGGAGATGTTGCGGGAGGAGTACGAACGCCAGGTCACCGGCCTTGCCGAGTCGCAGCGGCGGATCAGCGAGGCCTCGGCGACCGCGGTGTCCCCGCGCCGCGAGCTGTCGGTCACGGTCGGCCCGCAGGGCGTGATCACCGAGCTGAAGTTCCTGTCCAGCGCGTACCGCCGGCTGGCGAAGAACGAGTTGTCGGAGCTGGTGACCAGCACGATCGCCGACGCCCGGGCCAAGCTGAACGACCAGCTCGCGGAGATCATGACGCCGATGATGCCGCCCGGGCTGGACGTGAAAGCCATGCTGAACGGGGAGATCAGCGCAGAGAAGCTGGCCCCCGACGAGTCCAAGCTGCCGCCGCTGCTCAGGGAGCGGCTGAACCGGCGCTGAGACCTGCCCGCCGCGCTTTCGCGGCCGTGCAAGGGTTTTGCGGTTCGTTCGCCCCGGAGAAGCGGTAACGGGACCGGATTCGACTACGGGCGTGAGTGGAGGAATGAGGACCATGAACCAGTTCTGGGTGGATCCGGAGAACCTGAGCAAGAGCGGTCAGGGTTACGGAGAGGTGCAGGCGAGGTTGCTGGCGCTCCGGCAACGGGCCGCTCAGCTCGGCGCCCGGTACCAGGCGAGTTTCGGCGACGATGACGAGGGCCGCGAGTTCTTCCAGAACTTCAAAGACGGCCAGGAGAAGTTCCTCAACGGGGTCGAACACCAGGCCAAATCGTTGGGCTACATCAGCGACGGCCTGTACGAGAACGGGAAGATGTACGGCGGGTCGCGGGACGAGGCCGACCAGCTGTCGCACAAGTTCAAGACCGCGGGCGAGAACGGTTCCGGCGATTCCCAGAAGCCGACGGGTCACAACATTCCCGCTCAGAAGGACGTCCCGCTGAAGGGTTCGACCGTCAACGTGCCCGTGAAGTCGACGGGTCACAACGTTCCCGCTCAGAAGGACGTCCCGCTGAAGGGATCGACCGCCCACGTAGCGGCCAAGGCCTCGAAGGCGCTAGCGCCGAACCGCGGTGTCGAGCCGAATAAGCCTTCAGAAAAGAGGACGTTCGTGAAGTCGCAGCGTGCCGTTCCCGCCGGCGGGCGCGCGAACGAGGGCCTCAAGCCACAGCTGCCCGTTTCCGACCGCGGATACCCGCTGAACGGGCTCAAACCGGAGGACGTGGAGGTTCGCAAGCCGGGAATGACCTCCGCGATGCGCCTGCGCGCTCTGCGGGAGAATGAGCAGCCCATGGTGTACGGCCACCCGCTGGGCGAGGGGCAGCACATCGTCAGCGCCACCGAACTGTCGAACGGGGCGGTGCGGATCGGCGTCGACGGCTACTCCGACATCACGCCGCTGAACGGCCGCGATCTGACGCTCGACGACCCGAACAACCCGTCCGGGTCGAAGCCCTACCCGACCGAGGACGGGGAGCGGCACTTCCTGGTCACGGAGAAGCCCGGATCGCAGCAGCCCGGGAAGTCGTTCGACGAGCAGGTCTACATGGAATTCCCCCGCGACGGGGAACCGAGTTTCTTCCGCTTCCGCAAGTAGCTGATAGCCCGGGCGTGCGGTGGTGTGGTCGGCGGTGCGAGTCCGAATCGGATGGTGTGGTGAGCGATGGGTGAGATCCAGATTCCCCAGGATGGTGTCTGGGCGCCTATTTACTATTCGCTAACTGCGCTGATCGAGAAGCCGCCGTTGGTGATCTCGAACGATATGTACGCGTTGGCCCGTGAGATGCGGGACAACGCGGACGCTGACGTGAACACCACGAGCAATGTCAATTCGTTGTCGTCTGGTGTGCGGGCGAATCTTGAGGGTGAGACCGCGAAAGCGTTCGATGATCACGTTCGGGGGTTGACCGATCCGGTTCAGGCGCGGGCGGCGGCGTTGCGGTACGCGGCGGACATGGTGGACGAGTTCGGGTTGAACGGGGAGGAGGCCGAGTACGACATCCTCATCGGCCTGGCGTTTTTCGCATCCACGATCCTCGGGCTTTATCTGAGCGGGTTCTTCGAGGCGATCCCGGCATGGATCGCGGCTGGGCGTCGGCATCTCTCCCAGATCATCGCGACGGCCAAGCAACAGGCCACGACGCTCTCCGGGCAGTTGCGGATGGCGTGGGAGCCCGTTCAGGAGTTCGGTGAGGAGTTCTTCCAGGCATTCTTGCCCCAGGGGATCACGACGGCGAACGGCAACCGCAAGAACGGCTGGGACGTGAAGGGCATGGCGCTGGAGGGCGCCGTGGGGGCCGATGCCGCGTTCAACGCTATGATCTTGCACCGTCTCGCGAAGCTGAACAGGCACACGGACGATTTCGTGCGCAAGCCGATCGGGACGGGGCAGCTTGATGCGGCTGCGGAGGTGCCGGCCGAGGGGATGGTCATCACGCTCGCCGGCGGCAATTTCGACCCGTTCCAGACCTATATCTCGAGTGTCACGATGGGCACGATCGAGAAGGACGCGCAGATCAGGTCGCGTGAGTGGCGGAACAACCGGAACACGAACAACTCGCCGACCGGAGGCCCGAACCAGTCGCCCCCGCCCTCCTACAACCCGGACGGCAAGGGCCTGCCCGGCGGCGAGGACACTCCCGGTGGAGGGTCGGATTCGAAGGTGCCGCCGGTTGGGTCGGACACGAAGGTGCCGCCGGTCGGATCGGATTCGAAGGCCCCGCCGCCGGGCGGGGCGGATTCCAAGGTGCCGCCCGTTGGGTCGGACTCAAAGAATCCGCCGGTCGGGTCGGACACAAAGACGCCTGCGGATTCCCCGGACGGGAAGCCTTCCGACGTCCCGCCGCCCCCGTACTCGCCGCGTGGTGAGGCGCCACCGTCCAACGAGGTGTGGGGGAACGAACAGCCCCCGCCCGCATACCAGCCCCCGTCCGAGGAACCGCCGCCCGCGTACCAGCCCCCGGCCGCGGAGCAGCCTGCGGGCTCCCCGCCGCCTGGTTCGGTTCCACCGCCCGCGGGTGTGTCGCCTGTGGGTTCTCCACCGCCTGGTTCGGCTCCGCCACCGGCGGGCTCTCGGCCCGGTTCGGCTCCGCCGCCGGCGGGTGTGTCGCCTGTGGGGTCTCCGCCTGCGGGCTCGCCACCGCCTGTGTCGGCTCCGCCTGTGGGTTCTCCGCCACCCGCTTCGGCTCCGCCGGTGGTGTCTCCGCCCCCGGGCGTCGGCGGGGAAACGCCGCCACCCGCGGGCATCGAAACCGGACCGGTTTCGGTGGAGCAACCGGCCGGCCAGCCGCCGGTCTCCGGCACGCCGCAGGACGTCGGCTCGAACCAGGGCTTGCCCGGCTTCGACACGACGACGCCGCACGGAAACGCGCCGCAGGGCGTGGATCCGGCGGTCGGTGACCAGAATCCCCAGGCCCAGCCGTCCGCCGAGCAGCCGCCGGTGCGGCACACGCCCGTCGAGCAGCCGCCTGCCCAGCAGCCGGTCGGCGAGCAGTCCCCGAATCAGCAGTCGCCGAACCAGCAGTCGCCCGGACAGCACGCTCCCGACCAGCAGAACCCCGGTCAGCAGCCCCAGCGCCAGCTGTCGCCCGACCAGCAGGTTCCGGGTCAGCAGACCCCGAACCAGCAGGTCCAGGGGCAGCAGTCGCCGGAGCAGTCGGCGCCAAGCCAGCAGAACGCCGGTCAGCGCGGCCTCGACCAGAACCCGGTGTCGCTAGAGCGCGACCAACCGCGAGCGGACCAGCAGGAGCAGGGCGAGAACGGATCCGCGCAACTCCGCCCGACCGGTCAGCAGGCCGGGCCGGGGCAGCAGGCGGGAACGCCGAGCGCCACGTCCACGCCGTCCGGTCAGGCCGGCAACTCGCAGGCACCCTCTAACCCTGCAGGCACGCCGAACACCTCGACCCAGGACGTGCCCCGGGACAAGTCCGACCAGTCGGCCGTCGGCGATCAGGTCGGACCGTCCCGGCCTTCGACGCAGCTGTCCTACGAAGCGCCGACGGGTGAGACGTCGACCGGGAACCAGCCCCTGACCCAGCGCGACGCGCCGTCCACTGTGTCCTCCGGCAGCGATCAGCGGACGAGTTCGGCCACGTCCGGCAGGGCCGGAACGCCGAAGAGCGGCGGTGAACCGCAGCTGCAGGTGGCGCCGGCACAGCCGGTGGCCCCGGTGAAGGACTCGTTCGTCGATGAAGGTTATGAGAGCGGGGACGAGTCCCAGCACGATGGGGACGTGTCGTTCGTCCGGGACGCGCCGGAGACGTTGGGGGAGACTGCCCCGGCGCTGGTCACGGACCAGTCGGTGGGTGCTGTCCCGGCGGTGGCCCCGGTGAAGGACTCGTTCGTCGATGAAGGTTATGAGAGTGGGGATGAGTCCGATCCCGACGTAGCTGTCCAGAGCCCGTCGGAGACTCCGGTCGAGACCGCTTCGCACGATCTGTCCGAGTTCGAGCACTGGCAGGGCCCGCTGCCCCAGGTGGTGTCGCTGGAGAGCTTCCCGAACGATGTCGCCGCGGAAGCGTTCATGCGGCGGGAGTTCCCCGAGGCCGGCAAGGTGAACCGGGCGCCGGAGGGCAACACCGACCCCGCGTTGGCGGATGATGCGCCTGGGCGCGGGATCAACTGCGGCGTTGCCACGATTCAGGAATTCCGCAGCAGGAAGCACGGCCGGCAGTTCCACGCCGACCCGTCGTCCGAGGAAATGTCGCTGCGCGATATGCAGGACTACTTCGGCGCGCGGTTCAAGGAGCAGAAGGGCGGACCGTCCACTCTCGACAAGACCATTCTGGACACCTGGAAGCCTGGTGCGCAGGGGGCCGTGTACATCAGGTCCGCCAAGGGGAAGGGGCACTTCTTCTACGCGGAGAAGAACGACGCGGGCCGGGTGACCTATGTCGATTCCCAGGACCAGAAGGGGCGCCCGGCTTTCCTGCCTCAGGATCCCGACAACAGGATCTTCTTGCTATCGGCCCCGCCGGGGCACTCCGCCGGCCCGCTCAAGGCCGCGTCCCCAGTCGTCGGCGACACAGGTCCCGCACCGGCTGCCACCGACATCGATGATTCTTTGACCGGCGGGGCTGGGGAGGAGTTCTCTCTCCCCGGGCCTGGCGGGGATGTGCCGCTGTCTCCTTCGCATCTCGAGGCGAACTCCGAGGACATCGAGGCTCGACTCAATCGGATCATCGATGACAGCATGGAGATCGACGATTCTGACGTCGACGTGTCGCAAGCCGAGCTGCAGAGGCATCCGGCCGAGTCCAAGCACACGTTGCTTCTAGCAGGTGAGCAAGGGGTCTGGCTGACTCCGGAAATAGCGCGGGCGTGGCTGGCCGAAAGCGGGTACATCTATCCCCAGGAGGGCGGCATCGACCTGGCCGCGAAGGTGTACCTCAGCGGCCCGCTAATCACCCGGAGCGGGGCTCCCGGTGGGGGTTTGTACTACATCACGGATGGTCCGGCCGACATGGCTGGGCGGACCTACGGGATCGACGAGGCGCAGCGCTTCTACGAGACGATCCGGCACCTGGCGGGCCGGCACCACTTGAACGAGCAGAAGCGTGTCGAGAGCGCGGTCAACGCCTTGGCGGACTACGCCCTCAAGGCGTATCCGCCCGACCGGTTCAGCTACGTGGGCATCGGTCGCAGTCCGGTGCCGATCGTCGCGGCGCTCCAGTCTCGTGGCCACGGCGCCATCAACCTACCGTTGTCAAGCTTCCGGCCGGCGCCGTTGCCGGACTCCGTCCTGCACCGCAAGTTCGTGGCGACGGGGTTCAGCCCGCCAACGGATGGGCAACTGGAGCTGCTCTCCGCGCACTTCAACGAGTTCTTGGCCGATTTGCCGCACGGCCGGGATGTGCTGTTGATCGACTACGTTCAATCGGGACTTTCGTTGATGGCGGCGCAATACTACGTTCAGCAACACCTGAACGCAGCCGAGGGATCGTACGCGCCGGTGGTGCATGCTCTTGGGATCCACGAGGACGGCGATACTTCCTCGTTGAAGCAGATTTCTCGCGATGTTCTCTCTGACGACGAATTCCCGGTGCAGGAGCGTCGTCAGTGGTTTGAGCGCATCACTTTCGTATCACTCGGAGGCCAGGAAGACCCGTCCAGTGGGAACCCCGGGCTGCTGGCGAGAGCGCTTTCGGAGCAGGCTTTCGACGGACTTTCCGAGTTCGGCTCGTACAAGATCCTGCAAGTCGATCCGGACGACCCCCAGCGGCCCCGCCGAGCTGACCGCGGAACGGAAGCCGACGTGGCGGCGAGCGGCTTCCGGCTGCTCCAGAACGTCATCGAGGACAACCGGAGAGGGCAGGATCCGCGGGGCAAGAGCATCGATGGCGGGGATGTGCCGGGTGAGGACGGCATCGATGAGTCCTGGACCGGCGGGGCTGGGGCGGAGTTCTCCCGCCCAGAGGGAGCGGGGTGGAACGCGCACGCCAGAGGGCTGTCTGAGGCGTCGTCCGATTCGGGAGATGGCACACCGGCCGGATCCAGCTACGGCGATGTGTCGGACCTGGCGGAGCGGCTGGGGGACTTCCACGTCAGTGCTGGCGCAGCTCAATGGCGTGGCGACGATGGTGTGTCGGGGCTGGCGGAGCGCCTGGCCGAATTCGACGTCAGCCATCAGGACGGTCAGCGGCACAGCATCGGCAACGCCACGGTCAACCAGCAGGTTTCTCCGAGGCGGCAGCGCTTCGATCCGCCGGCGGAGCGGCTGGCGCACTACCTCGCCGCTGTGGAAGGCGGTGAGCGCGAAACCATGCACGCGCGCCGGTCCGCGGCACTTGCCGAGTTCGGCCGACCCGTCCCCAGCCCGAAGCTGGTCGACGTGGACGAGCAGACCGCCGACTACCGGCCGCACCCCACGAAACCGGACAGCGAGGCCCCGGAATCCGGAGGGCATTTCCACAACCTCTACGGGCGGGACGACGCGGGCAGTGTCGCGGTGATGATGGAGAACTACCGGGCCAAGGAGGAGAGGTACACCGCCAGCGATGCCTTCATCCACCAGTGGTCGCAGGCGGAGGCGCTGTTCAACGAGGTGACCAAGGCGAAGGAGATCGACAAGCGGGCTCCGAAGCTGTTCGGCAGGAAGACGAAACCCGGGGAAGTTCCGGATCGGCTTCCGGACACCATCTTCCGGCAGAACATCTCCGGCACGGCGGCCAAGGAAGTCTTCGGCAACTTGCTGGCCGGCGGGAACGGCGTGGACTTCGATGCCCACGATGATGTCTATGCCGAGGTCATGAAGACGGTGAACGGCAAGTCCACGAAGAACATCGTCGACACGTTCAACGAGTTGAAAAAGCTGCCCGACGACCAGAAGTTCCACATCTCGGGTGGTGGCGTCAGGCAGGATGGCTCCGGCAGCTTCCAGTTGCGGTTCGACATCAGCAGGGTCCGTGCCGGGACCGTCCGGCGATCTCCGCGCGGGGACAAGGCGCGGATTGTCCAGGACGACCACGCTCGGCGTGAGCCGAAGCGCAGAGGTGCGTCCAGGCCCGCGGCGGGAGGCCAGCGCGCGGTTCGGCCGGCGCCGTCCACGGCGAACACGTCTGGGCATCCCACTGGGTTTGATGCGCAAGAGCATCAAGAGCTTCTCGAACTCATGCGCGGGGTGAACAAGGATAATTTCGATGCCGATGTCGACGGCGATCTGGGGTATCGGACGAATTGTGCTCCGGCGACGATTCAGTTCTTGAACCGGCTGGCGCATCCTGATCGGGCCGAGGAATTCGTGGCCGGGCCGAGTGGGGAGGTGCATCGGGATCAGATCGAGGGTTCGGGTCTGAGGTATGTGGGCGAGTTCTCGGGAGTTGCCGATGTCGAGGAATACCTGTCACGCCTGGAGCGCGGCGCGTCCGGCATGGTGCTCGCGTATTACCCTGACGGTGGCCACTACTTCGCGGCTGTCAAGAAAGATCGCCCCATTCTCCTGAATCCTCAGGAGGAGAGCCGGCAGTTCTGGGATTCTCCGTCGAAGGTGGAGTTCTGGGAGGCTCCCCAGGGCGTGGTGCTGACACCGATGTACTCGCCGGTCGGCACGCGCTCGGCGGCCGAACGAATCGCGGCTGAAGAGCCCGAATCGGCTCCGGTCAGCTCGGAGGTCAGGCACCCGTCCGGTTGGGGCGGTGGTTCGCGGCGTTACCGGGGCGAGGATGACGCGGGGCGCTCGGTCAAGTTCGGGCGTGATGAAGTGGCTGTGAGGGGGATCGATGCAGGCGAGATGAGGCTGGTCTCCGCGCTGCCGGACGGCGGTCTTGCCAACAAGGTGAAGCGCTGGCTGGGAGGTGTCCGCGGCGCCACGTTCACCGTGGTGCGCACGTTGCCCGGCGAATCAGCGGCCAAGGCCGTGAAGAACAGCCCAGCTCGTAACGGCGAAGTGACCATGACATTCCGCGGTGCGGTGGCTCTGGCGGTCAACGCCCGGGGGGACGGGAGGTACGCGCTGCCCGTCCGCACCGATCGCGGGGAACTCAGGGTCTGGGTGGATGCGAAGACTGCCGCGCAGGCGCTCGCGGCCGAATCGCCGAGCATCCGCCGAGCCAACTCCGTGCTACTGCTGCTATCGGGATCCTATTCGCCCGATGCCCCGGTGAAACTCGGTCGTGAGCTGGCCGCTGCCAACCCTGAACGCTTGGTGCACACCGGTGACGGCCCGATGGAACTGCAACACGGTGGGCGCCTGGTCGTGCTGGACAACGGTGGAATGCTGACCTTCCGCGGCACCACGGACATCGCTTACGGTTCGACTCGCTTCTCGCGGGCCGAGATCGACGAAATCAATGGATGGTCAACGGTTCGGCCGGAGCCGGAGTTCCGGCCTAGCGCGGATTCCCGTCCGTACGATCGGCCCGCTCCCCGGCCCGTACCCCGGCCGGAGCCGGAGTTCCGGCCTAGCGCGGATTCCCGTCCGCACGATCGGCCCGCACCCCGGCCGGCTGCGCCCGAGTTGTACCCCGGACTGAATGATTCCAACCGTTCCGTCACTTTCGCTCGAGAGGATGCGAAGTTCGGCGCGCTGCGCGACGCGGACGGGCGGCGTGGTTTCGAGTTGCTGGCGGATCCGGCCACAAGGGCGGAGTTCCGCGATTGGGCCAAGGGCATCCGGGGCCCGATCCGCGTGGTGCGCACCATGCCCGGCGAATCGGTCGGCGAAGCAAGGCGCAGGAGCGAGACCCGGCCCAACAGCGAGATCGCAGACTCTCCCTTCGCGAACTCACTGGTCCTCGCGGTCAAGCCCGTCAGGCACGGGTTCATGATCCGGGTCGACCCCGACGGAGGCACCACCGAGATCTGGGTTACCGGAACCACGTTGGCGAACTTCCTCGCCGATTCCGAACGGGTCCAGGAAGCCATTCGCCTTCGGGGATTCGATTCGCTGTTGCTGCCGGTGCACGGTGCCTCGCAAGCAAGCGGCGTCAGGGACCTGGCCGCGCGCTTGCACTGGCGTGGGCTTCCGTTGCGGGTGTTCACCGCGGACACCGAGATGGGGCTGGCGTCCGGTGGGCGAATCGGGGCCAGGGACAACGGGAATTGGCTGGGCTACTACAACCAGACGGTCCCGTCCTACACCGGCTCGGAGCAAGAAGTCCTGTCCTACTTCTGGACGGAGGGCAGTTACGGGAAAGCCGAACTGCGCGACGAGATTCGCCGGCGTGAAGCGAACCACTCGGAGCCGCGCCCGCGCCCAGACGCACCCGGTGCACGACCGGCTGCGTCTGGCTCGCGGCCGAGCACATCCGGTGCGCGACCGGCTCCGGAGAGCCCGCCGACGGACCCCTACGAGGTGTTGGATGTCGATCCTGATTGGCCGTTCCACCGGATTGAGCGGGCGTTCGAGCGGCTGCGATTGAAGAATCTCTCGGACGCTGAATGGCGGCGGATCGAAGAGGCGTTCGCCAAGCTGACCGAGCAGGCCTCCGGCGCGCAGGCGCGTCCCGAGCCGACCTCCCGGCCCACCGGGCAGCCGCCGAAGCCGGAGCGGAAGTCCAAGTCGGAACAGAAGCCGGAATCGAAGACCAAGGCGGAGCCGAAGCCCAAGCCCACCGGGCGGCCCGAGAAGGAAGCGCCTCGCCCTGAGGCGGGGACGTCGCGGCCCGGCCCGGCCGGGTCGAGTTCTGAGCCGAAGCCATCGGGCCGGAACGAGCAGGCCGGGTCTCGTCCGGGTGCGGAGTCGTCGGCTCAGCAGGCGACGCCGGGGACCAGTCAGCAGCAGGGACAGCAGGACGGGTCGAAGCAGTCGTTCGCGGATCCGAAGGGCTACTACAAGGCGCTGGGTGTCCAGCCGAATGCGGACGAAACCGAGATCAAGAAGGCGCATCGGAAGCTGGTCCTGAAGTGGCACCCGGACAAGAACAAGGCCCCTGAGGCCCAGGAGAACTTCCAGAAGGTCCAGAGCGCCTACGACGTCTTGTCGGATGTACAAGAGCGGCAGAGGTACGACGACGAGTGCAAACTGGAGGAGCTGCGGGCGAAGTTCGAGCGGACGCACCCGCGGCAGTCGAATCCGTGGAATTACCCGGCGCCGGGGCCGAGCGATTGGAGTGTCCCGCGCCGCCCCACCGCCCCGGGGAGTGGCCGGGACTATCGCGGCGACAGGACGTCCCGCAGTCGCCGGCAAAGCCAGGGACCGAGTTGGTTCGGTTTCGGTGGTGCGTCGTCGGTGTCGGTGGGTGCGGCGTCGGTGCGGCCGGGCGTGGTGTCGGCGGAGACGTTCGAGGGTGATCCGGCCGGTCATGATGCGTATGTGAGTGAGAATTTCGCGGGTATGGAGGGGATCAACCGGGACAATTATGTCGCGGGTGTTGCGGGGCATGATACGAATTGCCAGCCGTCGTCGATTCAGGCGTTGAACCGGGAGATGCATCCGGCTCGGGCGAAGGAGTTCGTGGCCGGTCCGAGTGGTGTGGTGCATCGGAATGAGGTGGCGAAGACGGGTCTGCCGCCGATGGCGAAGCAGGGCCGGGGTTATGACGATGTGATGGATTTCGTGGCGGGCAAGGACACCGATGGCGCGTATGGCCTGGTGTATGCGGAATTCGGCGATCGTGGTGGCCATTTCTTCACCGTGCACAAGCGTGGTGGGGATGTGGTCTTCTACGACGGGGAGTCGCATTCGCTTGTGAGGTTGGGTTCTCCGGTGGAGGTGTGGTTCTCGCCGGTGACCTCGAACAAGGTCCTGACCCCGGTGTACACACCGTTCCGCCTCGACGACGGACGCACGATCCCGCTGAGCGTGCACAGCCGCGACCTGGACCTGGACGACCACGGGAACCCGGTGAACGAAAGCCGCTGGATGGTGCCCGATGGAGCGGAAGTCGAGCGGCTCGCCGAGGCGCGCAACCCCGACTCGCCGAACTACCGGCCGGGCTGGGACGAGCTGAGCCCGGCGCAGTCGTGGGCCCTGATGGCTGCGGAGCTGCGCGGCGAGCAGTTCAACCAGCGCGATCTCGACGAGGCCACCAACCGGATCCGCATGCTCAACAATTACGGCGCGAAATACCCGACCAGCAAGGCCGAACGAGCCGAGATCGCCGCCGCCGCGCACGAGAAGCTCAAGTCCTGGCCCATCGTCACGAACCTGTTCCCGAACCGGATGGTGCCCGACGGCCACGGCGGGCACGCCCCGCTGATGCGATTGCTCTCCGAAGGGCAGCCGATCCGGAACCTGTGGGAGACGGGTGTTTCGCAGGGGTCCACCGACGTCAGCCGGCGTGCCAAGGCGGAATGGCTGTTCGGCTATTCCTCGTCCTTGCAACGCGGCGACGGCACGACGGTCGCGGATCCGGTCGAGATGCCGCGCTACGGCGCGGTGATCCCGCCGCGCCGGACCGAGGGCTCTTCCGTCCAGTACGGCACCGTCGTGTTGCACTGGAACAACGATGTCCGTGCCCGCAGCACGTTCACGCCCGGCGATTCGTTGGGCGTGGACGAGGACACGAACGCGGTCACCTACACCGACAACGAGCACCTGTACCCGTTGCTCGCCCACGGCGACGTCGAGCTGTTCCGGCACCTCGTGGCCGAAGCCACCGACTATTCCTACGACCCCGGGCTGAAGGACGCCCCGGGGCCGAGCACGCACAATTTCCTGGAAGCGCAGATCCACGGCCCGCTTTCCCTTTCCCTCGTGGACAAGGTGGTGGTCAACTGGGGTCGGGTCGGGATCAGCGGCGAGGACCAGCCCGTCTTGACCAGAGCCGGGGCCCAGCAGCTGGTCGCCGACCTGCGCTCCGCCCACCCGGACCTGAACGTCGAGCTGGGCAAGGAGATCGGGGAGCCCGGTGATGCCGACCGGGCGGAGCAGAACCGGGTGCGCGACCTGTACGGCCTGGACGCAGGCAGGCATCTGGACGAGCAGGACCTGGCGGTGGCACGCGAGCTGGACCGGCTGGCGGGCGGTGGCCCGTTCGCCGGACACGCCAGCCGCCAGGACTTGATCCGGCTGTTGACAGGCGACGATGGCTCGCGCCCGGGCGACGAGGCCCGGATGCTGCGGGACCTCTTCGACACCGCCAGGCAGGATGGCGTCGACTCGCTGGAGCTGCCCGGCCGCACCGACGCCGAGCGTTCGGATGTGTCGGGTGAAGACGACATCGATGAGTCCTGGACCGGCGGGGCTGGGGCGGAGTTCTCCCGCCCGGAGGTTGCGGAGTCGAAGGCACCGAAGTATGCCGGAACGATTTCTGCGAAGCCGGCCACCTTCAAGCACAGCGATCTGCGCATCACCGACCGGCCTTCCACCAGTCACAGGCCCGCGAGCATTGCGCTGCTCTCTGACTCCGAGCTCGGTGCCTTCGAGGGCTGGTTGGATTCGATCGATGGTCCCCTTCTGGTGGTGCGTACCCGCCCTGGTGAGTCGACGACCACTGCTCTGGCGGCCGGGCCCGACCGTGAGATCACGGCACCGTTCGAGCCGGACCTCATCCTCGCGATCGACACCGACGGCAGCGCCCTCGCGGTCCCGGTGATCGGCAAGCGTGGAAAGACCGAAATAGCCGCGGTGGACCACTCCACGGCCACGAAGATCCTCGGCAACATCATCAGGGGCGGCAACAGCTCGTCGGTGCTGCTGCTGACGCTCGGTGCCGACAGGCCGGGAACCTCGGTCAAGGTCGCCAATGAGCTGGTCAAGGCGGTACCCGGCCTCACTGTCAACACCCCCAAGGGAGTGACGGTGCTGGCAGACCGCGGCCGGATTGTCGTGCTTGCCGACGCTGGTCTGATGAACATCAGAACCCAAACGAAGACCACGCACTACGACGTGAGCAGCTTCTTGTTCAAGATGAAGAACAAGAAGGACGAGACGGTCGTGAAGAGGACCACCTGGCCCGAGACCTGCTTCGGTGAGGAAAGCAGGCCCGAAGCCGTTCGGGGAGACGGTGAATCGGCTCGCGCGGAGCAGCGCGAACCGCGCGCGGAGCGGAAAAGCGGCCAGCGGAAGGAGTCCCGTCGGCCGCGGCAGGATGAGCAGCCGCGCGGATCTCGTACTAGGAGAACGGATTCGGGCTCCGTGGTCCGACAGCGGGACGAGTCCGGCCCGTCCCAGAAGCCTCGCCCGGCGCGGACGTCGGATGCGCGCGCGGAGGCAGGCCGCAAGGAGGATGTGACACGCCGCAAGGCGGAGCAGGCTCGCCGCGAGGCTGAAGAGGCGAGTCGCGCGCGGGAAGAAAGCGAGGAGAAGGTCCGCAGGGAGGCGGAGAAGGCCCGCCGGGCGGAGGAGGCGCGCAAGGAGGAGGCAAGTCGCGCACGGAAGGACGCGGAGGAGGAGCGTCGCGAGGAAGAGGCGCTTCGCGAGCAGAAAGAGCGTAAGCAGAAGCGCCGGGAGCGTCGGGAGCGCCGGGAGATTGAGGACTGGTGGAGGTGGGTTGATGATGTCCTTCCGTCAATCCGCGAGGAGTTTGAAGAGGAGCGGCGTGAGGAGCAGGCTCGTCGCGAGGAAGGACGTTGGGAGGACGACGAGGAGCGCTGGGAGCGCTTTTTGGATGCGGAACTGACGAGTCAGTTCCTGTTTAGGTTTGCGAATCCGAAGAAGCTCGAAAGGGTCTTTGCCCTTGCCACGAAAGAGGAGTGGAGTTGGGTTGATGATGTCCTTCCGTCAATCCGCGAGGAGTTTGAAGCGGAGCGGCGTGAGGAGCAGGCTCGTCGCGAGGAAGGACGTTGGGAGGACGACGAGGAGCGCTGGGAGCGCTTTTTGGAAGCGGGACTGAAGAGTCGGTTCCTGTTTAGGCCGAGTCCCGAGCTGCTCGAAAAGGCCCTTGCCCGTGCTCGTGCTGTTGAGCGGGCTCGTGGTTTGGGTGGTCGGTCGTCGGAGATCTTGGCAGATCAACACGCTCGGCAGGAGCACGACGACGAGCGCCGGTTCGGTTTCGGTGGTGCGTCGCCGGTGAGCGACGATGGCGGGGACGTGTCGGATGAGGACGGCATCGATGAGTCCTGGACCGGCGGGGCTGGGGAGGAGTTCTCCCGCCTGGAGGGTGCGGAGCCGAAGACATCGGTCGACACCGCTTCCGGCACCCGCAACGACGCGCAGGACCCGGACCCTGCCGGAAACGGGCCAGGTGGCCAGCGGGACTACGAGGACCTGGCCGACGACGCGCCGGCTGACAGCGTGCCCCGCGAACAGCGCTTCGCTGCGATGGTGAAGACGTACCGGACCGCGCGGGCCGCCGTCGCCGCGGGCGTCAACCCCGTCGAGTACCACGCCGACGGCATCCCCGGTGGCGTGAGCAGCCGCCCGGACGCCCGGTTCGGCACCGAGATCGAGTTCACCATCCCCGAGGAGCACTTCGACGCGGCGGTGCAGGAACTCGGCGCCGCGTTGCGGGACGCGGGTCTCGCCGACTGGCGCGACGGTCAGGAGCTGCCCTCCGGTCTCGTCAAGATGGCACCCGACCGCTGGCGAGTGGTGGACGAGGAAGCCCTGGAGAACGGGATCGAGGTGGTGTCGGAGAAGCTGGTCGGCCGTCCGGACTCCTGGCAGCGGTTCGCCACCGGCGTCGACGTCATCGATTCGGTCGTGCAGAAGTACGGCGGCTCGGTGGAACCGGGCGACGTGCACGTCAACGTCAGCTTCGAGGGCCAGGACTTCAGCCCCGAGGCCAACGTGGCACTGGCCGGCCTCGCGAAGGCACGTGAGCAGTCCCGGTACCGGATGGCGAACTCCACGATGGGAGGACCGCAGCGCGAGCTGAGCATGGCAGGCACGCTGCCGGTTCCACCGCGAGCCACCGACGTGCGAACCCCGGAGGACGTTCGCTCGCTCAACGCCAGCCGCAACGAGGACATCAACTTCGAACACATCAAGGGCGGGCCGGGCGACCGCTGGGAACACCGGCTGCCCGTCGGCCGCATGCACATGGGCGAGTTGCAAACCTGCGTGGAATTGGGCACCGCGATGCCCGCCGCAGCGAACGACCCGGCGAAGCATGCCCGCATCGAGGAACTCCTCGCCGACCCGCGGTTGCTCGGTGACGAGACCAGTGCCCGCACCGAAGAGGAACAGCTGAACGACCTGCTGGACCTGCTGGAGGTGCTGCCGCTGAGCAAGGCGGCGGAGCGGCAGATGGTGCAGCTGTTCGCCGCCACCCAGCCGTGGCGCCGAAGCGGCGCGACGCATGACTTCCAGACGCTGGCCGTGCGCACCCGGGACGGGTTGCACTACCCGAGCCCCCACGAGGACGTGGGCAGGCTGGTCCAGCAGGCCCGGGACGCCCGGCCGAATCCCGATGAGCAGGTCATCAGGTTCACGTCCAGCCCGGACGGCGAGCAGATCACCCTGTGGGACGGGAAGAACTACACTCCTCGGTCCTTCGTGAACTACGTGCGCCTGCATCCCGGTTTCGACCAGGACCGCAGGGTCGTGCTGGAGATCGGGGACGCGGAGGCACCGCAGGCTGTCCAGGACGTGGCCCGGCTGCTCGGCAACGCCGAGATCCGCCAGCGCCCCGACTCCGCAGCAGTCCTGGAATCGGCGGAGCACACTGCGGATTTCGACGGCAGCGCCACGACCGAAGCCGATCGCACGGCCCAGCCGGACACCGACGAGCAGGCCCGGTCGCCGGAGAGCCGGCACGAGGTGAGCGGTTCACGGCCGGAGGCGCCTGAGGACACCGCGGGAAGCCGCGATGACGCCACCGCCGCGCAGCAGCGCGACGAGAGCACGACCATCGAGAACCGCGATGGCGTGTCAGCGGAGCGGCGCGCCGAGACCGAGGTCGCCGAGGACCGTGACGGCACGACTGAGGAGCACCGCGACGCCACCGACGCGGCGGAGCACACCCCCACCACCGAGCCCGCCCGGAACGAGTCGTCCGCTCCGCGCGGCTGGCGGCGGCTCCTGCCGCGCTACCTGCGCCGCAACCAGGGTCTCGGTGTGGGCAAGCAGCTCACACGCACGGAAGGCGCCGACCGGGTGGTCGCCGCCGCCAAGAGCTTGGCGAACGGTGAGCCGACCGCTCAGGAACTCGAGGACCTGCGGGCGGCCGTGGAGAACGATTCCGAGTCGTTCATGGACAACGGCCGAGTAGTGACCTTGGGCGGGGAACGCGTCCTGGTCCGCGCCGAAGTGGACTTGTCGCGCGCCGAGCCGATCGACGCGAACGCGGGGACGAGTTCGGTGAGCGCCGAACAGGCGCGGGCCTCGACCGCCGGAACCTCGGCCGGCCGCACCGCGATGTCGCGGTGGTTCTACTTCGTCCCGATGGCTCCGGGCCTGTTCCTCACCGGCACCGCCAACGCGCCGACGGGCGCGTCGACCTCCCGCGGCCTCTCGCAGCGGAACTCGCATCTCGTGCGGACCAGCGTCTCGTTCCCGGAGAACCCGACGAGCGAGACCGGCTTCCAGGGAATGCTCCCGGTGCGCGCCCCGGCGACGTTCTTCCTCAGCCGGCTCGGCGCCGACGGGAAACCGACCCTGCCCACGGTGCGGGTCGGCCGGGCCGTGGGCCGCGACGACACCCCGATGTCGGTCGAGCTGAGCGTGCCCCTCGGGCTGAACGGCGGCGGGACCGAGGTTCCGTCGCTGCCCTCGGAGCTGCCCACCTCGGGGGTCGAGCACGCCGACCTCCACGAAGACCCGTTCGACGAGGTTCACAAGTACGTCGGTTCGTTGACGAAGGAGGGCCTGAGCACCCTCCGGGAGTTCGTCGGCTCCCGCAACATCAAGAAGCGCCTGCCGGAGATGGCGGTGACCCCGGAACAGGCCGCGCGGGGCGACGGCTGGGTGTCCTCGCCCGAATTGCCGCGGAAGCGCAATCCGCTCAAGAGGCTGTTCCGCCCCAAGAGCCAGCGGGTGCAGATGCGCCTCGTCGCCCGGCGCGTCTACTTCGACCAGACCATCGACGGCTCGCACATCGAGAAAACCACCTTGAAGACCGCCGCCACCAAGGGCTCCCACCAGGCGCACCACGACGCGAGCTTCACGATCGCGGGAGGTCCCGTCTACGACGTCGGCGAGATATCGGTCGGTGCCGGCATCTCCACGGGCGGGGCGTACGGCAGCAGCCATGCGCAGGACCTGGACCGCTCGGAGGGTGCCGAGACCACCAGCTCCTACACCGGTTCGGTGACCCGCTACTACACCCGCTACGACTTGCAGGTCCGCAAGCCCGGGCATTCTCCGCTCAAGTTCGCCGGAGCCGTGAACGGCATCCACTTGGCGGAGCAGGCGGACGCGGAACGTGCCGGCATCAGCGCCGTCGCGGCGGGGAAGGCACCCGGACGCCAGGAACTGGCCGACACTGCGGCCCATGCGGCGTTGCAGCTCGACGAGGCCGCTGGACTGCTGAGCAAGATCATGCGGGACTCCACGGCCGAAGTGCTCAAGTTCTACCGGTCGGAGCGGGTGCGGACCACCAAGTTCGGCACCGAGCTCGACGACCCCGACCTGGCCGACGGCATCTCCCCGAAGGACGAGCGGAAACTGGGCAGGGTCGAGAAGATCCGCGGCGAGATCACCGCCGAGCAACTGGCCCGCCACGCACCGGACATCCTGGCCGACCGCCGCCCACTGGTGCTGGACCTCGAACCGGAACCCGGGTTGGCCCACGACTACCACGCCTCGCTCAAGTTGCAGGCGAGCCTGGAAGGCGACCTGGAACCCCTGGACGGCCCTGCCGACGGCCCCATCACGGCCGAGGAGCTCTCGGAGGTGACGAGCGGCAGCTACACCAAGGGCCGGAACTGGATGCTCTCCGGCGGCATCATCGCCCGCGTGTACATGTCGATGTTCGGGGCGATGCTGACCGTCAACCTCCCGAAGATCTCCTACCTTCGGTCGAGGACGTCCGGAATGGCGCAGGAAACCAAGATTTCCAGCGGCGGCGGCGTGCGCGGCGCGGAACTCGACGAGTCCGGCAACGTGCGGCCCGAACCGTTGCGGCGGTACCGGGCGCGGGTCAAGCTCAGCGTTTCCGGAAACCACTGGGCCCGGCACACCGCGCTGATCCGAGGCATCTCCTTCGGCCTTCCCGGGAAGAAAACCCCGCAGCTGAACCCGCTGACGATCGTGGACCCCTCGGCCGCCGAGCAGGGTCGCGAACCGGGCACGGTCATCGTCGACGTAGTACTCGAACTACCCGCCTCGTATCGTGTTCCGCCCGCCGAGGTGGCACCGGTCAACCACACGCAGCTCAACGACATTTCGCTCAACTGGAGCAAGGAACTCGGTCGCGGCGCGTCCCGAAAGCTCGACGGCGTGCAGATCGTGTCGTTCCGCGGGCTGGAGCACGTGCGCAAGAAGCTGCGTTCGCTGCTGGTGCATGCCTCGAACGACCCGATCTACCAGTTCGAGGACGGCGATAACTCCGGCCTGCGCGACCAGAAGCTCTCGTTGAGCGGCAACGAGTTCCTGCTGCACTGGAGCCGCAGGCGGACGGACGCGGAGGCCAAGGCCGCGGTGTCCTTCATGCTGCGCGACCCGGAGGTGCTCGAGACCGTCTGGCAGCCGTCGAACCGGTCGGCGGCCGGCGGCAGCACCACCAGCAGCGAACAAGGCGGCACCTGGACGGCGAAAACCCAGATCGAACCCTTCATCGGCCCGACCAGCGAGACTTCGGACGACATCCCCGGCACGATCACCCAGGGCATGGGCCTGGTCCTGCACGAGGTGAGCCCGTGGGTGGTCAGCTTCGGCCGCGAGAAAGGCCACCGCACCACCGTTTCCCACGGGCGCTCGGTGTCCGGGGAGCCCCGCCGCATGCACCGGATCGTCGCCACCGCGGAGGCCACGATGGCGGTCGAGACGGTGGACTGGAGCAACCTGGACCGCTGGAAGCTGTTCAAGCCGAAGGTCGGCGAGGTCACCGCGCGCTCGGCCATGTCCGTTGCGCTGGCGCCCATCATGGCGCTGTTCAAGCCGAAGACGGGTCGGGCCGCCGAGCGCTTCGAACTGCCGCGCGCCGTGGAGGCCTGGGTCGACGACGAGCAACTGCACGAGATCCGGATCAGGCAGGCCGAGGAGGACGCGCGGCGCGCCGCCGAAGCGCTCGGGCAGGAACCGCCGGCGCCATCGGAACCGGACGCGCCGACCGATGCCGACGGGCTCAGCCCCGTGCCGGAGGGGCACGAACTCGGCGCCCCGAAGTGGGCCGACGGCGTCACCGAGCCAATCGACCTCTCCGAAACCATCGACAGGCTGCGCGAGGGCCTGGTGCAGCGTCTCGGCCAGGAGCGGGCCGACATGTTGTTGCCTTCCTTCTCGTTGGCGACCGAGCACGACAACCCCAGCGAGGTCAAGCGGTACCTGTCGCATGTCCAGGCATCCCTGGGCGATCTCGCCAACGGCGGCACCGGCACCCCGCTGCGGTTGCAGGACCGGATCACCGGTGAGACCTACGAGCTGCGGGTGGACGCCGAGCTGCTGAGCACGCCGACGCCGGCCGGGATCAAGCACGGCGGGCTGGCCAGGGCCACCAAGGCGACCTTCGAGGAGAGCTCCAGCCGCAAGTTCACCAGGGTGCTGGCCGAGTTCTTCACCGTTTTGCTGCCCGCCGGGACGTTCCAGAACGAGTCCGCCGTGGCGGATGCCGCGGCGAAGCCCGGCGACCACGGCGCGGCCTACGCGAACCTCGGCTTCGGGCTCGGGCACGTGTTCGCATGGCTCAAGCAGACCCGGGGGACTAGGAGCGTTCGCTCCACCGAGCTCGTGCACACCGAGACGGTGAAGGACGCCGCGCTGGCCGAGCACCGCGCGGACGTGTTGTTCGACGTGCGCATCGAGCGCCACGGCGAGCGCATCGCGGCGGCACCTGCCTTCCGCACCGTCACCGCGCACACCCCGATCGAGGACACCGCGGTTTCCGATACCGGGGAGAAATCCCGCGGAGGCAACGTCGTCCGGCGCTCCGCCGAGGACGCCAAGGAGCAGCGCCTCGCGGAGTGGCGCGCCGCCGACACCCCGGCGGCCCTGCCGGACGACCCGAACCAGTTCCGGGTGATGGACTTCAAGGGCGACGTCGCGGACCTGGTCCGCGCGGCGGAGCAAGCCATCGAAGCGGCGGGCGGCAAGGTCGATTCGCACACCCGCCGGATGCTGCGCGCCGAACTCACCCCGAGCCGCGTGAACGCGATCCAGGGCATGTACGGCACCGGCACCGAGGCGGCGCAGCTGGAGCTGCCGCCGGGTCTCGGGCTGAAACTGGGCGTGTACCCGAAGCTGCCCGGTCATGGCGAGCTCAGGGGCGTCAGCGACCGCATCCGCATCGCCGGCGCCAAGACGCCGCACGGCACGTCGGAGACGGAGGTCGGCTCGGGCAACTCGAACATGGTGGCGGCGGTCCCGTTGTTCGCGGCGGGCGTGCCCCAGCACCCGGACTCGGCCAACTACCCCGACCGGAAACCGTTCGGCTCGATGAGCGGCTGGGCGCTGATGATGGAGCCGCTTGGCGCCAGGCAAACCGGGCACGAGCACCGAGACGTCGACGAGACCGGTGGCAGCGAGCTGCCCAAGGCCGGTGAGAAGCCCGCCACGGACGGGATCACCAGCGCCTGGTTGCACGGCGCCGGTTTCCGGTTCGTCGTCGAGCCGACGTCCAGGATCAGCTTGCGGCGCACCGCCGTCGTGGACGTCGACTTCGCGCAGGGTTACGAGGTCCGTCGTGCGGACCGCAACGATCTGCTGTCCGAGCCGCTGGTCAAGGCTGCCAAGGAGCTCGCCGCGCGGGACGCGGAGTGGGCAGCGGCCCACGGCCGGTGGCGCGCCGCCAACCCGTTCGGGCTGGACGATCCGGACGGTGACCTGGGCGCCCAGGTGGATGCCGAGTCCGCCTTCCGGGATGCCGCCGAAGCCGAGCAGGCCGCCGCGGCGGCGTTCTGGCGGGCGAAGCAGGTCTACGAGCAGGAATTGGCGCACGCCCGGCAGGACCCGGGCCTCGGCGGCGCGGAACCCGACGCGCGCGTGGTGTTCCCCGCCAGCGCGGACCGGCTCCCGTTGGCGGAGCGCGACAAGCTGTACCCGCTGGTGCGGCAGGTGTTGGCCGCCCACGAGTCCGGTGCGCGACCGACCGTGCGGTACCGGGTGCACGGTGACGTCGAATCGTCGCGTGCGGCCGACGATTTCTCCGCCACCGCGAAGGAATTGGACCGACTGCTCAAGCTGGCGCAGTCGGCGACGCCGAGCGCCGACCGGCTGGGCCGCAGTGACCTCGGCTTCGACGTGGCACCGCACTTCGTGCGCTCCGAGGGGCCGACGGAGGTGGAGGTCTGGCTCGAAACGCCGGACCGCGCCTCCGTCGGGGAGTTCCGGGATCGCTACCCGCAGCTGTGGGGTGTGAACGCGGAGAACTACCGGCAAAATCGGCCGGGACACACCGAGAACTGCGGACGGGCGTTGATCGCGGCCGCGAAGACCCGCTCCGGCGGGGTCACGGTCACAGCCGACGCTGGCGGTCCGGTCACCGTGGCGTCGTTGCAGGAGGAATTCGGCGGGCAGGCCGTCGTGGCGACCCGCGACCAGGTCGAGGCGCACATGGGCCCGCGGCCGGGTGCCTGGGGCGCGGTGTTCCTCCGCGGCCCGCGCGGCATGGTGCACGGCGTGCTCGTGGAGACCGGCGCGGACGGCCGCGTCAGGTACCCGGACGTGCACCAAGGCGAAATGGCCGAACCCGGACCGGACGACGTGGTGGGCTTCCTGCCGCTGACCGAGACCGGTGCGACGCCGTTGCGCGGCACGGAGCTGGACCCGAAACTCCTGGTCGGGATGCCGAACCGGGATTCCGGTGGTGGTGGGCGCAATCCGCGTCGGACTAGTGGCGGTGCTCCGAGGTCGTTGCAGCGCGAGGACGCGGGCTTGGCGTCCGATCGCGGGGGCGAATCCACGGCACAGGATTCCGTTGTTCGGGGCAATCGGCGTCGGACCGGTGGTGGTGCTCCGAGGTCGTTGCAGCGCGAGGACGCGGGTCTGCCATCCGATCGTCCGGGCGAGTCCGCCGCAGCGGATTCCGGTCGTAGTGGTCCGTTGGTGCGGCGCTGGGACGAGGGCTTGTCGGGTCACGACTCGGCGCCGGTCGAGCGGGTCGCGGACCGGACCTTCGCCGAACCCTTCGCGGGCGTCCGCGACGGTGTCGTCGACGGCGCCTTCATCGGCGCCTTCCGCGGCAAGATCTACGGCGTGGTCACGACCCGCGCGGAGGGCACCAGGTCCGTAGAGGGACGTATCTCGGTCGACGACGCCATCATCCGCGGCACCATGATCGGCAGCTTCAAGGGCCTGGCGGTCGGCACCGTCCACGGCACCATCCGCAACGACATCGCCCAACCCGCGTCGGGCGATCCCGCTCCGGTGATCCGGTTCGGTTTCGACCAACAGGGCGTGCCCGTCGTCTTCGACGCCCGCGACGTCGACGCCGACGTGACGCGCACCGACGAGGACGGGGCACCCGTCGTCAACCTCAGGCCGCAGGAGTCCGATGCCGTCCGCGAATGGGCGGCCGGGTTCGGGCGCATGCACGACGTCCTGCGCTCCCTCCCGGGCGAGACCACGTTGCGCGCGTCCTCGGTGCTGTTCCGCCCCGGAAGCTACGTCCAGGCACCCTGGCGCAGTCCCGGCTGGTTCTTCGTCGAATCGGACGGCGATACCTTCTCCGTGCCGCTGCGCCGCGGCGAGCAGTCCGGAACCGTCGTCGTCGCGGGTGACGAACTCTGGCACGTCACCGAGAACCGGGGCTGGTTCGAGAGCCACGGTGACCCCGGAATCGTCCTGCTCCACGACCGCGACGAGAACTCCGCGGGGCTCGGGCTCTTCGCCCGCACCGGTCACGAGGACGGCGGCGACGCCACCGTTTTCGGCCCACGGGGTCCGTACGGGCTCCTTCCCGCGAACGGGGAGGAGCCGTCCGCGATCTGCGTCGGCGACAACCAGGGCTGGGAAAGCCATCGCATCGGGGGAAGGCAGATCAACCACGAGGAAACCCGTTTCTCAGCGGAGGAAATCGCTCAGATCTCCGCGATCGAACGAGCACTGACCAGCGCGGAGCAGGCGGGCCCCGCGGGATCACCGCTCGCGCACTTGTACCCCGAGACGCCGAGCGCGGACGGCGAGCTGCACAGCGGGTACCGACTGGACGACGGTCGGCCGTTCGAGTTCCGCAGCCGCGAAGTCCACCGCCTGCTCGTGGTGAACGCGCAGCGGCAGGCACGGGTCCTCAGCTTCGGCACCCAGCCCACATCGCACGAGGAGCTGAGCAGGTGGGCGGTAGGCATGGAGCGGGTGGGGCACGTGATGCGCACGATGCCCCACGAGACCATCCCGCATGCGGCCCTCCACCCGGGGCGGACGAACGGGAACGTGCCGGCGCCCTGGACCGTTGATCCGGTCTGGCTCGCCATCGGCATCGATGGCGATCGCTTCCACCTCCAGGTGGAGCGAGGCCCAGATCTCGTCGACGTCGCCGTCTCCGGCGACATCTACTACCGGATCCTCCGCGAAATGCCCGAATACCGGTCGCTGCGCGCCTACAACTCCAATTCCGACATCGCCCTGCTCACCGACGACGTCGAGCAGGCCGCCACCGATCAACTCGCCGAAGCGGCTCAGCAGAACAACGATCCCGTCACCATCCACGTCGGAGGCGACACGACGCTGGCCGTTCCGCCGGACCGCTCGCCGAACCCCGGCCGGTCCGCGATCACGGTCAGCCGCAACGGCGGCTGGTTCAGCTACCGCCCGGACGGCACCCTCGTCGACCGCGCCTACACCCGGTTCACGCCGGAGGAGATCCAGCAGCTCAGCACGTTGGCGTTGAACGACGTGGAGCCGCCTCCGCCTTACGTGGACCGCCCGGCGAACCCACCCGCGTACGCCGACATCGGCCCCCGCCCGGTGGACCCACCCGCCTACGCTGAGGTTGCCGGGGCGTGGCCGTCGCTGCCCCCGGGGTCGGTGATCACCGCCGCTTCCTTCCCCGACGAGGCCAGCGCTGCCGCGGCCTACCGGGATCGTTACCCGCAGCTGCGGGGGGTGAACGAGAACGGCTACGCGCGGGGTGCGGACGGACGAACCCAGAACTGCGCGCTGGCGTTGATCGCGGCCAAGCTGACCCTCACCGGGGGCGAGACGGTCGTTACCGACCCGAGTGGTCCGATGAAGGTCAGCTCGTTGGAGGAAGCTCTCGGTGCCACTGCGGTGGAAGCGACGTACGAGCAGGTCCTGACGCATACGCGGGACCAGCCGGAGGGTTCCTTCGGGGCCGTGATTCTGAAGGGGAACCGGTTCGTGGCGCACGGCGTGCTGGTCGAGAGCCGCGGAAACGAAGCCCCGGTAGTCGTGGACCCGCATCGCGAGACGATCGCGGACGTCGACCCGAGCAAGGTCATCGGGTACATCCCACTGCTCGACACCGGCACGGCGCCGGTCGGTGGAAAGCGATTGAACCCGAGACTCTTGATCGGGGCGCCGGCCGGGACCGGGAGGGGCGGCCCCGATCCGCGCAGCGTGCTCGGCGAGCTGACCCAGCGGGTGAGTCAGGACAGCACCGCTGACACCGGCGGTCGGCGGGCTCATGCCGAACCGGTCAGCGCCGACGTGCAGCCCGACGTCCGCGGCGCAGCGGATGCGGGAGGGCCGCACACCGTCGATGTGCCGGCCCGGGAGTCCGAGATGAGCCGCGGGCGGGAGTTCGACCAGATCGACTCCGCCGCGCTCGCCGACCTGCTCGATGTCGAGAATTCCGGCGGCACGCAACAGGTTTCGGGATTGGCCGAGAAGCACGGCATGAATCGCGAGTGGGCGCGGGACGTGGTCGTCCGCGCAGTGGGTGCGCGGTTGCGCGCGGCCGAGCCACCCGCTGTTCCTGCCGCCATCGCCACCCTGTCCACGTGGGGTGTGACGGACCGCAGGCAGGCCACCGGTCTGGTCGAGGCCGCGGCCATCGCCGAGATCCGGGCGGCCGCCGACGCCGGCAGCCCCTACGGCCGCTCGGATCTGGTCGCCAAGTTCGGCGATCGCGATTGGGACGTCTCGGCCTGCATTTCCGCCGCGGTGGTCTTGGACGCGCGCGAGGCAGCGGCCTCTGGTCGGCCGCTCACTCCTGACGCGCTGGCCGGGAAACACCGGATCGAACCGGCCGAGTCGGAGAAGCTGATCGATGTCGCGGCGCTTGCGGACGTGCGCGAGGCGGTGAAAGGCGGCGGTTCTGTCAGCGTTGACGACCTGGCCGCCAGGTACGGCAGGAGCCGCAAGTGGGCGCATGCGGTGATCAACGCGGAGCCGTCCTGGTCGGGGCCGCTCGGAGATTCGCGGATCTCGCACGCGTTCCAGTTCACGAAGGACGTCATCCCCGCTCCGGCAAGCTCGGACGACGTGCGTGTGCGGGCGGCGGTGCGCACGGCAGCGGACGCCGGAGAGCCGCGGACCGCGGAAGATCTGGCCGAGGAGTTCGGCAAGAGCCTCCAATGGGCATTCGACCAGATCCACGCCGTCGCGCACGCGGATGTGATCGAGGCTTCGGGACGTGGGCACCGGTACGACGCGAAGGCACTGGCCGAGAAGTACGGCATGAACACCCGCTGGGCGCATCGCCAGATCACCAACGCGCTTGCCGTGGCGCACTTCGTGAAGGCAAACGCCGTTCGCGACGCCCTCGCGGCTGCCGACGTCGATCGGCCCTACTCGGCGGAGGCACTGGCGGACCGGCACGGGATCAGCGTCGAGAAGGCGGCCGATCAGATCGCCTACGCCGCGAGAAGCGATGCGATCGACGCCATGCGTGATGGCGTGCCTTACACGCCGGCGGAACTGGCGCAGAGGTACGCGATCAGCAAAGAAGCGGCCCGGAATGCGATCCGCGCCGCCGTGCGTGCCGCGGTGGAGCACTACGCCGGCATCGGTGAGCCGGACTCCGCTCGTGCGCTCGCCCGCAATTTCGGCGTCAGCATCATGGAAGCCGAGCACGAGATCAGGTCCGCTGCGGAGGCCGAGGTACGTGCGACGGTCGGCCCGCACAACCCGGACGATCTGGCCAAGCGGTACGGCAAGAGTCGGCGATGGGCGGTCGACCGGCTCGCCTCGCTCGTGCGCTCCGACGCGGAGACCGGTCTGTTCACCACCGAGGAACTGGCCGAGCGGTACGGCATCAGCCGCGAAGCGGTCGAGTACCAGCGTGGCCCGGCGGCGGCTTTCACGGATGCGCGCGAGGCGCACAACAGCGGCGCTACCACCAGTGCCGCGGACCTGGCGGACAGGCACGGCATCAGCGTCGAGGAAGCCGAGACCCAGATCGGCGCGGCCGGCGTGGCCGACGTGCGCGCCGCGCGGGACTGGATCCTCTTCGAGGACGGCTTGGCAACGGGAACTGGTGGCGAGGTCGCGCAGGTCAGCGTTGCGCCTGGTACTCCGTTGCGGCTCAGTTCCGTGATGAAGAGGCACGGTCTCACTCGCGAGCAGGCGATCTTCCCGGTAGCGGCCAACCTGGTGTCCAATTTGGCCAAGGGGAACTTCAAGCGCGAGAGTTCCGCTGCGGACTTCGCCGCGGAGTACGAGATCAGCGCGGCGGAGGCCGAAGTCCTGATCAACGCCGCCGCGGAGGCCGAGATCGCGAATGCGTGGCTGTCCCGTCGTCCGGTTGCCCCGGACGTTCTCGCCGAGAGGTACGGCAGAAGTTCGGAGTGGGCCACCGAGCGGATCGAAACCGCGGTGGTCAACGAGCTGCGCCACAAGGGTGCGCAGGTCCCGGTCCAGGTCCCGGAACCGGCCACGTACCTGAGCAGAGTGGCCGCGAGGTCCGGGGTGGTGGACAACCAGCGGGCGCTGGACCTGGTCAATGCCGCCGCACGGGCGGATGTGCGCGCGGCGGCGGATCGCGGGGAGCCGTACACGGCTGCGGAACTGGGCATGAGGTACGGCCTGGTCACCCGGTGGGCAGCCGATCGGATCTCGGAGGTCGTGCAGGACGATGTGCGTGCGGCGGCGGATCGTGGCAAGCCGTACACCACTGATGAGCTCGCCCGGAAGTACGGCATCAGTCAGGAGGAAGCAGCGGAGGCTGTGGTGGCGGCCGTCTTCGCCGATGCGCACGCGGCCCGCGACCGCGGCGAGCCGGGCGAGGTCGAGACGTTCGCCATGCGGTACGGCATCAGCCCCGAGACGGTGGAACGCCACATCGATGGCGTCATGCGGGCCGATGTGCGCGCGGCTGCGGAACGCCGTGCGCCTTACACCATTGCGGCATTGGCGACGAAGTACGGTGTGAGTCATCAGCGGGTCATAGCGCAGGTCGAGGCCGTCGCGCTCGAACACGTGGCAGATCTCGCGGCGACCGGGATGGGTCCGAACATTGCGCAGTTGGTCGAGAGGTTCGGGCAGAACCGTGGATGGGCCAAGCGCATCAGGCGCGATGCCGCGCTGGCCGGTATTCGGGCGGCGGCGGATCGCGGCGAACCGTGCGGAATCGACGCCGTCGAAGGCAGGTACCGGATCAACACGGACGAGATCCTGGGCCTGATCGGGGAGGTCGCACAGTCCGATGCACGCGAGGCGGCGAAGAACGGCGCCCCGTACTCCATTGAGGAAGTGGCCGCGAGGTTCCGCCCCTTCAGGTCCCCCCTCTCCAACTACCGGTGGGCGCGCGGCGTGATCGCTGCAGCGGCACGCGCCGATGTGCGCGCGGCGGCGGATCGCGGCGAGCCGTACACCCCGACGCAACTCGCCGAGCGGTACGGCATCGGCCGTCGGGAGGCCGAGTACGAGATGTCCGAGGCTGCGCTCGCCTATGCGCGCGAGTCCCGGAACGCGGGGAACCCCAGCACCGCGGGTGAACTCGTCGCGCTGTTCGGCATCACCCGCCGGCAGGCCGAAGCCCACGTCAACTACGCCCATCACGTGCCGGCGGATACCGATGTGGAGTCCGATTCGGAGTTCGATGCCGGTCTGCAGTCCGATTCAGATTCGGATTCCGATTGGGACATGGATGACGATCCGGATGTTCCTCTGCTGCAGGTTTCGGACTCCGATGACGATGCGGACAGCGACGTGCAGCCCGACCCGGAACCAGCCGAGGACGACGCGGACACCCGCATGCGGTCCGATTCGGAGTTCGAGAACGACGCGGATGACGACGCGCAGTCCGATTCCGAGTCCGATGACGGCTGGGACTGGTCGTACAACTCGGAATTCGTGGTCGCGGCCAACAGGTTCCCCGACGAGGAGAGCGCTGCCGCGTTCTTCAAGAAACACTTCCGGCGACTCCGGGGTGTGAACAGGGGCGGTCCCGCTCCGGGCGTGCCCGGGCGAAGCCAGAACTGCGCTCTGGCGTTGATCGCGGCCGCGCGGAGGCTCGCCGGTGGTGTCAAGGTCATCGCCGAAGAAGGCAGCCCGATGAACATCAGGGCGTTGGAGGCCCGCCTCGGGGCCGACGTCCAAGCGGTGGAAGCGACGTACGACGAGGTCCTGAGCCACACGAACATGCAGCCACCCGGCTCCTACGGAGCCGTGATCCTGCAGGAGCGCGCGGACAGCGATCTGGTGCACACCGTGATGGTGAAGCGAGGTGCGGACGACCAGATCCTCTTCGCGGACCAGCACGGCGAAACGATGGCGAACTTCAACCCGGGCAACGTCATCGGGTACATCCCGCTCGCCGAGACCGGCGCGGCGCAGATGGAAGACCGGGTGCGGCTGGACCGGAATCTCCTGGTCGGAGCACCGGCCGGCGCGCCCGGGTCGAGCCGATCCGGCCAACCGTCGTCTTCCGGGCGCTCGGTGAATCCCCACCGGACCGTCCCGGTGTGGACCGGTTTCGTGGATCCCGATGCCAAGGTGCGGGTGCGGGACAGGAGGACGGGCCAGGAGATCAAGGTCCGGATGAGCGACCTCGCGTACCAGCGGATGCGGGGTACCGGCCATGGCGTGTCGTTCAGGCGCGAGAAAAAGTACGACTTGAGCGGCGACTACCTCCGGACCATCAAGACGATGCCCGGGGAAGCACCCGCCGAAGCGGCACAACACCCCGACCGTCCCGGAACCACGACTGAGCAGAACACCTTCCACGTCGACATCGAGCACGACGTGAAGAGCTACGTCATGAGGTTGCAGAACGGTCGTTCGGTGGACGTCGAGGACAAGGCCCTCGGTGCAATCCTGATGAACCTCAGGGATGTCCAAGACCTCGCCGCCAGCGATCCCGACCTCAAGATCCGGTTGCTGACCTCGGACAACGTGGACCTGGGGAGCACTGCCAAGAGGCTGGCGAAATCCGGGTTCACCGGCGCGGTCGAAGGAACCCACGGCAAGGTGTCCCAGCTCCCGGACGGCCGCTTCGGCGTCTCCGACAACAAGGGCTGGATCGAGTACCGCAACGGCGAGAAGCGCCGAACCGGCAAGTACTCGCCGGAAAACCTCGCCAACATCAGGTTCTTCGAGCGCTTCCTCCCGGACGCCTCGTACATCCTGGACGCCGACGAGCCACTCGTCGGAAGAAGGTCTTCGGATGGCAAGGAGTTCACGTTCTACGCGCACGAGGTGGTGGCCCGCAAGCTCACCAGCGACAGCACCGGATGGGAACGGGTCAACGGCGTGACGTTGTCCCCTCCCGAAGAGCGGCACATCGACGAGGAACTCGCCGGCGAGCTCGACGGCATGCCTTCCGTGGCGCGAACCAGGTTGAACGAAGACAATGTGGGAGTTTTCGTCCGCAACGACGGAAGCCTCAACGATCTGTACAGCAGCGATCCGTTGAAACGGCTGGCGCCCAGTCCGTTCGCACCGGCCACTACCACGCTCACCCACCCCGACACCGGTGCTCAGGTCCAGGTGAAGGTAGGCCCGAACCTCTTCGCCGGACACGGCCGCGCGGATTACGCCGAGCTCCTCATCAGCCGCGACGGTGAGGAAATCGAGCTGCAGGTGTCCGGATCCACGCTGACCAAGGTGCAGTTCCAGCGGGAAGAGTTCCACCGCATGCATGCGGCGAACCCGAACGGCCGCATGCTGTTCATGTTCTGCCACGCCGCTGAGGGCACGGTGGCCGGTTTCGCGAACCGCCAACCCGAGCAAGCCGCGAGGCTGTGGCGGGACTCGGTGGCAACAGCACGCGAGCTTGGCTTCAAGAACATCTACGACGCCGGCCGGGGTGTCGTATTCGCGAACAACCCGGTCACTGCCGCGAACAACGCGGGCTGGGCCAGCAGCTACCTCGCCAAGGACGGCCGCGACGTCATCAAGGTGCACACGAGAACCCAGTTCAGCGCAGCAGAACTCAACAGCCGTCCCGAGTACACGCCGATCTCGAACACCGGATCCAGCTCCGCGCAGCGGCACGGCGGACCCATGCCGGAAGGCTTCGACCCGAGCCTTTACCGGCGCGGCCGGGCGAACCCCCACCGGACCGTGTCGGTGCAGGCCGATTTCCTGAACCCCAACCTCACGGTGGCGGCATACCACGGAAACCAGAAGGTCCGGATCGGGATGGCCGACCTCGCGTACCACCGGATGCGCGGGGACGGGGTCGGCATAGCGTTCACCCGCGACAACAGGTACGTCCTGAGCGGCGGCTACCTCCACACCATCAAGACGATGCCCGGAGAAACACCCGCCAGTGCCGCACAGCACCCCAACCGACCCGGAGCCGATGCCGGGGAATCCAGGAACGTCTTCCACGTCGACAACGACATCGACAGCTCTGGGCGGTACTACGCCATGCCGTTGCGAAACGGTCGCTCGGTGAACATCGACGGCACGGGCCTCGGCAAGATCCTGATGAACCTCAGGGGGATCGGCGATCTCGGCTACAACGATCCCGACCTCAAGGTCCGGTTGCTGACTCCGCACAGCAGGCAACTGGAGCGCGTTGTCCAGCAGATGGCGAAGTCGGGCTTCAGGGACGTGGTCGAAGGACCTCAGGGCGAGGTGTCCCAGCTTCCGGACGGCCGCTTCGGCGTTTCCGACAACAAGGGCTGGATCGAGAACCCCTCCAAGCTCTCGCACCAGGTCACCGGCAAGTACTCACCCGGCAACATCGCCAACATCGAGTTCTTCGAGCGCTTCCTCCCGAACGCCTCGTACATCCTGGACGCCGACGAGCCATTGGCCGGAATCCTGGATGGGTCGGAGTTCGAGTTCTACGCCCACGAAGTGGAGGCCTACGAGCTCACCAGCAGCAGCACCGGATGGATGCGGGTCAACGGCCTGACGCTGGTCCCCGAAATGCTGCAGGTCGACCAGCGTTTCGCCGCCAGGCTCGACTACGCGTACCACGTGTTGCGAACCAGGCCGAACGAGGACAACCTGGATGCCTTCGGAGGAACCGACAGGAAGTTCAGCCAGCTGTACGCACACGATCCGCTGAAGCGGCTGGTGACCAGTCCGTTCGTACCCGTCCTCACCACTCTCACCCATCCGGATACCGGTGCTCAGGTCCAGGCGACAGCGGGTCCGAACCTCTTCACCGCACACGGCCTCAAGAAGTCCGCCAAGCTCAAGATCAACCGCGGCGGCAGGAGCTACGAGCTGTCGGTGTCCGGGGCGACCTTGACCAAGATGCAGTTCCAGCGCGAGGAATTCCACCGCATGCACGCGGCGAACCCGAACGGCCGCATGCTGTTCATGTTCTGCCACTCCGCCAAGGACACGCAGTCCGGCTTCGCCGACGGCCAACCCGACGAAGCCGCGACGCTGCTGCGGGACTCGGTGGCGACCGCCCGCGAACTCGGCTTCGACAACCCCTACATCGCCGGCCGTGACATGGTGTCGGTGAACAAGATTCCGCTCGCCTCGAACAACGCGGGCTGGGTCACCAGCTACCTCCGAGGCGGCCGTGAACACATCGAGGTCCAGGAGGAAACCCGTTACAGCGCAGAAGAACTGGCGAAGATCCCCAAGTTCGTGCCGAAACCGAATTCCGGCCCCAGCAGCACAGCCCGGGGCGGGTCCGTACCGGTGTCATGGGATTTCGTGGACCCCGATGTCACGGTGCAGGCATGGGATGACAAGGGCCGGAAGACCAGAGTCCGGTTGGCCGACCTCGAGATCCACCAGATGCGGGGGTACGGACTCGGTGTCTCGTTCACGCGCGACAACAAGCTCAATGTGGGCGATAGTGATGACCAAACCGTTCCGACGATGCCCGGTGAAACGGCTGCCGAGGCCGCAAAGCACCGCAACCGACCCAAAATAGCGCCCGGACGAACCAAGAACGTCTTCAACATCGATATCGAAATCGACGGGGAGAAGTACGTCACGCCGTTGCGGGACGGTAGTGACGTTCGCGTCGACGACGAAGGCATCGCGACCATCCTGATGAACTCCGAGGAGTTCCGGTCGTTCTCCGATCACGGTCAGCACCTCAAAGTCCGGATGTGGACCTCGCGCAACGTGCTGCTGGAGCGCACCATCGGGAAGTTGGCGGGACTGGGATTCAAGAACTCGCTCGAAGGAACCCTGGGTGAGGTGTCCCAGTTGCCGGACGGCCACTTCGGCGTGTCCGACAACCAGGGCTGGACCGAGTACGACCACGTCGGAAACAGCCAGGTCCACAACAGGTATTCGCCGGGCAACATCGCCAACATCGAGTTCTTCGAGCGCTTCCTCCCGAAAGCCTCGTCCATCCCAGACGCCGACCAGCCGTTGACCGGAATCGACCAGGACAGCGGCGCGGAAGTCAAGTTCTACGCGCACGAGGTGCAGGTGGATGAGTTCACCACCAAGCGCGCAGGATGGAAACGGGTCAACGGCATGACGTTGGCCAGCGAAAACCTGGCCAGCGACCAGGAGTTCGCCGACGAGCTCGACATCACGAAAACCGTGGTGCGAACCAGGCCGAACGAGAGCGGCGAGCAAGCGTACGCCGACAGCGGGAAGAACTTCGACAAGCTGCACGGCAAGGATCCGTTGAAACGGCTCGCGCCCAGTCCGTTCGCGCCGGTCACCACCACTCTCACCCACCCCGACACGGGCGCTGAGGTCCAGGTGAAGGCGGGCCCGAACCTCTTCACCGGACACAGCCACGAGGATTACGCCGAGCTCCGCATCAACCGCGGTGGCAAGACCATCGGGCTGTACGTGTCCGGGTCAACGCTGACCAAGGTGCAGTTCCAGCGGGAAGAATTCCACCGCATGCACGCGGCGAACCCGAACGGCCGCATGCTGTTCCTGTTCTGCAGCGCTGCCGAAGGCACGGAGACCGGCTTCGCGAACCGCCAACCCAAGCAGGCCGCGGCGCTGCTGCGGGACTCGGTGGCAACGGCCCGCGAATTCGGCTTCGAGAACATCTACTACGCCGGCCGGGATGACGTGGGGGTGGCTCAAATGGCCACCGTCTTCAACAACGCAGGTTGGGCCAGCAGCTACCTCAAGGACGGCCGCGAACACATCGAGGTGCACGGGGAAACCCAGTACAGCGAGAAAGAACTCAAGAAGCTCCCCAAGTTCAAACCACGCTCGCTCTCCCGCCTCATCGGCTTCACCAGGCACGGCTCCGCCCACCAGACCGTGCCGGTGCGCCCCGATTTCCTGGACCCCGGTCTCAAGGTGCGGGCGTGGGACGGGGACCGGGAGACCACCATCCGGATGACCGACCTCGCGTACGCGATGATGCAGCAGAAACGCGGGGTGTCGTTCACCCGCGCCAACAAGTTCGACTTGACCGGCGACTACCGTCGGACCATCAAGACGATGCCCGGCGAAACGCCGGCCGAAGCGGCACGACACCCCAAGCGCCCCGCTCCGACGACCGAGCGGACCAAGGACGTCTTCCACGTCGACATCGACAGCGCCGGGCCGGGCCGGAAGTACGCGATGCCGTTGCGGGATGGTCGTGACGTGCGCATCGGCAGCGACGGCCTCGCCGCCATCCTGATGAACTTCGGCGAGTTGCGATATCTCTCCAGCGTCGCCCCCGCTCTCAAGGTCCGGTTGCTGACCTCGCGCAACGCGGAGCTGAACGCCACTGTCGAGCAGTTGGCGCGCTCGGGCTTCAAGGGCTCGGTCGAAGGAACCGATGGTGAGGTGTCCCAGCTGCCGGACGGCCGCTTCGGCGTGTCCGACAACCAGGGCTGGACCGAGTACGACCGCAGCGGAAAGAGGCAGGTCAACAACAAGTTCTCGCCTGGCAACACCGCCAACATCAAGTTCTTCGAGCGCTTCCTCCCGGACGCCTCGCACATCCTGGACGCCGACCAGCCGTTGACCACGCGCTTTCGCGACGAGGCCGGGTACGTTCGCGAGATCAAGTTCTACGCAGACGAGGTGGATCTCAAGCTCACCACCAGCACGAGCACCGGATGGGAACGGGTCAACGGCCTGACGCTGGTTCGCCGCCAGGGGCCGGCCGACGAGTTGGTCGCCGGGAATCTCGACAGCATGGATTCCGTGGCGCGAACCAGGCCAATGGAAGACGGCGTGGACGCTCTCCGCAACGAAAACGGAATCGGCTCCGTGGATCTGCATGACAGCGATCCGCTGAACCGGCTGGCGCCCAGTCCGTTCGCGCCGGTCATCACCACTCTCACCCATCCCGACACCGGTGCTCAGGTCCGGGTGAAGGTAGGCCCGAACTACTTCACCGGACACGGCTACAAGCACAGCGCCGAGCTCTACATCGGCGGCCTCGAGCTGGCGGTGTCCGGGGAGACTCTGGCCAAGTGGCTGTTCCAGCGGGAAGAGTTCCACCGCATGCACGCGGCGAACCCGAACGGCGGCATGCTGTTCCTGTTCTGCCACGCCGCCACGGACACGAAAACCGGTTTCGCGGACACCCAACCCAAGCAAGCCGCGACGCTGCTGCGGGACTTCGTGGCAACGGCCCGTGAACTCGGCTTCGACAACGTCGTCCACGCCGGCCGAGATGTCGTGGCAGCGAAGGTCCCGGTCATCGCCTCGAACAACGCGGGCTGGGTCAGCAGTTACCTCAAGGGCGGCCGCGAGTACATCGAGGTGCACGGGGAAACCCAGTACAGCCCGAAAGAACTCAAGAAGCTCCCCAAGCTCAAACCGGGCTTGCTTTCCCGCCTCATCGGCTCTACCCACCGCGGCTCGACGAATCCCGGCCGGACTGTCCCGGTGCGCTCCGATTTCCTGGACCCCGATGTCACGGTGCGGGCGTGGGACGGGGACCGGGAGACCACCATCCGGATGACCGACCTCGCGTACGCGATGATGCGGGGGGACGGGCACGGGGTGTCGTTCACCCGTGCCAACAAGTTCGACTTGACCGGCGGTTACCGTCGGACCATCGCGACGATGCCCGGCGAAACGCCGGCCGAAGCGGCACGGCACCCCAAGCGCCCGGATCCGGCGACCGAGCAGACCGAGGACGTCTTCCACGTCGACATCGACAGCGCCGGGCCGAGGCGGAAGTACGCGATGCCGTTGCGGGATGGTCGTGACGTGCGCATCGGCAGCGACGGCCTCGCCGCCATCCTGATGAACTTCGGAAAGTTCCGACTCGCCGTCCGTGCCCCTGGCGTCAAGGTCCGGTTGCTGACCTCGCACAACGCGGAGCTGAACGCCACTGCCAAGCAGCTGGCGGACTCGCGCTTCATCGGCTCGGTCGAAGGAACCGAGGGGGAGGTGTCCCAGCTGCCGGACGGCCGCTTCGGCGCGTCCGACAACCAGGGCTGGATCGAACACACCAATCGCTGGACGAGCCAGGTCAACAACAAGTACTCGCCTGGCAACATCGCCAACATCAAGTTCTTCGAGCGCTTCCTCCCGAAGGCCTCGCACATCCTGGACGCCGACCAGCCATTGACCGGAATCGACCAGGCCAATGGCAAGGAGGTCGAGTTCTACGCGCGCGAAGTGGAGGCTTTCGAGCTCACCAGCACCAGCACCGGATGGGCACGGGTCAACGGCCTGGCGCTGGATCTCGGCCAGCAGCTGCCCGACAAGTTGCTCGCCAAGAAACTCGACAGCATGGGTTCCGTGGGGCGAACCAGGCCGATGGAAGACGGCCCGACCGCCCTCCGCCACGAAGACGTGCACCGCCGGGATCCGTTGAAGCGGCTGGTGCCCAGTCCGTTCGCGCCGGTCACCACCACTCTCACCCACCCAGACACGGGCGCTCAGGTCCGGGTGAAGGCGGGCCCGAACCTCTTCACCGGCCACGGCAACAGGAAGACCGCCGCGCTCCGCCTGAAACGCGGCATCAAGCTGTCGGTGTCCGGGGCGACCCTGACCAAGGTGCTGTTCCAGCGGGAAGAGTTCCACCGCATGCACGCGGCGAACCCGAACGGCCGCATGCTGTTCATGTTCTGCCGGGCCGCCGAGGGCACGGAGACCGGTTTCGCGAACCGCCAACCCAAGCAAGCCGCGACGCTGCTGCGGGACTCGGTCGCAACAGCCCGTGAGCTTGGCTTCGAGAACATCTACGACGCCGGCCGTGATGACGTGTTCACGACCATTCCGGTCACCGCTTCGAACAACGCGGGCTGGGCCAGCAGCTACCTCAAGGACGGCCGCGAATACATCGAGGTGCACGGGGAAACCCAGTACAGCGCGAAAGAGCTCAAGAAACTCCCCAAGCCCAAACCGCGCTAGCCTTCCCGCCTCAACGGCGTTATCAGGCACAGCGCATGCAGAAAGGAATCACCAGTGACCAGTGACCACCCCACTCCGGAGGAGGGCGAAACACCCGCCGGTCCCGACCAGGAGGCGTGGGCCCTCGTGATCGACCCGGCCTGGCAGCCCGAGTCCGATGAGGAAGAACCGCCGAACGAGGCCGTCCTCGGTTCCTGGCACATCGGAGCCGACGGAACCGTCAGCGCGTTCCAGGCCAACCCGGACTACGTGCCCTCCCGCGAGGATTCCGCCACCGACCCGGTGGACGCGGTGCTGCAACTGGTGGCACGCGGCGACTACAGCGGCGAGGCGCTGCTGGAGGCCATGCGCGATGCGCTGCTGCTGATCGCGCTGGACGACGACGGGAACGCCGTCGTCACACTCTCCCCGGACGAGGTGCCGTCAGTGCTCGTCGCCACTTCGCCGGTGCACGCCCGGCGGGTCGACGTGCCGACCTGGCACGAGATCACCGCGAAGGCGCTGGCCGACTCGCTGCCCGGCGAGGGGGTCGACGTGCTGCTCAACCCGGGCGCGCCGATGTCCATGCGGGTGCTGGCGAGCTCGCTCAAGCACGCGATGGCCGACGCCGGAACCGGCGATCCGGACGCGGGCGGAACCCCGCCCGAGCCACCGGCGGAACAACGTTGAAGCCGACAGGAAGCAGCGAGGAGCCTTCGATGTCCGAGGACGAGACGCCCGAAACCGCCCCGGTTGCCGAGGGCGAGCCCGTCGACCAGTGGGTCGTGCTCATCGACCCCGAGTGGGAGCCCGAGCAGGAGCAGCAACAGCCGCCGGAAACCGCGATCGTCGGTTCCTGGTACATCGACGGCGACGGCTCGCTGCGGGACTTCCGCCCGAACCGTGCCTACCAGCCGTCCAGCCCGGACTCGCCGACCGACCCGGTGGACGCCACGCTGCGGCTGGTGATGCGCGGTGAGCTGCCCGTTCCCGAACTGCTGGCATCACTGCCCGGTTCGCACCTGGTCATCGGCCTGGACGAGGAGCACACCCCGATCGTCACCCGCGCACCGGACGGCAAGCCGTCGGTGCTGGTGCTGACCGCCTTCGCGCACGCGGAGCGGTTGACCGTCCCGGCGTGGGCGGAGATCACCGCCGAGGAGGTCGCCGATGCCCTGCCCGAAGAGGGCGTCGACGTGCTGCTCAACCCGGGCGCGCCCGCATCGACGCGCATCGGGGCGCAGGAGTTCCGAGATGCGGTGCGCGGTCCGGGCGGCGACCACCCGGACACGGCCGGTGCGCCTGGGGAAGGCGAACCCGGACCCGCGGCCGAACAGGCAGGAGCCGCCGGGCCGGCGGAATCCTCCCGCATCACGGACTTGGCGCCGGCGGACGTCACGTTGCTGGGATGACCGGACGACGTGGCGAGCTCCCAAGGCGCCTGCGCGGTGGTGGGGGATTTCCCGGGCGCGGCGGCCGATCGCGTCCCTCGGCGGCGGTGGTGGCCCACGCTGCAAGTGGCTTCCGCCGTGTACTGAACAGATCCAAGAGGTCCGAGCTGTCGGACGAGCATTGACCGAGGTAACGATGAGCGACGATCTCTCCCGCAGGGCCGCCGACTGGCTGGACCGCACGTACGGGGACCTGGTCACCCTGACCGATGACCAGCCCCTGGTCGACGGCGACCGGACCCAGCTGTTCGGCTGCGACTACGCGGGCGGCTCCGCCGAGCCGCTGTTGGCCGCCACCATCGCGGTGCCCAAGGATGGCGGCCAGCCGTTCCCGGTCGCCAACGCCGACCCGCTGGACGAGGAGCTCAACGCGGCGGCGGGATTCTCCGACCAACAGCCGTGGCGCTGGCGGGTCAACGCGCGCAGCTGCCTGGTCGCGACGGACGCCGCGGTGGACCGCCGCCCGGCTTCGGCGCTGCCGTGGGAGCCGCTGGACGAGGCGCCCGGCTGGTGGGACCGGATGCTGACCGCGCATTTCCCGACCGCGGAGGTGTCCACCTGCTCCACCTGGGCGGACGTGACGTCGATGCTCTTCGAGGGCGGGCCCGGCACGCGCAGTGCGGTGTGGCTGCGCAGGCAGCACTCCGGGGTGGAGATCACCGGTCACCTGCTCTACGCGTTCAACGACGACGGCAAGGCCATTTTCCTGGACGGGCAAAAGGGTTCGCTGGCGCGACTGGACGACGACGAGATCGGGCAGCTCGTGGTGGCCCGCTTTCACCGGCCCGCCGTGGGAGGCGTCGAGGTGCTCCGGGCGCCCTGGGAGAACGCCGCGCCGGACCTGCAGGCCGCGCTGGACAAGGCGAACAGCTGGCTCGACCACACCTACCAGGAACCGGTCGTCGTGGTGCACCCGGACGAGGCGGACGAGACCGAACGCGGCTGGCTGTTCGCCTGCACCACCCGGCGTTTCCAGGAGTCCGGCGACTGGCGGGACCAGATGCTGGATGCCGCCCTGGTGGTGCCGAAGGAAGCGGGCGAGGCCCCGTTCGGGCTGCCGAACAACGACCCGTGGAGCTACCTGATGGGGTGGGACGCGCGCCAGGAGGGGCTTTCCGCGCCCCCGGGCCCCGCCGCCGCGGCGTGGTTCGAGCCCACGATGCGCGAGCTCGGCCCGCCGCTGAGCGCCACCATCCACCAGGGCTGGGGCGAGGTCCTGACCGAGATCGCGAGCGCCCCGACGGGCGCGAAGGCATTGGTGTGGATCCGCCGCACGGACTTCCGAGGTCGGGAATCGGTGGGCAACCTGCTGGTGGCGGTCAACGAGGGCGGCGAGGTGCGGCTCATCGACTCGCTGGCGGAGAACGGGCAACCGTCCTTCGACCAGGACCCCTTGGCCCTGCACGTCATCCGCTACGGCTCGTGACAGGTCGGCGCGGTTCGCGCCGCGCCGACCACCGTCCACAATGTAGTCGTGAGCGCGCACCCGGGCCGGAGCCCCGGCACGCACTCACGACCGGTTCGAGCGAGGCCACCCGGCTCAGCAAGTGGACACGCTCCTGTGCGGCAGAATGCACGTGTGGACTCCGCGCACACCGCTACCGGTTTCCGGGTTACCGACCTCATCGCCTACTTCGCCGGGCGGTGGGGGCTGGACCGGAAGATCGTCGATTCCACCGGTGCGGGTATGGCTACGCTCACCGGCGTCGCGAGCTTCACCCCTGACGATGACGCGCTCGTCTACCGGGAACGTGGAACGCTGGTCATGGGGGAGTACCAGGGACCGGCGACCCGGGTCCTGCACTTCCGGGTGCGTGGCCCGGGGCTGGCCGACGTGCATTTCGACCACGGCGGTTTCTTCCACGATCTCGACCTGCGAGACGGCCGGTGGTCGGTACGCCATCCTTGCCGCGATGATCTCTACCGTGGCGAGGTCGTCATCCACGGCCCGGATGCCTGGTGTCAGGTGTGGACGGTCACCGGCCCGGCCAAGAGCTACACGTCCACCACTGCGTTCCGCCGCATGTCGGTCGAGGACGAAACCTGACCGCGGTCGCTGGTCGCAGGCCCCGGTGGTGCCATCAGCTGGGCGAGGTGATCCGCGGTGCCAACCGCCACACGACGGCGGCGGCCAGGGCGATGACGGCCATGGGGATGATCAGCACCGGACCGGTGGGGGCCGACAGCGTGCCCAGGCGATCGGCCAGGATCGTCGGGACGAGCAGCATCGTGTTGTTCACCGCATGGACGAGGACGGCGACTTCGAGGCCACCGGTGCGCTGCACCACCACAGAGAGGGCCACCCCGCAGATGATGTAGTAGGCGAGGGTCCAGCCGTTCGCGGCGCCGTGGATCGCACCGAACAGCACAGCGGTGACGGCGGTGGCAACGGTGAACGCGGTGGCCGGGCGGCGGAAGCGCGCACCGATCGCGCGGGAGAGCAGGCCGCGGAAGAGGTACTCCTCACCTGCGGACTGCAGGGGCACGGTGATCATCGCGACGGCGGAGAGCGCGATCGTCGTCGCGGTCAGCCGGATCGGTCCGGTCGGCATGACGAACTGCAGAACGACCATGTACGCGGCCCACAACGGGACGATGACGACAGCGGCACGCCCGAGAACCCGCCACCGGAAGCCACCCGCCAACGACGACAGCCATCGAGGCTTCTGCCGGTAGATCGACCACTGCAGCAACCCCGCCGTTGGGCTCAGCGCGGCGAGCAGGAGGTTTCCGGCGATCCAGAACCCGATGGTGAACGAGGGCGCAGCCGGATCGAACGGTGTCACGCCGAGGAGGCGGTCGAGCGCGGTTCCGACCGGCACGACCGCGGCGAAGAGCACGGCGAGCAGCGCGCCAAGGCCGGCCACCATCGCCAGGATCGTGCGCCACACCTGCTGCCGGTCCCGATACGCCTGGACGTACGACAACGCCTGCGGGATCTTGCCGCGTTCGTCGATGTTGCCGTCGCGGGTCGGCGGTGCGTGGTTCATGTCGTCTCCTCGGTCCGTGCTCACGTCATCGCGCGTGATGCCTGGACCGAGGAAAAACTGCGACGTAGCGTCGGAGTCAAATTGGCTGACTGGAGCGGAGGGCCTCCCATGAGGTCGCAGGAACTCGCGGATCTTGCCGGTGTGACCGTGCGGACACTGCGGCATTACCACCAGATCGGTCTGCTCCCCGAGCCGCGCAGGTCCTCGAACGGCTACCGGCGATACACCGCGGTCCACCTGGTACGGCTTCTGCGCATCCGGCATCTCGCCGAGCTCGGGGTGAGCCTCGCCGATGTGCCGGCCATGCTGGACGATGAGTCGACGGACACGAGCGCGACGATTCTCGAGCGAGTCGAAGCCGGCATCGACTCGCAGATCGAGCGGTTGAAGGCGCAACGCGATCTCGTGCGCGCCCTGCGCGTGGAAGGGCGCAGCCCCGACATCCCGGCCGACGTCCACGGCGACCTCGCCCGGCTGCACGACGTCGCCCGCCTCCCTCCCGATGCGACGAGACTGGACCTCGACGTCGCCACGCTGATGGGGCACCTGCCCGGCGTCCGTGCGCGTCGCGAGGAGCTTGCGGCCGTGGGCGAGCACGCGCAGAGCACGGAGTTCCTGGATGCGCTCAGATGCCTGGCCGAAATGCCTCCGGACGCCACCGACGAGCGCAGGCAGCGCGTCGCGGACGAGTTGCGGACCCACGTGCAGGCCATCAGGTCCGGCACGAGCTCTTCGCTGCCTGCGAGAGCTGCCCCGCTCATCGGCCAGCTGCTGGAGCAGTACTTGAACGCTGCCCAGCTCGACACCTTCGCGCGTATCGCGCAGTAGCCGCCGTCGTCGGGCCGCACATATCGCCCGGGCCTGCGGTAGCGCGAGGGCCGATGCCACCCTTGCCGAGATCGGCGAAGACCTCGTCGGGTTCGAGCCAATCATCCACAATGGACCAGGAGTTCGCGGAGGAGCCCTGTTTTTCCGCAATTTCCATTGAAATCGAAGATTCAATTTCAATGGAAATTGCGGGATGGGGAGGCCGAAGCGGGGCGTCACCGGTGTCCGGCGGAGACGGGGGCGGACAGGGCCGGGATGTCCGGGTGGTCGAGCAGCGTCTCGACGACGGCGTCCACGGCCGCGCGCAGCCCCGCCTCCCGGCGCCGCACGATCGCGACGTTGCGGTGCACCGGCGTGCTGAGCTCGCGGGTGACGACCGGGGTGCCGGGCGGAACTGCCAGCGCGGGCAGCAGCGCCACCGACCGGCCGGACTCGACGTGCTGGAGCAGCAGCAGGTAGTTGCTGAACCGGCAGGCCACCCGGGGTTCGAAGCCGGACTCGTGGCACAGCCGCTGGGTCAGCTCCGCCATGTACGAGCCCGGCCGGTCGCACGCCCAGGTCTCCTCCGCGCATGCGGCGAGGTCGATCACCCGGCGCCGCGCGAGCGGATGGTCCGGCGGCAGGACCAGCACCACCGGATCGGTCCCCAGCGGGACGACTTCGAGGTCCCGGTCCCACGGGAACTTGACGTAGTCCGTGGTCGTCACGATCACGTCCACCTCGCCGGTGCGCAGCGCGGCCCCGCTCTCGTGCGGTTCGGACTCGATCAGCTCCACGTGCAGGTGCGGGTGCGAGTCCGCCAGCCGGGCCGCCGCCGGCACGGCGAGCGTGTAGATCGCGCTCTGGAACACCCCGAGCCGGACGGTGCCGATCGGCTCGTCGTTGAGGGCGCGCAGCTCGGCCTCCGCCTCGGCCATCTGGGCCAGGATCTCGCGGCCCCGGCGGGCGAGGGCGATCCCGGTCCGGGTCAGCCGCACCCGGCGCCCGGACCGCTCGATGAGCCGGCTGCGCGTTTCGGTTTCGAGGACGGCGAGCTGCTGGGACACGGTCGACGGGCTCATGTGCAGCGTCTCGGCCACCGCTCGGACGGTGCCGAGGCTGTCGAGCAGCCCGAGCAGGCGCAGGCGCCACGGGTTGAGCATGCCACCATTGTGCAGTTCCATCGAACAGCATCGTCGAAATCGTGTGATGGACGCGAAGCTACGTCCCTTCGTAGCGTCGGGGCCATGCTGGACGACATCGCGGGCACCGAACCCGAACGCCACCTGGTCCGCTACTCGGGGCGCGGCGCCTTCAGCCCCGGGATCATCGCCCGCGCCGAGGGGAGTTCGGTGTTCACCGAGGACGGGCGCGAGCTGCTCGACTTCACGTCGGGGCAGATGAGCGCGATCCTCGGCCACGCCCACCCGGAGATCGTCGCGACCGTTCGCGAGCAGGTCGCCCGGCTCGACCACCTCTACAGCGGGATGCTGAGCCGCCCGGTGCTCGACCTCGCCGAGCGGCTCGCGGGGACGTTGCCGGAGCCGCTGGACAAGGCGATGTTCCTGACCACCGGTGCCGAGGCGAACGAGGCCGCGTTGCGGATGGCCAAGCTCGTCACCGGCGGGCACGAGGTCGTTTCGTTCGCCCGGTCCTGGCACGGGATGACCCAGGCCGCGGCGAACGCCACCTACAGCGCCGGACGGGTCGGGTACGGGCCTACCGCCCCGGGGAACTTCGCCCTGCCGGTCCCCGACCGGTTCCGGCCGGGAATCGTCGACGCCGACGGGAACCTGGACTGGCGCCGGCAGCTCGACCTCGGCTTCGAGCTGATCGACGCCCAGTCGGTCGGCAGCCTCGCGGCCTGCCTGGTCGAGCCCGTGCTGAGCTCGGGCGGCGTCATCGACCTCCCGCCGGGCTACTTGGCGGCGCTGCGGGACAAGTGCCGCGAGCGGGGCATGCTGCTGATCCTGGACGAGGCCCAGACCGGGCTGTGCCGTACCGGTGACTGGTACGCGTTCGAGCGAGACGGCGTCGTCCCGGACATCCTGGTCCTGTCCAAGACACTCGGCGCCGGGCTGCCTCTCGCGGCGGTGCTGACCAGCGCCGAGATCGAACAGCAAGCCCACGACCGCGGATTCCTGTTCTTCACCACGCACGTCAACGACCCGCTTCCGGCGGCCGTCGGCAACACCGTCCTGGACGTGCTCAGCCGCGACCGCCTCGACGTGCGCGCCCGCGAGCTCGGCGTGCGGCTGAGCGGCGGACTGGAGGAGCTCGCTGCGCGGCATCCGGTGATCGGCGACGTGCGCGGGCGCGGCCTGCTGGTCGGGTTGGAGCTGGTCGACGGGCCGGGCGGCGAGGACGCCGACAAGCTCGGCGCCGCCGTCACCCGGCGTTGCACCGAGCTCGGGCTGCACATGAACATCGTGCAGCTGCCCGGCATGGGCGGGACGTTCCGGATCGCGCCGCCGCTGACCGCCACCGACGCCGAGATCGATCGCGGCCTGGCGATCCTCGACACCGCGCTGGCCGAGACGACCGGCCGCTGACGGGCCGTCCTCGCCCGATTCGATCGTGACGGCGTGAACCGCCCCGCTGCGGGTCGAACTTGCCACAACGGCAAGAGCGTTTCCGGGTCGTGTTGATCGGTGACTATTGTGGACCGATCAACGCTCTGAAGCAGGTTCGGAACATGACGCAGACGGATCACGCCGCGGATCCCCGCCCCCACCAGGAAAGGCAGAGGATCCTGGACGACCTCGTGGTCGCTCAGGTGCTCACCGGCCGCCCGGGACGGACCGGCTTCCCGCCGGTCGCCGTTTCGGGCGCGGGGCAGGAGCCGGCCGAGGATGATCGGTCACGCTCAGGCTCTCGTGAGCTCGTGCCGCGGGCGGTCATCGGCCACCGGGTCGGCCCGCCCGGCCCCGCGGGCGGCCTGCGGTGAATCCGTCGCTGATCCTGCTGATCGCGGTGTGCGAGTCGGTGGGCGTGGGACTCGTCGGCGCCGTGGTGCTGCGCTTGCTCCGCCGGTCCCCGGTCGGGAACTCGCTGATCGCGGTCATCGTGATCACCGTCTGCGGGACCAACGCGAGCACCATCACAGTCGTCCTCGTGACGCAGTCCGCCGAAGTGCCGGTGGTGGTGACGCTGCTGGTCAACTTCGTCGCCGGCGCGGTTTCGCTCGGGATCGGCCTGCTGCTCGGCCGGTCCGTGATGAAGGGCAGCAGGCAGCTGGCCGACGCCACCCGCACCTTCGGCGTGGCCGAGCGGTTCCGGCTGCCGGAGGACCCGCCGAGCGCGGAGTTCGCCGAGCTGGCGCGGGAATTGCGGGTCACCAGCGACAAGCTGGCGGAGTCCAGGCGGCGGGAACGGACGGTCGAGCAGTCTCGGCGGCAGCTGGTCGCCTGGATCTCGCACGACTTGCGCAGCCCGCTGGCGAGGCTGCGGGCCGTGGCGGAGTCCATCGAGGACGGTGTGGTCGGCGACCTGGACGACTACCTCGGGAGGATCCGCTCGGATACCGAGCACCTCACCGCGATGGTGGACGACCTCTTCCAGCTCTCCCAGATCCAGACCGGGACGCTGCGCCTGAACCCGCGGGAGGTGGCCCTCGACGATCTCGTCAGCGACGAGGCGGCCGGGCTCGACGTGCTGGCCGCCGGCCGCGGGATCCGGCTGCGCGCCAGGACGGTCGAACCGGTCACCGTCCGGGTGGACGACCGGTCCATGACCCGGGTGTTCAACAACCTGCTGTCGAACGCGATCCGGTACAGCCCGGAGCGGACGACGGTGGTGGTCGACGTCCGCGCGGTGAACGGCTGGGCGGTGGTGTCGGTGTCGGACGAGTGCGGCGGGATCCCGCCGCAGGACCTCGGTTCGGTCTTCGACATGGGATGGCGTGGCCGCAAGGCGAAGACCGGGGCGGCCGGGGGTGGCGGTTTCGGGCTGACCATCGTGCACGGGCTGGTGCAAGCCCACGGCGGCCACGTGTCGGTGCGCAACGTGCCCGGCGGTTGCTGCTTCGACGTCCGGCTGCCCCTGATCCGCTGAGCCGCCGGTCAGGCGCAGCCGCGGAGCGTCGCGGTCGCGAGTTCGGCGCGCGACCGGTAACCCGTGCGCTGGAAGAACCTGGTCAGTCGCCCTTCCACGCTCTTCTCGCTGGTTCCCAGCACGGTGGCGACCTGCGAATTGGTCAGGCCCTCGGTGATCAGGGTGGCCAGCAGCCGCTCGTTCTCCGCGACCGTCGCGTTGCGACCGGGGACGGCCACGTTGCGCGTCCGCATCAGCAACCGCAGCCGCGCGCGGGGGATCAGGGCGCCGAGCTCGCCGAATGCCTCGTACGCCGCGAGCAGGAGCTTCCGGTCGGCGAACCCGCGTTCCGCCACGGCGGTGACGGTGGTCGCGAACGCGAAGGGCCGGTCCTGCTCCGCCGCGAGTTGCAGCACTTCTGCCGCGGCGTCGGAGGCGCCCTCGACGAATACCCGTGCGAGCAGCCGGTTCTGGTGGGCCTCTGGGGTGCCGAGCTCGTCCGCGATCTGCTCGATCCGTTCCGCGCACAGCTTCGCCGCGTCCTGGTTCCCGCGCCGCGATTCCAGCTCGGCGATGTGCAGCCACAACTCCTCGGTACCGGCGATGGCACCGGTTTCGGCGGCCGCGGTGAGCGCTTGCTCGACGACGGCGCGCGACTGCTGGTGCTCGCCGATCGTCAGGTCCAGCAACGCTTCCGGGAGGGCCAACCGGTGCGGCAGCAGCAGGTGCCGGGAGCGGGCGTCCTCGATGGCGGCCCGGGCCCGGTTCAGCCGGCCGCGCGCGGTGAGGATGGTCGCCATCTCCCGGAACATCGCGGCCTGCCCGGGCGGATCGCCGTGGAGGGACGCGGTGGCGATGGCCGACCGGGCGAGGTCCAGCGAGCGGTCCCACTGCCCGGACCTGGCGGCACGGACCGCCCCGCCATCCGCCGGAGCGTCGGGGGAGCCCAAGCCGAGCGCCTGGAGCAGGGTCCGGGTCGCTTCGACGGCGGGTGGGGCGGCCGTCGGTGCCGTCCCGCCCGCGACCGCCACCGCGGCCTCGGTGAGAGCCTGCCCGAAAGCGGCCGGGCCGGTGCCGCCCGCGTGCCACGTGCCGTGCCCGGCGAGGAGTTCGTCGCGCGCGTCGGACCAGCGGTCGAGCAGGCAGAGCGCGGCGGCGCGGGTCACGAGCCGGGTCGCGTCGCCACCCGAGTGCCATCCGGTCGCGGCGATGTCGCGTAGCGCGGCCGTGTTCCCGTTGCTCGCGAGCCCGGCGGTGGCGATGATCTGCAGCTCCTGCAAGGAATCCGTCGTGAGCCAGTCCTGGTGGTCGCGCAGCGCCGCCTCGGCCGCCTCGGCGGCGGGGGCCAACCTCTGGTGTTGGGCGCAGAGGACGGAATGCCGGTGCAGCGCCGCGGCGCGGCGGGCGGGATCGGCGATCAGCCCGCACGCCGCCCACCGCCACCGGACGGCGCGAGCGTCCTCCGGTGCCGCCTCGCCGTGGGCCAGCAGCTCCGCCGCCGCCCGCTCGGCGTCCACCAGCCTGCCCGCGTCCACGATCCGATCCGGCAGGTAGCCGTCATCGGGGCAGGTCGCGGCACGTTCCCAAATCGCGGTCACGGCCAGCTGCGCGCTCCTGCTCCGCTCGTAGGGGCCGAGGCACGCGGTCAGCAACGCGGCGAGCATCGGCACGCGGAACCGCCACCCGTTCCGGAACGCGACCACTCCCGACGCGCGCAGCTCGCGAAGGACGTCGAGGACCTCGTCTTCACCGATCCCGGCCGTCGCGGCGATCAACGCCGGGGCCGCCTCGCCCAGCGGGTGCAGCACCGACAGGGCCTTGGCCACGGGCCAGATCGCCGGATCGCGCAGGGCCGCGAACAGCGGGTGGGTGATCGGCAGCCGGGGCGCACCGGTGCCGATCAGGTGCGCCCGGCGGTCGACGACCCGCAGCCGGTCGGCCGCCAGGTAGCCCTCGATGGCGGCGTGCACCAGGGCGGGCACGCCCCGGCATGCGTCGCGGAGTTCGGCGGCCAGCCCTGGCGCGGGCTTGGCCCCGAGGAGCGAAGTGAGAATCTGGTCCACTGCGGACACCGGCAGCGGCCGGAGCCGTTCCTCGTGCACCAGGCCGCGGGCGCGCAGCGACGCCAGGTCGGCGCCGCTGCCGTCGTTGGGCGTGGTGGCGGTGCAGACGAACGTGATCCGGTCGCCGGCCAGCGCGTCGAGCGCGGTGGGGAGGCATTCGGGGTCGAGCCGGTGTGCGTCGTCGATGAGGACGACGAGCCGGCCTCCTCGGATCGGGGCGGCCGACAGCCGCCGCACCGCGGCCGCGCCGGACTCGCCGCGGACCGGCGGCGCGCCCAGCTCGTCGGCGATCCTGCCCACGAGACCGGGGAAATCGCGATCCCCGGCGGAAACCCTGACGTCCGCAGTGGAGACGTCCAGCTCGGACAGCCGCGCCCGCAGCTCCGCCAGCACCCGGCTGCGGCCGATCCCGGCCGGGCCGGTGATCACGACCAGCGGCCGCCCCGGGCGGCTCGTGCAGGCGTCGAGCACGCGGGCGATCAGTTCCTCGCGGCCGGACGAACGGGCATCCGGCCCGGCTTCTCGGGCAGCGTTGGCGGCGCGGGGTGTCCGCCGGACCGCGGCCTCGGGCAGGGTCGGGATCGTCCGGTTCGGCGTGGGAATCGTCCGTCGGGAGTTCAGCACGAATCCCAGTATTGCCAGCCTGCCCCGGCGCATCGAGTTCCAAGTCGTGAGGAGATTCTTAAGCTTTTCTTGCCAGGTCATCCACTGGTTCGGAATCCTTGCGCATTTCTGAATTCTGTCGTTCAGGAGCCTTTCCACGTCCCGTTTCCCGGCCCGTCCGGCGCTAGCGTCCGCTCCGACGCGGCAAGTGCATCGAGTCTGGCGCGACGCGCCGGGAACGGGGACGGACGGCAATGGGGCGGGAACAGATGGCGATCGAGGGCAGGGATGACGCGCTGGCGGCGCTGCGGTCCGCATTGCGGACCAGCGCGCCCGGCGGTCGCCTGCTGATCGTCCGCGGCGATGCCGGCATCGGGAAGACGCGACTGCTGGACGCGGCGGGCCGCCGCTGGCGTGCCAGGGGCACGCGGGTGGCGCAGGTGCGCGGCCGATCCCGCGCAACAGCAGCGGAAACCGGCACCGACCGGTACGGGGTCGGCGCGGTCGTCGACGCGCTCCGGCAGGACTTCGACCGGTTCGGCGACTGCGGGCTGGTCGACGCGATCAGCGCGCTGGCCCGGTTCCAGCAGCACCAGGCGGAGGAGCCGGCCGCGCGGTTCCCCGCCGTGGCGGCCGAGCTGAACTGGGTGTTCGGCCGGATCAGCAGCCGCGGTCCCGTCGTGGTGCTCGTCGACGACGTGCTGGACATCGCCGATCCCGTCCCGCTGCTGCAGGCGGCCCGCCGCCCCGGTTGCCTGGTCGTCGCGTCGATCCGGCCGGACGACGCGGCGGCGTCGGTATCCGCCGAGATGCTCGACCTGGCGGACGAGGTGATCGACCTGGATCCGCTCGCCGACGAGCACATCGAGGCTCTCGTGGGCGATGATCTGGACGAGAGCGTTCACACGGCTCTGCGCGCGGCGCTCGGGCCGCTGTACGGCAACCCCGGCACGGTGCTGGCGACGGTCGAGGCGCTGCGGGACAGGGGACGGCTCGTCACCGATGGCGACCGCCTCCGCCTCGATGACCAGGCATCCATCTGCCTGCCCTACGACCACGACCTGCTGCTGCGCGCCCGGCGGCTCGGCAGCCTCGGCCCGCGGCTGCTCGCCACGACGGCCTGGCTCGGCGCGTTCGGCATCGATGACCTGCCTGCGGTCGCGGACGCGCTGGGCGAGGACGTCGCCGAGTGCGGCCGGACCGTGGACCGGCTCGTCGAGAACGGCTTGCTGGTGGGGGATGTTCGGGGGCGGCTGTGCTGCCTGTGCCCGGCGCTCGCGGTCTCCGCGGTGGCCGAGGAGCGCGCCGCGGTCCGGTGCCTGGCGGGCCCGTCCGCCGAGTTCCCGAAACCGGCGCTGCTCCGCGAAACCGGTGGTTCGCCGCTGGCGGCGGCCCCGGCGCAGCCCCCGTCCGCCGCGCAATCCTGGTCGGCCACGGAGTCCCGCATCGTCGAGCTGATCGGCATGGGGCTCACCAACCGGCGGATCGGCTCGGCGCTCGGGTTGAGCGAGAAGACCGTGGAGAGCCAGCTCACCCGGTTGTTCGCCAAGACCGGTTGCCGCTCCCGCGTAGCGCTCGTGGCGGCCGCGAACTCGGCCGGAAGCCTGCGGGGCGCCGCGCTGCGCGGTCGGTCCGCGGCTTGATCGGGTCCGAAGTGGACATCAGGCGCAAAGCTGTGTTGATGAACTGGTCGGGTCCTGACGTGGACGGGCGAATTCCTTGTCTCGAAATGAGTTTCACCCACAATGCATTGCGGATTCGTCATGTACCCCAAGGACGTTCGTTCGCGGCGTCGCAGGAGATGCGGTGTCGCCTTGGGACAAGTGGATCGGCGCGGTCGTCGGGGAAACCCGGTGAGGGGATTCCCGCGAGCCCGCCCCGAGGCCGTGATCGGCCCTCCCGGCGCCGGACACTCGAATCATGTGGCTCGCGCGTTGTGCCGCCGAGAGCGCCGGGGCGGAACGGAAGATCGGGCGTCGCGTCGAACAGCACGCTCGAAATGCAGGTCGGAGGAAGAGCGCGATGATGACTGAGGTCGAATCGGCAACGCACACGGTGAACTCGGCAGCGCGGGAGCCCGGCGAGCAGGTTCGGGTCGCGGTGTGGGCGCAGGACCCCATCACCTTGACCGGGCTGACCGGAATGCTCCTGGGCACTGCGGACGTGTTCGTCGCGGCGGACGCGTTTCCCGCCGACGTCGACGTGCTCGTGTTCGCCGCGGACCGGGTGACCCCGGAAGTCCTCGCCAGCATGAGCAAGGCGGCCTCGGAATCGACGGCGCCCGCGGTGCTGGTGGCCAGGCAGTTGGAGCGCACCGTGCTGCTGCGGGTGGTCGAGTGCCGCGTGGTCGCGGTGCTGCACCGCGGCGTCGCCACGGGCGAGCGGCTGGCCGAGGCGATCCGCGTCGTGGCCGAGGGAGGTGGTGTGCTGCCGGCCAACCTGCTGGGCGAGTTGCTGCGGCAGGTGGAGAACCTCAACCACGAGGTCCTGGAGCCGCGCGGCCTGAACTCCGCAGGCTTCACCTCCCGGGAGATCGGCGTGTTGCGGCTGCTGGCGGAAGGCTGGGATTCCGAGGAGATCGGCAAGAAGCTCTGCTACTCGGAGCGCACGGTGAAGAACGTCATCCACGCCATGACGAGTCGGCTCAAGCTGCGCAACCGGCCGCAGCTGGTGGCCTACTGTGTGCGGACGGGCGTGATCTGAGCGATCCTGAGATGCCGCGATGCGCACGGACGTCGTCCGTGCGGGAGAACGACTTTCGCGGTCGCTCGTACGAGCGCGCCCATGCTCGACCGCGGTTTCCGGTTGCGGGAGCGCAGGCATCTCGCGGCACGGCGCACTTCGACCGCCTGCACGCGGCTCGGTGGTTCGGACTAGGGTGGCATGAAAACGGCAAGAAGCAGGTTTCGACGATGACGCAGGCTGATCTTGGCGCGGATCACCGATTCCGGGGGCGAGAGCCGCGGATCCTGGTCGTGGAGGACGATCCGACGGTTGCCCAGGTGGTCACCGGCTACCTGCGCCGGTCCGGCTACACCCCGGTGCACGCTTCGGACGGCGCGATGGGGCTGGAGCTGGCGCGGCAGATGACGCCGGACCTCGTAGTGCTCGACGTGATGCTGCCGGGGCTCGACGGCATCCAGGTCTTGCGCGAGCTGCGCGCGTCCAACCAGGTGCCGGTCATCATGCTGACCTCGCTGGGGGAGGAGGAGCACCGGCTGCGGGGCCTGGAATCCGGCGCCGACGACTACCTCACCAAGCCGTTCAGCCCGCGCGAGCTGGTGCTGCGGGTCCAGTCCGTGCTGCGCCGGACGATCGCCATGCCGCCGGCCCGGGTCGACGGCGTGCTGCGCGTCGGCGACCTCCTGGTGGACCGGTCGGCGCGGGTGGTCAGCAAGGCCGGACGCGAGCTGAACATGCCGATCAAGGAATTCGAGCTGCTGGTCTTCATGATCCGCAACGCTGGCCGGGTGGTGCGGCGGGACGAGCTGATGCGCGAGGTCTGGGCGCACAACTTCGGCGACGCCTCCACGGTCACCGTGCACGTCCGGCGGCTGCGGGAGAAGATCGAGGACGACCCGTCCCGCCCCGCGCTGCTGAAGACCGTCTGGGGCGTCGGCTACCGGCTCGACCTCCCCGAGACCGGCGCCGGATCAGCATGACGCCGCTGCTGGTCGCGTTCATCGCGGTGTGCGAATCGGTCGGCGTGGGCCTCGTCGGCATGGTGGTCCTGCGGCTGCTCCGCAAGTACCCGGTGGGATATTCGCTGGTGGCGGTGATCATCATCACCGTGTACGCGATCAACACGAGCGCCCTCACCGTGGTGCTCGTCGCGCGGTCGGCGCAGCTGCCCGCCGACCTGCTCCTCGCGGTCGTCCTCATCGCCGGGGCGGTGGCCATCGGCGTCGGACTGGTGCTCGGCCGGTCGGTGATGAACGGCAGCCGGCAGCTGACCGACGCCACGCGCTCGCTCGGTCAGCGGTATCGGTTCCAGCAGCCGGCGGACCTGCCGAGCGCCGAGTTCGCCGAGCTCGCGCAGGAGCTCCGGACCACCAGCGACAAGCTCGCCGAGTCGCGGCGCCGAGAACAGGCGATGGACGCGTCCCGGCGGCGGCTGGTCGCCTGGATCTCGCACGACCTGCGCAGCCCGCTGGCGCGGCTGCGCGCCGTGACGGAGTCCATTGAGGACGGTGTGGTGGACGACCTGCCGGACTACTGCAGGAAGATCCGCGGCGACACCGAGGTCCTGTCGGAGATGGTGGACGACCTGTTCGAGCTCTCCCGGATCCAGTCCGGGACGCTGCGCCTGGCACCGCGGATGGTGGCGCTGGACGACCTCATCAGCGACGAGGTGGCGGCGCTCGAAGTGGTGGCCGGTGACCGGGGGATCAGCCTGCGGGCGAGGACGATCGAGCCGATCGTGGTCAACGTGGACGACCGCGCCTTCACGCGGGTGTTCAACAACCTGCTGGGGAACGCGATCCGGTACGCCCCGGAGGGTTCGACGGTGACCGTGGACATCCGCGCGGTCGCGGGCTGGGCGGCCGTCGCGGTGAGCGACGAGTGCGGGGGAATCCCGGAAGGCGACCTGGCCTCGGTGTTCGACATGGGGTGGCGCGGGGAGGACCGGAGGACGCGCGGCAGCAGCGGCGGCGGCCTCGGCCTGGCCATCGTGCAGGGTCTCGTGCAGGCGCACAACGGGAACGTGTCGGTGCGCAACGTTCCGGGCGGCTGCTGCTTCGAGGTGCGTCTCCCGCTGCCCGCGGCCTGAGGTCGTCAGTAGCCGAAGTTCTGCGTCCACCACGGGCCGGTGGCGTCGACGTGCAGCCCCACGCCGATGAACTGGAAGTCCGCGTTCAGGATGTTCGCGCGGTGCGGGATGCTCTGCATCCAGGCGTGCACCACCGCGGCGGGCGTTTCCTGACCGGCGGCGATGTTCTCGCCGCCGGGGTCTTCGAAACCCGCGGCCAGCATCCGTTCGAACGGCGACGGGCCGCGCGTCGCCTGGTGCGCGAAGAAGCCGCGCCGCGCCATGTCGGCGCTGTGCCCGCGCGCGGCGCGGCGCAACCGCTCGTCGACGTGCAACGGGCCGAGCCGCCGCTTCGCCCGCTCCACGTTCACCAGCCGGACGACCTTGTCCTCGGTCTGGGTTCGCACCAGATCGCGGCTGGAACCTAGAACCATTCTCCTGAGCCTCCCGAACTTCACCGACCGGTATCAGCTTCGCCCGTGCGGCGGGCGGGGACGAACCGGCCGGGCCGCGAAGTCGGCGAACGGGCAGGAATCCGCGACTTTCGGGCAACGTCCCGGCCGCATCGTTGCCCCTCGCCGGCCGTCGCTTCGAAGGGCCGCCCGATCGCTTCAGGCAGCCCTTCGGTTACGTGCGGTGGACACCGCGGTGGGGTCTGATTCCCTTGCTCACCAACAGGTTCAGCATTCGGCGACCTGCCTCCAGGGGCACGTCTTCCCGGAGCAGCGCGCCGTCTTCGGCGATGGCGGCCTTCATCCCAGTACCGCCCGGAAATGCCGGCGCTGCTCCCAACCCGGCCGCTGTTCGGTGATGTGCACGCGCACGAGCCTCTTGCCTCGCACTCGCACCTGCACGGTGGTGCCGGGTTCCAGCGTACGCAGGTGATCGGCGACGAGGAGACCCGTCCGGCCGGAGAGCTGCGTGCCGAGATCGTGCCCCGGCAGGTCGAGCCGTAGGCGTAGGTCGCCGTGCTCGGCGACGGACGTCCACGTCGGTTCAAGACCGGCGGCGAGTGCTGGTGGGTGGATGGTCGCGCCGAGCAGGCGCATGCGTTCGACGAGCAGGCAGACGGTGTCCCGGAGTGCGTCGATGCGGGCGGAGAGCTGCGGGTCGCCGGCCGTGGCGGAGATCAGCCCGAGCTGGAGGGCCAGTGCCGACAGGCCCGCCGCCGGCCCGTCGTGCAGCTCTCGTTCCAGCTCGTAGCGGTACCTGACGGTGCTGCGGCCGGGCGCGCGCAACCAGCCGGGCAGCAGCCTGCCCAGCCAGGTGAACCTGCGCGCGATTTCAGTCGTCATAACAGCATCATCCCGGTCAAGCCCGGGAGAAAGAATGCAAATCCAGCAGGACGGGGATATCCCTCATCTCCCGTGCACGGCGCCGGTTCGAGCCCACTACCGCGTCCGGTCCGCTGCCGCGAGTCGCGCTGGACTGTCCACATCGGATTCGTAGCTGGAGCCGCGCTGGTAGAGGCTCTGCCGGGGCTGGTCGCGGAGTTCGCTGTTCAGTATTGACTGCCTCTGTTTGGTGTGACTAAATGCCAGTACCCGAGGGAAGGGGGCAGGAACCGTGGCCGACAGCGCTCCTCCGGCCGAACCCGCCGCCGATGGCCCGACCCGGCTGGTGGGGGCGGCGATCAAGCGGATCCGCACCGAGCGCGGTCTGACGTTGCGGGACCTGGCGGAACGCTGCGGACTGTCGCCGGGTTTCCTCTCGCTGGCCGAGCGCGGCATCAACTCGATCTCGTTGACCTCGCTCTTCGCGTTGGCCGGCGCGCTGGAGGTGGACGCGGTCGAGCTGCTCGGCGCGGCCGGTCGCCGAGGCCGGCGCGAGTACTCGATCGCCCGGCACGACGACCCGCACGCCACGCGGGTGGTGATGGGCGAGCGGGAGCACCGCGTGCTGACCGCGGACCTGCCCGACCAGCGCCTCGAAGCGATGGTCACCGTGGTGCACCCGACCGCCGAGCCGTCACCGGTCACCCAGCACGACGGCGAGGAGTTCTGCTACGTGCTGCGCGGCGAGCTGGCGTTCTTGCTGCCGGACGGGACCGAGGTGCTCGGCGCCGGCGACTCGATCCACTTCAAGTCCAGGATTCCGCACGCCATCCACAACCGCGGCACCGCGATCGCGGAGGTGCTCTGGACGGTCGACCGCCCGCTGCTGCGGCGACCCGACGGCACGACTCGCTGACCGCGCTTCTCCCGCCGGTGCACGCCATCCATCGAAAGGCGGCCATGAGCGAGCAGACGGAGATCCCCACGAGCGACCGAGGTTTCTTCGGCCACCCCCCGCGGCCTGGCCACGTTGTTCTTCCTGGAGATGTGGGAGCGGTTCTCCTACTACGGGATGTCCGCGATCCTGCTGTACTACCTGTACGACCAGACCTCCGATGGCGGGCTCGGGCTGGACAAACCGACCTCGTCGGCGCTGGTGTCGGTCTACGGCGCCCTGGTGTTCATGTCCGGCATCCTCGGCGGCTGGCTGGCGGACCGGTTGCTGGGCATGCGCCGCGCGGTCCTGCTTGGCGGCCTGCTGATCATGTGCGGCCACTTGGCGCTGGCGGTGCCCGGCGGGTTGCCCGCGCTGCTGGTGTCGATGCTGCTGATCGTGGTCGGGACCGGGCTGTTGAAGCCGAACGCGTCCAGCATGGTGGGGGAGCTGTACACGCCGGCGGACAACCGCCGCGACGCCGGGTTCTCCCTCTTCTACATGGGCATCAACCTGGGCGCTTTCATCGCGCCGTACCTCGTGGGCACGCTCGGGCAGCAGGTCGACTACCACCTCGGCTTCGGCCTCGCGGCCGTCGGGATGGCGGCGGGCCTGGTGGTGTACGTCCGGGGGCGGGTGCGGCTGGGCCAGGCCGGGGACGTGCCGACGAATCCGCTCCGCGCCGGTGAGCGGCGCCAGGTGGCGATGCGCGCAGCCGTGGGCGTTGCGGTGTTGGCGGTGGTCGTCGTGATCCTCGGTGCCACCGGGTTCTTGACCGTCCAGGTGCTGATCAACGCCGTCTCGGTGCTCGCGGTGCTGCTGCCGGCGGCTTACACGATCATGATGTTGCGCAGCCCGAGGACCGATGCCGTCGAGCGGTCCCGGTTGATCGCCTACATCCCGCTGTTCATCGGCGCGGTGTGCTACTGGGTGGTCAACGAGCAGTCCGGCTCGGTGCTCGCGCAGTTCGCCGACACGCGAACCGACCTGGAGATCTTCGGATTCGCGGTGCCGTCCTCGTGGTTCCAGTCGCTGAACCCGATCGCCACGCTCGTGCTGGCCCCGACCTTCGCCTGGCTGTGGATCAGGCTGGGGGACCGGCAGCCCACCATGCCGCGCAAGTTCGCCACCGGGCTGCTGCTCGGCGGGGCGTCGTTCGTGCTGATGGCCGGGCCCGGTCTGCTGGGCGGCGTGGACGCGCTCGCCAGCCCGTGGTGGCTCGTCGCGAGCTACTTCGTGGTGATCTGCGGGTCGATGTGCCTGTCGCCGGTGGGCCTTTCGGCCACCACCAAGCTCGCCCCGCGGGCGTTCCTGGCCCAGATGATGAGTCTGTGGTTCTTGGCCTCCGCCGCGGCGGCGGGCATCAACGCGCAGCTGGTGCAGCTCTACCGCGCGGAGACCGAGGTCGGTTACTTCGCGGGGGTCGGCGCGGCGGTGATGGCCGCCGGGGTCGTCATGCACCTGATCGCGCCCTGGGTGCAGCGGCGCATGGGCGGTGTGCGATGAGGAGAAGTCGGTCGAACCGGGAGGAGCGGGAAATGCGGGTGGTGGTCGTCGGAAGCGGCATCGCCGGTGCGGCAGCCGGATACGAGCTGGCCCGGGCCGGGGTGGAGGTGGTCCTGGTGGACTCGCCGGCCCCGGGCCGCGCGACGTCGGCCGGTGCGGGCATCGTCTGCCCGTGGTCGTCCAAAGTGGATGATCCGGACTGGTACCGGATCTCGGTCGCCGGGGCGGAGCACTACCCGGAGCTGCTGGCGGCGTTGGCCGCCGACGGCGAGACCGAGCTCGGGTACCGGCGGGTCGGCTCGCTGCGGCTGGTATCCGAAGACGAATCGGACGAGACGTTTCAGCGGGTGGCCGAGCGCGCCGCGGAGGCCCAGATGGCCGGCGAAGTGGAGTTGATCAGCGGTCGCCGGGCCCGCGAGCTGTTCCCGCCGCTCGAACACGACGGCAAGGCGATCCACATCCCCGGCGCAGCGCGCCTGGACGGCCGCATGGTCCGCGACGCGATGCGCCGCGCCGCCGCCCGGCGCGGCGCACGGATCATCAACGGCACGGCTGCGATCGTCGCCGACAGCGCGGTCCGCGGGGTGCGGGTCGACGACGAGTTCATCGGCGGGGACGCCGTGATCGCGGCGGCCGGTGCTTGGTCGCCGCGGCTACTCGAACCGATCGGTGTCCAGGTGCGGGTAATGCCGCAGCGCGGCCAGATCATGCACCTGCGGCTGCCAGGCGTGGAAACCGCGAACTGGCCGGTCGTGCTGCCGCAGTCGCGCCACTACATCCTGGCCTTCGACGACTCGCGGGTCGTGGTCGGCGCGACCCGCGAGGACGAGGCCGGCTTCGACCACCGGGTGACCGCGGCCGGGATGGCGGAGGTGCTCGGCGAAGCGCTGTCGGTGGCCCCCGGGCTGGCCGATGCGACGCACGTGGAGACCCGCATCGGGTTCCGCCCGACGGGACCCGACATCCGGCCACTGCTCGGCGCGGTTCCGCAGGTCGCCGGGCTGGTCGTGATCAACGGCCTGGGTGCCTCGGGCCTGACGATCGGCCCGTACGCGGGTTCGGTCGCGGCGCGGCTGGCCCGCCAGGTCGACCCGGGGATCGACCTGGCGCCGTACGACCCGCTGCGTTGATCCGCCCTCCCGCGCGCGAAGCCGCCCAGAAGACCGCGGGGAACCGCGCGGTGCGAGGAAAGGTCGCACGGGCGAGGAAGATCAGCCCGCGCGACCTGCGCGGTGGGTGGTCAGTCGAGGGTGTCCGGGAAGGCGCCGAAGCCGGGTTGTGAGATCTCGGCGCCGTTGTCGAGCTGTGGAACTCCTTGTGGGGGTTGCGGATTTGCGTCCCTGCCGCGGAGCGGGATCAGGCGGCCACCGGCTCGGCGGGCCTGGGCGCGGTGCTGGGACCGGTCGCCCGGCTGCGGCGATCGAGGAAGGCCGCGAGGAAGGACAGCAGCAGCGCGGTGCCGGCGAGCATCGCTCCGACCCAGTTGGGCGAGGTGTAGCCGAATCCGGCGGCGATCACGACACCGCCGAGCCAGGCGGCGAGGGCGTTGCCGAGGTTGAAGGCGCCGATGTTGGCGGCGGAAGCCAGGGTCGGGGCGGCGGATGCCTGGTCGAGGACCCACTTCTGCAGCGGTGGCACGGTGGCGAAGCCCAAGGCGCCGATGATGGGCAGGGTGATCGCGGCGAGGACCTGGCTGTGCGCCGTCACGGTGAACAGCAGCAAGGCGACCGCGAGGGCGGCGAGCGTGGCGAAGAGCATGGGCATCAGGGCCTTGTCGGCGAACTTGCCGCCCAGCAGGTTGCCCAGGAACATGCCGATGCCGAACAGCACGAGCAGCCAGGTCACGCCGCCCTCGGAGTAGCCTGCGACATCGGTCATCATCGGCGCGATGTAGGTGATCGCGGCGAACACGCCGCCGTACCCGAGGACGGTCATCGCCATCGCGAGCCAGACCTGCACGTTGCGGAACGCGGCGAACTCGGTGCGGATCCTCGCGGCCTCGGGCTTGCCCTGCTCCGGGACGAGCATGGCGACGCCGAGGAATCCGATCACGCCGAGCAGGGCGACGATGCCGAAGGTGACCCGCCAGCCGGCGGCCTGCCCGACGTAGGTGCCGCCGGGGACGCCGATGATGTTGGCGATGGTCAGCCCCATGAACATCAGCGAGATGGCCGAGGCCTTCTTCTCGGGGGCGACGAGGTTGGCGGCGACGACGGAACCGATGCCGAAGAACGCGCCGTGGGCGAACGAGGCGACGACCCGGCCGACGAGCATGACGCCGAAGGTGGGAGCGGCGGCGGAGAGCGCGTTGCCCGCGATGAAGATGCCCATCAGGAACAGGAGCATCTTCTTGCGGGAGACCTTGGTGCCCAGGACGGTGAGGATCGGTGCGCCGATGACGACGCCGAGCGCGTAGCCGGACACCAGCCAGCCCGCGGCGGGGATGCTGACGCCGAACTCGCCGGCGACCTGCGGAAGCACGCCCATGATCACGAATTCGGTGGTGCCGATCCCGAAGGCGCCGATGGCGAGGGCCAGGAGCGCGAGAGGCATGTGCACGGCCTTCCGTTATGACTGCGTCTGAATCTTACGAGCGTCGACAATAATTGCAGACGCGTGCTAGTTCAATGTGCAGTCATTGTGATGTGGGAGATAGTTGCAGACGCCTCATAAGGGTGCAAGCTTGGTGCCGCAGGTCAACCGACAGGAGGTGCTCGTGGGAATCGCCGACGAGCCGTCGAAGTGAGCGCCCACGGCTGGCGCACGCTTGCCGCGTTGCACGGGATGCTCGACACCGCGGTGGAGAAGGCGCTCCAGGTCGAACAGTCAGGGCAGGATCGAATCGACGTAGCCGCCGTCCACGCGCACCGCGCCGCCTGTCGTGGCCGATGCGAGCGGTGAGGCCAGGTAGACGACCATGTTGGCGATCTCCTCGGGCTCGATGAGCCTCTGCAGGAGCGACTGCGGTCGGTTGGTGCGCATGAACTCGCGCTGCGCTTCATCCCAGGGGAGGGCCCGGTCGACGAGCTGGTAGACGAAGTCCTCCACGCCACCGGTGTGGGTCGGTCCGGCGATGACCGAGTTGACGGTGACCCCGGTGCCGGCGGCGGCCTTCGCGAAGCCGCGGGAAGCCGCGAGCAGCGCGGTCTTGCTCGTGCCGTAGTGGATCATCTCCTCGGGGATGACCACGGCGGAATCGCTGGCGATGTTGAGCACGCGTCCCCAGCCGCGTTCCATCATCGCGGGCAGCAGCAGGCGGGTCAGCCGCGCCGATGCGAGGACGTTGACCTCGAAGTAGCGCCGCCAGTCGTCATCGGTGATCTCGAGCGCCGGGGTGGCGCCGAAGATCCCGAGGTTGTTGACCAAGATGTCGACGCCGCCCGCCAGGTCCACGACTCGGTTCGCACCGTCGTCGGTGGCGACATCGGCGACGGCCGCGCGCACGGCCGCGTCCGGGACCTCCTGCCGAATCTTGTCGACGGCGGCGGTGACGGTCTTCTCCGAACGGCCGTTGACGACGACATCGGCGCCCGCGCCGGCGAGGCCGCGTGCGATCGAGAAACCGATCCCCGCCGAGGAACCGGTGACGAGTGCGGTCTTCCCGCTGAGGTCGATGCGCATTCTTCGCCTCTCTGGCCGGAAAAGTCGGCCGGTCGTCTCGTGGGGACGGTGATCGTGGCGTGTCGCGGAGCGGGCAAGCTGCTCGGGGATGCGGTACGAAGCACCGGCATCAGCGCCCTCTGGCGAGGCGCCGGGACGTTCTTGGGATTCTCCCCCACGAGACCCTCCACCGCTGACGCCCCCGGATCCTCCAGGACCCGGATGTCCGCAATTTCAATGGAAATCAGAGGTTCGATTTCCATTGAGGTTTTTCCAACCTCGTTTTGCGTGGCGGTGCGGGTGGCGGAACCTCAGAGGCTCCCTGGACTGTGGGTGCCCTGACTTATGTATG